>CALEXE010000104.1:0-13662 GCA_937925265.1 uncultured Collinsella sp. | reverse complement strand
CCCGCCAAGCCGCAGCGCCTGCGTCCCGTACCAACACGTCAACCACCGAAAGGAAGCATTGTATGATCGTCGCCATCGACGGCCCCGCCGGTTCCGGCAAGTCCACTATCGCCAAGGAGATCGCCCGCCAGCTGGGCTTTAACAAGCTCGACACGGGAGCCATGTATCGCGCCGTCACCTTCGCCGCACTCGACCGCGGCATCGACCTGGATAACGAGGCGGCCATCGACGCCCTCGCCGAGCAGATCGAGATTCGCTTTACCAACGGCACCGGCGAGGACACGCGCCTGACCATCGACGGCCAGGACGCATCGGCTGCCATCCGCACCCCGCAGGTCGACGCCAACGTGTCCAAGGTCTCGGCCTACCCGGGGGTGCGCGCCGCCATGCTCATCCACCAGCGCCGCGCCGCCGAGGACCGCGACATTGTCGCCGAGGGTCGCGACATTGGCACCGTCGTGTTCCCCAACGCTCAGGTCAAGGTGTTCCTGACCGCCGACCCGCGTGAGCGCGCCCGCCGCCGCGTGCTGCAGCGCCACCAAAACGACACTCAGCCGCTTACTGCCGAGCAGCTCGAGGCCGAGGTGGACGAGACCCTCGACGCCCTCAAGCAGCGCGATAAGCTCGACAGCAGCCGCGAGGTTGCACCGCTCGTGCCCGCAGAGGACGCCGTGCACGTCGACTCCACCGCCCACACCATCGACGAGGTCGTCTCGATCATCGAGGACCTCATCAACCAAAGGAGGTAGCCCATGCGCCTGTTTAAGCAGACGCCCGAGGATTACTACAACGCCCCCTACGCCGAGTTCCCGGCGCTCATCCGCGGCACTGTCGCCGTAGTCATGGGCATCCTGTGGGTCTTCTCCAAGCTCATGTGGCGCTGGAAGGTCGAGGATAGCGACCTGCTGTTTGAGCGCCAGGAAGGCCGCGGCAGCGTGGTCATCTGCAACCACACCTCGATGGCCGAGCTGCTGGCCGTGGAGACGGCGTTGTTCTTTGGCGGCCGCCGCGTGCGCCCCATCTTTAAGTCCGAGTTTGCCAAGAGCAAGATTGTGCGCTGGGCCTTTAGTCGCGTGGGCGGTATTCCCGTCGAGCGCGGCACCGCCGACATGAAGTGCCTGCGCGCCGCCCAGCATGCGCTGCAGCGCGGCGAGGACGTTTTGATCTTCCCCGAGGGCACGCGCATTCGCTCGCGCGAGATCAAGCCCGAGGTCCACGGCGGCTTTGCGCTCATCGCCCAGATGGGCAAGGCGCCCGTCAACCCGCTCGCCATCTGCGGCTGGTCCGATATTACGCCTGCGGGCAAAAAGCTCATGCGCCCCAAAAAGTGCTGGATCCGCGCCGGCAAGGCCATCTCGCTATCCGATGCGCCGGCAGAGCTCAAGCGCAAGGAGCGTCTGGCTTGGTTTGAGTCCGAGGCCATGAATCGCGTCTACGCCATGCGCGACGACCTATGCGCCGAGCATCCGGGCAGGTTCTAGCCATGGGCGAGGAAGTCATGAGCTCTGCCGAGGCCGTGCCCGGCAAGGCAGACGACCCCACCATCGAAATCGCCGCCCACGCCGGCACCTGCTACGGCGTGCAGCGCGCGCTCGATATGGCCCTGGCGGCCGCCCCGCAGGTGGGGGAGACCTCTCAGGTCCACACCCTGGGTCCGCTCATCCATAACCCCATCGTGGTGCGCGAGCTTGCCGAGGCAGGCGTCGGTCTGGCCGACACCCTGGACGATGCCGCAACGGGCACCGTGATCATCCGCGCGCACGGCGTGGTGCCGCAGGTGATCGAGGCCGCTCGCAAGCGCGGCCTCGATGTGGTCGATGCCACCTGCCCTTACGTGAAGAAGGTCCACGTGGCCGCCGAGCGCCTGGTACGCGAGGGCTATCGCGTGCTCGTCGTGGGCGAGCCGGGCCATCCCGAGGTGGAGGGCATCCTGGGCCATGCCGGCGATGACGCGCAGGTCGTGAGCTGCGCCGCCGATGCGGACGCGCTGCCGCTCAAGGGCAAGGTGGGCCTAGTTGTCCAGACCACCCAAACCGCGCAGAACCTGTCCGAGGTTGTTGCCGCCATTACCCCGCGCGTGCAGGAGCTGCGTGTGATCAACACGATCTGCGCCGCCACGAGCGAGCGTCAACAGGCAGCAGCCGCACTTGCCAACCGCTGCGACTGCATGGTCGTGGTGGGCGGCAAGAACTCGGGCAACACCCGCCGCCTGGCGCAGATTTGCGCCGAGGCTTGCAAGCACACCCATCACATCGAGGAGACATCCGAGATCGTGGCCGCATGGTTTGTCAACGCACGCCACATCGGCATCACCGCCGGAGCCTCCACCCCGCAAGAACACATCGAGCGCACCGTCGAGCGCATCAAGGAGCTTTGCCGCTAATCATGGACCAGACCGTACCCGCATACGCCGCCGAGGTGGCCGATTACGGGCGCAGCCGCGACCCCGAGCCGGGTGAGGGCGCGCTCGTTAAAAACGTGCGTCCCGAATCGCCCGCATGGGATGTGGGTATCGAGCCGGGCATGCGCGTGCTCACGGTCAACGGCGAGCAACTGACCGATATGATCGTGTGGCTCTGGGAGGCAGATGACGACACCGTCGAGCTGGAGATTTTCGATCCACGTGACGGCACCGTCACCCCCGTTGAGCTCGACCGCTTTCCCGGCGAGGATTGGGGTCTGGAGTTCGATGGCCCTATCTTCGATGGCATGCGCACCTGCGTAAACGCCTGCGTGTTCTGCTTTATGACCATGCTGCCCAAGGGCGGACGCTCCACGCTCTATATTCGCGACGACGACTACCGTCTGAGCTTTCTGCAGGGCAACTTCGTCACGCTGACCAACCTCACCGACGAGGACGTGCAAAACGTTATCGATCGCAACATGAGTCCGATGAACGTGTCGGTCCACGCCGTGAGCCCCGACGTCCGCCGCCGCATGATGGGCCGCAACGCCCAGCGCGGCATGGACGTGCTCGAGGCCATCATGGCGGCTGGCATCGAGATTCACGCGCAGATCGTGCTGTGCCCCGGCATGAACGACGGTGAGGAGCTTCAAAAGACTCTGCGCTTTTGTGAGGAGCACGAGCAGATCACGAGCCTGGGCATCGTTCCGCTGGGCTTTACCAAGCACCAGAACCGATTTACCTGGTCATACAGCGACAAACCTGAGCTTGCGTGCGAGACCATTGCCATGATCCGTCCCTACCAGGATCGTGCCTACGAGCGTTTTGGCCGCCACACCTTCCAGATGAGCGATGAGTTCTATCTGGACGCCGGCATCGAGCCTCCCGAGGCGGACTTTTACGACGGCTACCCGCAGTACTACGACGGCATCGGCATGATCCGCTCGTATCTGGATGAGACCGACGACGTGCTTGCCGCCGACGCCGAGCGTCTGGCCCGCGTCCGCGCTGGCATCGCCGAGCGCAACCAACGCCTCCTGTGCCTCTCCGGTGCCAGCGCGCGCGATACGGTGGCACGTTTTGTGGAATCGCCGCACGGCCTTGCCGGCTCCGTCACGGCCATCAAGAACCGCTACTTTGGCGGCAACGTGGACGTGACCGGCCTCATCGTCGCGAGCGATATCCTGGAGCAGCTGCCGCAAGACCTCTCGGGGGTTATGCTCTTTGTGCCTAAGCTCATGTTCAACGCTGACGGCATGACGCTTGACGAGTATCATCGTGACGATTTACTCGCAAGCCTTACCAGTCGCGGCGCCGAGGTTCATGTGGTGTCGACCATGCCGCATGAGCTGCTCGATACCCTGGAGCACATCCTTGGCATAACGCCCGCCAATTCAACTATTCCCGCTGACCCTACCCATTAAAGGAGTGCAGATGAAACCTATCGTCGCCGTCGTCGGACGCCCCAACGTGGGCAAATCCACGCTCGTTAACCGCCTGGCCCAAACCTCGGACGCTATCGTCCATGAGTCCCGCGGCGTCACGCGCGACCGCTCGTACCACACGGCCGATTGGAACGGCCGCGAGTTCACCATCGTCGACACGGGCGGCATCGAGCCGCTCAAGAGCGATGACGTCTTTGCCACGTCCATCCGCGACCAGGCGCTCGCTGCCGCTGAGGAAGCCGCCGTCATTCTGTTTGTGGTCGACGGCCGCACCGGCGTCACCGAGGAGGACGAGTCGGTCGCCCGCATGCTCAAGCGCTGCGACAAGCCGGTCTTTCTGCTGGTGAACAAGCTCGACAACCCCGATCGCGAGAATGACAGCATCTGGGAGTTCTATTCGCTCGGCATCGGTGAGCCCACGCCGCTCTCGGCCCTGCATGGCCATGGCACGGGCGACCTGCTCGACGACATCGTGGCCCTGCTTCCGGAGGAAGAGGACGAGGTCGCCGATGAGTTCCCCGACGCGCTGAACGTCGCTATCATCGGCCGCCCCAATGCCGGTAAGTCGTCGCTGTTCAACCGCATCCTGGGCGCCGATCGCTCTATCGTGTCCAACATTGCCGGCACGACGCGCGACGCCATCGACACCGTCGTGGAGCGTAACGGCAAGCACTACCGCATGGTCGACACCGCGGGCATTCGCAAGAAGAGCACCGTGTACGAGAACATCGAGTACTACTCGATGGTCCGCGGCCTGCGCGCCATCGATCGCGCCGACGTGGCACTGCTCGTCGTCGACGCCTCCGTGGGCGTTACCGAGCAGGACCAGAAGGTCATGGGCTTGGCCATCGAGCGCGGCTGCGCCATCGTCGTGTTACTCAACAAGTGGGATCTGCTCGATGACGACCGCAAGCGCGAGGCCTGCATGGAGACCGTCGACCGCCGTCTGGGCGTCATGGCTCCCTGGGCCCAGTACCTGCGCATCTCTGCCCTCACTGGCCGCAGCGTCGAGAAGATCTGGGCGATGGTCGACGCCGCCGAGAAGACGCGCTCGCAAAAGATCACCACCTCGCGCCTCAACACCTTCCTCACCGACCTGCGCGAGTTTGGCCACACCGTGGTGGACGGCAAGCGTCGCCTGCGCATGCACTACGTGACTCAGACGGGCATCAACCCGCCGACGTTTACGTTCTTCGTCAACCACAGCGACCTGGTCAACGACACCTACCAGCGCTACGTGGAGAACCGCATGCGCTCGACCTTCGATTTTGCCGGCACGCCCATACGACTCTTCTTTAGGAAGAAGGAGCAAAAGGATGCATAATCCGATTCTTCTGACCGCCATCTGCGCCGTGGTCTCGTTCTTTATCGGAGCGATTCCGTTTGGCCTGATCCTGGGCCGCGTGTTCAACCACACCGACATTCGCAATGCGGGCTCCGGCAACATCGGCACCACCAATGCGCTGCGCGTGGCCGGCCCCAAGGTCGCTGCACTCACGCTGCTGCTCGACTGCCTTAAGGGCGCCATCTGCGTCCTTATCGCCCGTCCGCTCATCGCCGATCTGGGCTATGGTTTTCCGCCGAACATCATGGCGCCTGGAGCCCCCGGCGACTGGATGCTCGGCGCCATCTGCCTGGCAGCCGTGTGGGGCCATATCTTCTCGCCCTACCTCATCTTCCATGGCGGCAAGGGTATCGCCGTTGGTCTGGGCGTGATTCTTGCCTGGTACTGGCCCATTGGCCTGTCACTGCTGGGCATGTTTATCGTGGCCGTCGCCATCACCAAGTATGTGTCGGTGGGCTCGCTTGCTGCTGCCATCGGTCTTCCCATCGCTGCTTGCGCGGTCTTTCCGTACAGCAGCCTGGGCCTCAAATTCTGCATGGCGATGATCGGCATCACCGTGGTGTGGGCCCATCGCTCGAATATCCAAAAGCTCATGGCCGGTAAGGAGTCCAAGCTCTCGTTTACCAAGCGCGTCACCGAGCCCGACGATAAGTAGGAGAGAGTCATGAATGTTGCGCTGATTGGCTCCGGCTCCTGGGGAACCGCCGTCGCCGGCCTTGCTGCCGCGCGAGCCGAGCGCGTGACCATGTGGGCCCACAGCGAGCAGACGGCCGCCGGCATCAATGGTGAGCACCGCAATCCCCGGTATCTGGTGGGATACGAGCTGCCTGATAACGTGGTAGCAACGACCGAGCTCGCCCAGGCGCTCGACGGTGCCGATGCAATCGTCTTTGCCGTGCCCTCCACGCACTTGCGCGACGTGTGCCATCAGGCAGCGCTGTTTATCGATACCGAGACTCCGGTCCTGTGCCTCACCAAGGGCATCGAGCCCGAGTCCGGCCTGCTCATGAGCGAGGTCATTGCCAGCGAGATCGGCAACGAGCGGCGTGTGGCAGCCCTCTCGGGTCCCAACCATGCCGAGGAGATTTGCCGCGGCGGGCTCTCTGCCGCCGTCATTGCCAGCGAAGATCCGCAGATAGGGGAGACCTTTAAGGACCTGCTCCTGTCCACGGCATTCCGCATCTACCTGTCGCAGGACATGACCGGTGTCGAGGTCTGCGGCGCTATGAAAAACGTCATCGCCATCGTGTGCGGCATCTCCGCCGGCACTGGCGCGGGCGACAACACGCTCGCCCTTATCATGACGCGCGGCCTGGCCGAGATCAGCCGCCTGGTGCACGCCCGCGGCGGCCAGGCCATAACCTGCATGGGACTCGCCGGCATGGGCGACCTCATCGCCACCTGCACTTCGGAGCATTCGCGCAACCGCACCTTTGGCTACGAGTTCGCTCATGGCGTGTCGCTCGAAGAGTACCAGGCACGCACGCACATGGTGGTCGAGGGCGCCGTTGCGACCCGCAGCGTGAGCGAGCTCGCCCGTTCACTGGGCGTAGACATTCCGCTCACCTTTGCCGTGGAGCAAACGCTCTACAACGGTGTTACTTTGGATAGGGCGCTCGAGATTCTCACCGACCGCGTCCCATCGCAAGAGTTCTACGGACTCACCGACTAGCGCAGAAAGGCTACTACCATGGGTTCCATCAAAATCGCTCCGTCCGTCCTCTCGGCCGATATGGCCAACCTTAAGGGCGAACTCGACAAGATCGCCGGCGCCGACTACGTGCACTTTGACGTTATGGACGGTCACTTTACCGGCAACCTCACCTTTGGCGTTGATATCCTCAAGGCCGTCAAGCGCTCCACCGACGTGCCGGTCGACGCGCACCTTATGGTTTCGAACCCCGACGAGACGGTCGATTGGTATGCCGATGCTGGCGCCGATATGATCACCGTGCATTACGAGGCCTCTACGCACCTGCACCGCACGCTCACGCACCTGCAACAGCGCGGCGTCAAGGCCGGCGTGGTGCTCAACCCCGCCACGCCCGTCTGCGTGCTCATGAGCATCATCGACGTCGTCGACATGGTGCTGCTCATGAGCGTGAACCCCGGCTTTGGCGGCCAGAGCTTTATCCCGGGCACCATTGCAAAGCTTCACGAGCTTACGGCTATGTGTGAGCGCCACGGCGTATCGCCCTTGATCGAGGTCGATGGCGGTATCTCTTCCAAGAACATCGCCGAGGTCGTTAAGGCTGGCGCCAACGTCCTCGTGGCCGGTTCCGCCGTATTTAAGTCCGAAGATCCCGCTGCCGAGGTTGCGCTGCTGCAGAAGCTGGGCAACGAGGCCGCACAGGAGGCATAACCCCTTATGACCGCAGGTCAAAACCGCATACCCGTGAATCTTGACTATGCCGCCTCGACGCCCATGCGCGCCGAGGCGCTTCTTGCGCAGCGCGAGTACGACGACAGCGAGCTTGCCGGCGTTAACCCCAACTCGCTGCATTCGCTCGGCCGTAAGGCCGCCGCGCGCCTGGAGATTGCACGTCGCGAGATCGCCCGCAGCTTTGGCGCGCGCGTCCGCCCGTCCGAGATTGTCCTGACCAACGGCGGTACCGAGGCCAACCAGCTGGCGCTCCTCGGTCTTGCCGAGGGCACTCGCCAGCGCGACCGCAAGCGTAACCGTGTGATCGTATCTGCCATCGAGCACGATTCGATCCTGGACAACCTGCCGCTGCTGCGCGCCGCCGGCTTTACCGTCGACCTGGTGCAGCCCTGCCGTGCGGGCTACGTTGAGCCCGCCGCTCTCATCGAGCTGCTCGGCGACGACGTCGCGCTCGTGAGTATCATGGCCGCCAACAACGAGACCGGCGTGGTGCAGCCCATCCGCGAGCTTGCCGCGGCCGCGCATACCGTGGGTGCTCTGTTCCACACCGATGCCATCCAGGGCTATCTGCATATTCCGCTCGATGCTACCGAGCTGGGCGTCGACGCCATGTCCGTCGCAGCCCACAAAATTGGCGGTCCCGTTGCCTCCGGCGCGCTCTACGTCAAGACCCGCACGCCGCTGCGCCCCCGCATCTTTGGCGGCGGACAGGAAGCCGGACGTCGCGCCGGCACGCAGGACCTGCGCACGCAGCTGGCCTTTGCCGCTGCCGCCCGCACGCTGGCACCCCATGTGGCTCAGGAGCGCGAGAAGCTGCAAGCCCTTTCCGACAAGCTCTACGCCACGCTTACGGCCCATCCGCGCATTCACGCCACCATGGGCGACTACACGCAGGCCGACCGTCTGCCCGGCATGGTATCGATCTACATTGACTGCATGGACTCCGAGGAGCTTATCATCAAGCTTGACGCCGCCGGTTTTGAGGTGTCGGCAGGTTCGGCATGCTCGAGCGGCAGCATGGATCCCAGCCACGTTTTGAGCGCGATGGGGATCGGTCGCGAGCAGGCATTGGGCGCACTGCGTATCTCCTTCGATGACCGCGTAAACCCCAGCGATCTGGACGACTTTGCCCAGACGCTGCTCTCAATCGTAGGTGCCGCATGATCGTCGCCGAGCTCAAGCACGCCCTGCTGGCACGCTATCCCAAGACGGACGCCGAGCCCTGGGACCACGTAGGCTTATCCGTTGGCGACCCCAATGACGAGATCTGCGGCGTGGCCTGCGCGCTCGATGCTACCAGGGACAACGTGCAGCGTGCCTTGGAAGCCGGAGCCAACGTGTTGCTGACGCATCATCCCGTCTACATCAAGGCGCCCGAGGCGTTTTGCCCGCCCAGCGCGACTCGCCCCCAATGCAGTGCGGCGCTCTACGAGGCGGCCCGCTGCGGGGTGAGCATTATCTCGCTCCACACCAACCTGGACCGCTCGCACGAGGCACGCGTCTGCCTAAGTACGCTGTTGGACGCCGTGCCCGCAAGCTCGCTGGAGCACGTGGACGATCCCGAGTCCTGCGGTCTGGGAGCCCTTGCGACGCTCAACGACCCCTGCAGCCTGCGCGACCTTGCCACTCGCGCCGCCACGGCGTTTGGCAGCGATCCACGCGTGTGGGGCGAGGCCGATAGCCCGTGCCGGACCGTCGCCATTTTGGGCGGCTCCCTGGGCGACTTTGGAGAGCTCGCCATCGCCGCAGGCGCAGATGTCATTTTGACGGGCGAAGCGGGCTACCACGTGGCACAAGACCTTGCCTTACGCGGACTACCGGTAATCCTGCTCGGCCACGACCGCTCTGAGGAGCCGTTCGTTGATATCTTGATGAACTCTGCGGTTGACGCCGGGGTTGACCCCCGTCATACGATTAAAATACTGAACCCTTGCCAATGGTGGACTGTGACAAAAGGAGAGAACTTATGAGCGCCGGCGCTACGCTACTCAAGCTGCAACAGATCGATTTGGAGCTCGCCCGCAACAAGAGCGAACTTGCCAATATGCCGGAGCTCAAGGAGCTCGCTTCCAAGCGCAAGACCTACATTAAGCTCAAGGCCGAGATGACCAAGCTCTACGCCCAGCGCAAGGACCTGGATATTGAGCTCGACGATCTCAACACCACCGAGATTCAGACCAATAACGCCATCGAGGCCGCCAAGAAGCGCCATGTTGATGGCTCTGACTACCGCGAGGTTCAAGACCTGGAGAACGAGCTCGCCACCCTGGCCAAGCGTCTGGACAAGATAGAGCATACCCGCAAGGAAGTCGTCACCGCCCATAAGGAGGCGCTCGACCGCGAGGCTCGCGCGCAGGCCATCATCGCCAAGTTTGAGGAGGGCGTGAAGGCCGACACCAAGGCCGCCCGCGCCAAGGCCGCCGACCTCCAGGCCCAGATTGACGCCGCCACCAAGGAGCGCACCGCCCTTGCCGCCACGCTGCCGACCGACGTGCTCACCGATTACGAACGTCTGCTCAAGCAGTTCCGCGGCCTGGCCGTCGAGACTATCAAGGGCAACATTCCCACCATCTGCCACACCGCACTGCAGGCATCGTCCATGAGCGACCTCAACCACGACGGTAGCGAGATCGCGCACTGCCCGTATTGTCACCGCCTGCTGGTGCTTCCCAGCAAGGAAGCTTAAATGATGACGGCGGCATCCAACAATTCAATGCAACTTGAGGGAAAAACGATCCTGCTGGGCATTACCGGCGGGATCGCCGCCTATAAGTCGTGCAATATCGTGCGCCTGCTCCAAAAGCGCGGCGCGCACGTCAAGGTCGTCATGAGCGAGCATGCCACTGAGTTTGTGGGGCCGCTCACCTTCCGCGCGCTCACCAACGAACCGGTCGCCGTGGGCCTATTCGACGACCCCTCCGATCCCATCCACCACATTTCACTGGCTCAGGAGCCCGATCTGGTAGTCGTGGCGCCCGCCACGGCGAATATCATCGCCAAGATGGCAAACGGTATCGCCGATGACCTCATCTCCACCACGCTGCTTGCCACGCCGCGACCCATCGTGATCGCACCCGCCATGAACAACGGCATGTGGAAGGCGCCGGCGACGCAGGCCAATATGGCCTCGCTGCGCGAGCGTGGTGTCCATGTGGTGGGACCCGGCAGCGGCTACCTTGCCTGCGGTGACGTGGACACGGGACGCATGAGCGAACCCGAGGACATCGTCGAGGCCGTTTGCGAGGTGCTGAACCCCGTCCCGCAAGACCTGGCAGGCAAGCGCATCGTGATCCCCGCCGGCCCCACGCACGAGCCGATCGACCCCGTGCGCTTCATTGGCAACCGGTCGTCGGGCAAGATGGGCATCGCCCTGGCGGGGGAGGCCGCTCGCCGCGGTGCTACGGTCACGCTTGTGTTGGGACCGACATCGCTCAACGTTCCCCGCCGCGTGGAGTGCGTGCGCGTGCAGACCGCCGCAGAGATGCTCCAGGCGGCACTGAGCGCCTTTCAGACGGCCGATGCGGCCATTTGCGCAGCGGCTGTCGCTGACTACACCTCCGCAGCCCCTGCCGACCATAAGCTCAAAAAGGCCAACGAGCGCTTGGATCGTATCGAACTGGTCGAGACGGTCGATATCTTGGCCGAGCTTTCGCGCCAAAAGGGAAAGCGGTGCGTGATCGGCTTTGCGGCCGAGACCGACAACGTCCTGGAGTACGCACAGCGAAAGCTCGCCCGCAAGGGTTGCGATGCCATTATCGCCAACGATGTCTCGCGCGCCGATTCGGGCTTTGGAACCGACACCAACAAGGCTTGGATCGTGAGCACAGCGGGTACGCAAGAACTTCCCGTGCTAACAAAGCCCCAGCTCGCGGCTACAATTTTGGACTTGCTTCAAAATTTGTAAAAAAGTTCTTGCACAAGGGCAAAGTTTCGGGTTAATATACTCCCTGTTGCGAGCGAGAGCAGTGCAACAAACAAAAGCTTCGGGACGTGGCGCAGCTTGGTAGCGCACTTGACTGGGGGTCAAGGGGTCGCTGGTTCGAATCCAGTCGTCCCGACCAGAAGTTTGCAGGTCAGGCACCTAGTGCTTGACCTTTTTTGTTTAGAATCAACAAGGTAAGCAACAAAGAATCAACGTTTTTCTTGATCGATACTTTCGCTCAACAAAAACGTGTGCGTCAGCCACCAAAACCGACATTTTTCGACATCTTTGGAGGCCGGTGTACACAAAAGCGATAGACATCCCGTCCGATACCGTCCTCATGTCTGGACTCTCTATGCTCGCGCTGGATAGACATCGCCAGAACGGGTATAGTATCGAAAGTTTTGTCGTTTACCAGCGGGGGAGTCCTGTGGGCATCAAAAAGAAGATCAAAAAGGAGCTTATCGGCACCTCCGATTACCCGTCGAATAAGATCTTTACGATCTCCAACTTCATTACCTTCACGCGCCTGATCCTCACGCTGGTCTTTCTGTACCTGTTTGTGACGGATAACAATCGCGTCGTCGCGATCATCATCTATGCCATCGCGGCCTCCACTGACTGGATGGACGGTCAGATTGCTCGCATGACCAAAACGGTCTCGTGGCTCGGCAAGGTTATGGATCCCATCTGCGACCGCGCGCTGCTGTTTACCGGTGTGCTGGGCCTGGTAGTCCGCGACGAGCTTCCCATCTGGGTCTGCGTGCTCATCATCGGGCGCGATATCTACCTGGGAATCGGCACGCTCATCGTGCGCCACTATCACCGCCGTCCCATTGACGTCGTCTTTCCCGGAAAGATTGCCACGGCGTTGCTCATGACCGGCTTCTCGCTCATGCTGCTAGGCTTTCCCACCGTGGATGGCTGGCATCTGCTGCCTGCGACATTCACGGCCTTCCCGGGCCTCAACGGCAGCTCGGTACCGCTCGGTATCTTCTTCGTGTATGGCGGCGTCATCTTCTCCATGCTCACCGCTGTCATCTATTCTATTAAGGGTGGAGCGGCCATTAAACAGGCTGTCGCGCATCCCGAGGACGAAGACATCGACTTTCTTAACCCCGAAATCGAAGACTAAGTCATTGGGGTATGATTACGTACAGTTCATTTTTGCGGTCCGTCCGCGATAGATAGGGGTTGTCATGGACAACATGCTAAATAATATGCCTCAAAACGATAAGGCCGCAGACGCCACCTGCGTTTTCCGCGTTCCTTCGAGCGATGTCACCGTTCCCGACCTCATGGCCAACGTGCACATAACCGCGCCCGTGTTGTCCATTGTCAAGGGTCCGCAGACCGGCGCCGCCTTTGAGCTCGAGGACAACGTGACCACCATCGGCCGAGATCCCGCTAACGGCATCTTCCTTAACGACATGACCGTGTCGCGTAGCCACGCGCGCATTATTCGCGAGGGTCTGGGGGCCCGCATCGAGGACCTGGGGTCGCTCAACGGCACGTGGGTTGACGGCGCTATCGTCAACGGCGCACCGCTGCACGACGGCTCTTCCGTCCAGATCGGTACGTTTACGCTCATCTATCACGAGAGCACGCCGGAGCGCATCGAAACCGGTGAATAGGGCATGGCCGAACGCAATTATCTGAGTATCGGCCAGGTTGTCAATCTACTTCGAGGCGCATACCCCGATCTTTCGAACTCAAAAATTAGATTTCTCGAAGATGAGGGGCTCATTACCCCTCACCGTACGCCTAAAGGCTATCGTCAGTACTCCAAGGAGGACGTTGACCGCCTTGAGGTCATTCTGCATCTGCAGAAAACTCGCTACATGCCGCTCAACGTGATCAAGCAGCGCCTGGAAAACGCCACGGACCTGTCTACGCTCGCCTACGAGGTGGGCCTGCTGTCCGACGTTCCGCTCAAGACGGAGCCCAAGGAGACTAAGCAAAAGCTGCATCCCATTGAGACCATTCCCGATATGCTGGGCGTCGAGATTTCGTTTATCCGCTCCCTGGCCGAAAACGACCTCATTCGCATCATCAAGAGTCCGCAGAATCGTGAGCTCGTCGATGGTCGCGATTTTCCGATCATCCGCTACTGCTCCGAGCTTTCACGTTTCCATATCGAGCCGCGAAACCTGCGCCAGTACG
>CALEXE010000103.1:0-7057 GCA_937925265.1 uncultured Collinsella sp. | reverse complement strand
GCCGAATGCTCGCCATCGAAATTTATCGATGGCCTATTTCAGACTGTAATGGGTTGCGCGCGGCGTCCGACCTGGGGTTATCCAGCCAGCGCCGATCTACCCAAGACCATCGTTTCGATTGCGTTAAACCCGCCAACGGTCGTTTTTCACCCGCGAACGGTTTATATACTAATTAGCAATATCCGCAACGTATAAGACGTTATAATGACCATAACGAAAAGGAGGAGGCAAGATGAATCAGATCATTCTCGCATCTCATGGCGGCCTGGCGGCAGGCGCCAAAGACACGCTCGAGATGGTTCTCGGCGACGTGTCGAACGTCCACGTCGTGTCGCTTGCTCGTGACGACAAGGAGCCCATCACCAACAAGGTGGACGCCATGATCGCCACGTTCAACGCGGACGACACCGTCTATGTGCTGACCGATATGCTCGGCAGCTCGGTCAACAACAACATGGTCGAGCTTTCCAAGAACGGCACGAAGTTCACGGTTGTCAGCGGTTTCAACATTCCGCTGGCACTGACGCTTGCTATGAGCCCCGCCCCCGTCAAGGGTGCCGAGCTCGCGGCCCTCATCAACGAGGCCCGCACCGGTCTGACCAACCCCAACGCACCGGTCGAGGTTGCTGCGGCTCCCGCCAAGAAGGCTAAGGCGCCCCGTCACAGCTCCGGTCCCGCCAAGATCGTCCTCGCACGTCTTGACTACCGTCTGCTGCACGGCCAGGTCGTCTTTACCTGGACCACCAAGGTTCAGGCCGAGCGCATCATCGTCGTCGACAACGCTGCCGCCAACGATGACATCAAGAAGGGCGCTCTTAAGCTGGCCAAGCCCCAGGGCGTGCGCCTGAACGTCTTCACCGTCGAGCGTGCCCTCGCCAAGATGGACAAGCTCAACACCCTCGGCGAGCGCGTCATGTTCGTCTTCGGCAACACTGCCGAGATGCTGCAGTTCTGCCAGGGCTACAAGCTCGACGCCATCAACCTGGGCGCCACCGCCAACCACGACGGTGCCGATCAGGTCGGCGGCAAGGACAGCTCCGTCTTCTTCGACGCCACCCAGAAGGCCGACGTCAACCAGCTGCTCGACATGGGCATCAAGCTCTACGTCCAGCAGACCCCCACGTATCAGAGCGTCGACATCGACGCCAAGCTGTAATCAACCAGGCTTTTGCCTGACTGAAAGGAGAAGGGTATGAATACGTTCATCAGTGCGGTGCTCGTCGGCCTCGTCGGCGTGTTCTGCATGTGGGACTCCCGCCTGCTCGGTCGTCTTAACTTCGAGCAGCCCCTCGTTGGCGCTACGCTCGTCGGTCTGCTGCTGGGCGATGTGCCCACCGGCCTTGCCGTCGGTGCCGCCGTCGAGCTCGTGTCCATGGGCCTGGTGCAGGTCGGCGCCGCCGTTCCGCCCGATATGGTCCTGGGCGGCATCGTGGCCGCTGCCTTTGCGTGCCTGACCGATGCTTCCGCCGAGACCGCCATGACGATCGCCATCCCGGTCGCCGTCCTGGGTCAGCTCCTCGGCATCGTGTTCCGTTCCATCATCGCCGCCCTCACCCATGTGGCAGATAGCGCGATCGATAACGGAAAGTTCAAGACCGCCTATCGCATGCACATCTGCGCCGGCTCCGGTCTGTACGCAGTCATGTACTTCCTGCCGATCTTCCTCGCCGTCTTTGTTGGCACTGACCTGGTTCAGGCCATCGTCAACATGGTTCCCGAGTGGCTGTCCACTGGTCTTAACGTTTCGACCAAGATCATGACCGCCTACGGCTTGGCCCTGCTGCTCACCATGATGATCAAGAAGGGTATGACTCCGTTCCTGTTCATCGGTTTCCTGCTCGCCGCTTACCTCAACCTGTCCGTCATCGCGGTCGCTCTGATCGGTGTGTGCCTGGCTGTCGTCTTCATGGGCTTCAAGTTCAACGGTTCCCATGCAGCCGCCGGTGTCGATTCCGACTACGATCCGCTCGAAGACGACGAAGACTAAGGAGGAACACACTATGGCAACCGCAACCAAGGACGTGTCCCTGAACAAGAAGGTCAGCCAGTTCTTCTGGCGCTCCTGGGCCATCCAGGCCTCTTGGAACTACGAGCGTCAGATGAACATGGGCTTCCTCTACGGCATGGTTCCCACGCTCGATCGCCTCTATCCGGACGAGTCCGACCCCAAGCAGCTCGCTGCTAAGAAAGAGGCTTACCACCGTCACATGGCGTTCTACAACTGCACCCCGCAGACGAGCGCTTTCATCCTAGGCCTCGCCGCCTCCATGGAGGAAGAGTACGCCAAGGATCCCGAGAACTTCGACCCCGATTCGATCAACGCGGTCAAGACCTCCCTTATGGGTCCGCTTTCCGGCATCGGTGACTCCTTCTTCCAGGGCACCATCCGCGTTATCGCCTTTGGCCTGGGTGTTCAGCTGGCTCAGCAGGGCTCCATCATGGGCCCGATCCTGGCCATGCTCATCTCCATCGTGCCCTCCGTGCTGATCACTTGGTTCGCAGCCAAGATCGGCTACCAGGGTGGCCACGAGTACCTGAGCAAGCTCCAGGGCGGCGACCTCATGGAGAAGCTCATGTATGTCTGCGGTATCGTGGGTCTTATGTCCGTGGGCGGCATGATCGCCACGCTGATCGGCGCCACCACCCCGCTGCAGTTCGCTGACGGCACCGTCGTGATCCAGGACATCCTGGACGGCATGATGCCCCAGATGATCTCCCTCGGCCTCACCGGCCTTATGTACTGGCTCATCAAGAAGAACGTCAACACCGGTTGGCTTCTCGTGATCGCCATCGTGGGCGGCATCGCCCTCTCCGCGGCCGGCATCCTGGCCTAGTCGCGACCAAGCGCCTAACCGCTTTCCCCCGGGGGCCTGCCTGGCATCCCATACCCCAGGCAGGCTTCCATCCCTAGATGTGTCAAAGGGACAGTTCCTTTGACACATCCTCAACGGGCCGGCGACTCGGTCCAAACCACGGTAACCCTGCGAGCGCCCGGCAATGTGGCGCCGCAAAAAATCGAAAGGAATGTGTCAGATGTACGAGATCGACCTTAACCTCCCTAAGCAGATCGTCGCTGACGTCCTGTCCAACCACGAGATCCACAGCGTCGCTTTCGTCGGCTGCGGTGCTTCCATGTCCGACCTTTACCCCGCCAAGTACTTCCTGGCCAACAACACGGACAAGCTGAACGTTCAGATCTTCACCGCTAACGAGTTCAACTACGACACGCCTTCCTGGGTCAACGAGCACACTTTCGTGATCACCTGCTCCCTCGGTGGCTCCACGCCCGAGACCGTCGAGGCCAACAAGACCGCCAAGAAGCACAACTGCCCGGTCGTCTCCCTCACCAACAAGGCTGGCTCCGCTCTGACCGTCGACGCCGACCACGTCATCGTTCACGGCTTCCACGCCAACTACGCTGCCAAGTGCGAGAAGCCTGGCTACGCCATCGCTCTTGCTCTCGAGATCCTTCAGCAGACCGAGGGCTATGACCACTACGAGGACATGATCACCGGCCTCACCAACGTCTTCGAGCTCTGCGAGAACGCCGCTCAGCACTGCAAGAAGCTCGCCAAGAAGTTCGCCGAGGACTTCAAGGACGACAAGATGATCTACTTCATGGCCTCCGGTGCCTCCGAGAAGATGGCTTATTCTCACGCCGCCTTCCTGTTCACCGAGATGCAGTGGATCGACGCCGCCGCCTACAACACCGGCGAGTACTTCCACGGCCCGTTCGAGGTTTCCACCGAGGGTAAGCCCTACGTCTTCTTCATGTCCGACGGTGCTACCCGTCCGATGGACGCTCGCGCCCTCACCTTCCTTAAGCGCATGGGCGCTAAGGTCGCTCTGATCGACTCCAAGGACTACGGCCTGGCTGACGCCGTGCCCGCGAGCGTCGTCACCTACTTCAACCCGCTGCTGCACCTCGCCGTTATGCGCGAGTACGGCAACCAGATCGCCGAGGCCCGTCAGCACCCGCTGACCATGCGTCGCTACATGTGGAAGCTTTCCTACTAATCACAAGTAAGTAGACCTTACAGGTTGATTGAGAGGGGATGGGGTTTGCGCCCCGTCCCCTTTTTTGCTTTGGGGAGGGCGTGTCCGTTGCGCTACAAAACCCCAGATAAAACCTACCAAAATAAACCTATCCCTTTTTGGCAGGTGGGAGGAGATACGTATGATCAAGGCAGTGCTGTTTGATATGGACGGCGTGTTGGTCGATACCGAGTGGTTCTACAACCGTCGCCGCGTGGCGTTTATGGAGGAGAAGGGCTTCCACTTTGACGAGATCCCCGATCTTTCGGGGTCTAACGAGCCCGCAATTTGGAAGGCGCTGGTGCCCGACGATGTTGAGCTGCGCGAGCGCCTGCGCGTGGAGTACAAGCAGGTCTACAGCCCTGTCCACCCTGTTCCGTATGCCGAGCTGCTCAACGAGCAGACGGAGCCGGTGATGCGCGAGCTGCACGAGCGCGGCGTGAAGTGTGCCATCGCGAGCTCGTCGTATCGTGAGTTGATTGACGAGCTGGTGGAGATTGCGGGTATCGCCGATGTGCTGGAATACACCATCAGCGGTCACGAGTGCAGTGCGTTTAAGCCCGACCCCGAGATCTACCTGCGTGCCATGGAGGCGCTGGGTATGGAGCCTGCCGAGTGCCTGGTTATCGAGGACTCGCCTTTGGGTATCGAGGCCGGCAAGCGCTCCGGCGCCCGCGTCCTGGCACTGCGTCCGCACGAGGGCGTCAACCTGGATCAGTCCGCCGCCGACGTTGTCATCGACAACCTGTCCGACATCCTACCTGCCATTTAGGGACAGGTTTATTTTGGCAGGTTTTATCTGGGCAAACGCCGAATTCGCCGTGAAGGGATCGCTCTCTTCACGGCGTTTTTCTTTTGAGCGGCCTCACGGTCCTTCTGATGGTTGTCGAGAGAGGGTGAATTGAAGCGCCCCCGCACGCTCCATGTTACAATCGCCGGCATGCCCCACAACTACATCTGCCTTCGAAGGGAGCCTACGTGGCGAACGCCATCGACCAGCTCACGGACCGCGTGCTCGTGCTCGGCCGCCTCACCATCGTCCGCCGTGCCATCACCGCCGTGGCGGTCACCATTTCCGCCGTTCTCCAGACATTCCTGATCCAGGCGTTCATTCGGCCCGCCGACCTGCTTCCGAGCGGTCTTACCGGCGTCGCGGTCCTGCTCGATCGCGTTACCTCGCTCGGCGGCGTTCACATCGACATCTCGCTCGGTATGCTCGCGCTCAACATCCCCGTGGCGCTCCTATGCTGGAGCGGCATTAGCAAGCGCTTCGTCATCTTCTCTATGATGCAAGTTGTGCTCTCATCGCTGTTCCTCAACATCTTTCATTTCGCCCCGTTTTTGGGCGACAAGATCATGCTCATCATTTTTGGTGGCGTGGTCTCGGGTCTGGGCGCTGCCATCGCGCTCAAGTCCGGCGCATCTACCGGCGGCACCGACTTTATCGCGCTGTGGGTCTCCAACCACACGGGCAAGACCATCTGGGGCGTTATCTTTGGTTTCAACTGCTTTATCCTGGCGATCTTTGGCTTTATGTTTGGCTGGGACAATGCGGCGTACTCCATCGTGTTCCAGTTTATTTCGACCAAGACCATCGACAGCTTCTATCGTCGCTACGACCGCGTGACGCTGCAGATCACGACGCGCAAGGCAGACGAGGTCATGACTGCCTATGTTGACCATTTTCAGCACGGCATTAGCTGTGCCGAGGTCATCGGCGGATACAGCCGCGAAAAGATGTACCTGCTGCACGCCGTTGTCTCGACCTACGAGAGTCAGGACATTATCAAGCTGGTATGCGACATTGATCCCGGCGCCGTGATCAACGTGTTCCACACGCTCAACTTTGTGGGCGGCTGGTGGGGCGGTCATGTTGACGAGCCCATGCCCACGGCCGTACCCGATCCCGACAAGCCCGCGCGCATGGCCTGCAGGCAGGCGCGCCTCAGCGAGCAGGATAGTCTGCAGCAGGACGACGGCAAGTAGGGTATTGGCATTTTGCCGGCCCGGCGCAACCCTTCCGCATGAGCCCCTCGAAAGCCCCGTTGCTTTCGAGGGACTTTCGTTTGCCCAGATAAAACCTACCAAAATGAAGCTGTCGCTTTTTGGTAGGTGGGGTGTATCGTTTTATCAATATGAGGTAACATGAAACTAGACGTTATATACGTATTAGTTATTTCGATATTTCGATAAGAGTGATTAGATATGCCTGCACCCAAAAATGCACCGCTTTACCAGCAGATTTATGACGAAATCAAAGATGCGATCGAGAAAGGTGTTTATGCACCCAAGGAGCGTATTCCGTCCGAGCTCGAGCTTGCCGAGCAGTACGACGTGAGCCGAATTACGGTGCGTCGCGCCGTCGAGGAGTTGTGCTCCGATGGCTACCTGGTTAAGCAACAGGGCCGCGGCACCTTTGTTTCCACACCGCACATCAATCGTCAGTTCCATGCCTCGACGCTGCAGACGTTTACCGCGCTGTGTGCCGGCAACGGCATGAAGGCCGGTGCGCACGTGATCGATCGCCAGATCGTTCCGGCGCGCCAAAACGAGATGGAGTTCTTTGGCCTGCAGAAGGATGCGCTGCTGCTGCATATCAAGCGCGTGCGTACGGCCGACGGCGAGCCCATCTTTGAGGAGAACATCTTTGTGCCGTTTGACGCCTACCGTGAGCTGTTGACGGCCGATCTTGAGGACAAGTCGATTTTTGCCGAGGTCGAGCGTGTTGGCGGAACGCCGATTGTCTCGGTTGGCTACCGTACGGTCGAGGCCGTTCGAGCTAACGCCGAGCAGGCGGCCGAGCTGGGCATTGCCCCGCATGATCCGCTGCTCAACCTGCGCGCCGGCTTTACCGGTCCCAACGATGAGCCGGTTTTGCTCGGCAAACAGTACTACGTGGGTAGCCGCTACGTCATGGTGATGTAAGTTACGCGGTTTTACCAAACCGCGTAACGGGCCGACGCTGCGCCCTTGGTTCCGCCGTTCTAGCGAACGGCGGACCGGTCGACGCTGCAAACGCCCC
>CALEXE010000102.1:0-2120 GCA_937925265.1 uncultured Collinsella sp. | reverse complement strand
CCGAGCCGTCTGATGACTTGAAGAAGGGGGAGGCCTCGCGGCCTCCCCCTTTTTTTGCGTTTACGAGCAACATTCCTTATGCAATTAAATCAATTTAATCATCCACCGCTGAATATAGACGTTCACCGTTCTTTGGCCGGTTCTCTGTTCTCAATGGACTAATATTTGCTTTAGCGCACTGCTGCGCTTGTCCTGTTTTTACACGGGTCGTTTTATTGATTGTGACGGAAGGACTCACATGGCAGATGTTCATGAGCTGCTTGATACTTGGATTGCCAATGTCAAGGACGAGGAGCTCCTCGCTGAGCTCAACACGATGAAGGAGCAGGGTGATGAGGACGCCATCACCGACGCTTTCTTCCAGGATCTCGCCTTCGGTACTGCCGGTCTTCGCGGCACTATCGGTGCGGGCACTAACCGTATGAATATCTATACGGTCGGTCGTGCGACCCAGGGATTCGCTGACTACCTCAATGCGACCTTTGAGCATCCGACGGTCGCCATCGCTCGCGATAGCCGCAATAAAGGTGAGCTGTTCGTTAAGACTACGGCTGCCATTCTTGCAGCAAACGGCGTGACTGCCCTCGTGTATCCCAAGATTTCTCCTGTGCCGACGCTCTCCTGGGCCGTCCGTGATCTTAAGTGCTCCGGTGGCATTTGCATGACCGCTAGCCATAACCCAGCGCCGTATAACGGCTATAAGGCCTATGGCCCCGATGGCTGCCAGATCACCAGCGAGGCCGCCGATGCAATTTCTAAGGCTATCGCCGAGACCGATACATTCACCGGCGTGAAGTCCATGGACTTTGATGAGGCTCTTGAGCAGGGTCTGGTTAAATGGATCGACGACTCGTGCCTCGAGCGTTATTACGACGCCGTTCTCGCGCGCGGCGTGACTAACCTTTCTGCCGAGGAGATCGCTGGCGCTCCGCTTAAGCTCGTCTACACTCCGCTCAACGGCACCGGCCTCATTCCCGTTACTACGGTGCTCGAGCGCGCTGGCATCACCGATGTCACGGTTGTTCCCGAGCAGAAGGAGCCTAACGGCGATTTCCCGACCTGCCCGTATCCTAACCCCGAGATCCGTCAGGCCATGCAGAAGGGCATCGATCTCTGCGAGCAGGTTCACCCTGATTTGCTGCTTGCAACCGATCCCGACGCCGACCGTGTTGGCGTTGCCGTTAAAAATGGCGATGACTATCTGCTGCTGACCGGCAATGAGATGGGCGTTCTGCTGCTCGACTATATCTGCAAGACCCGTGCTGCCCGCGGTGAGGACCTCACTAAGAAGGTTGCCGTTACTACTATCGTTTCTTCCGCCATGGTTGACGCTCTGGCCGACGAGTACGGTTTTGAGCTTCGCCGCTGCCTGACGGGCTTCAAGTACATCGGCGACATCATTACTTCTCTTTCCGATGCTGGCGAGGTCGATCGCTTTATCTTCGGTTTCGAGGAGAGCTACGGCTATCTGGCCGGCGACCACGTGCGCGACAAGGACGCCGTGAGCACTTCGCTTCTGATTTGCCAGATGGCGCAGTATTACAAGCTCCAGGGTAAGAACCTTGCCGATGCGATGCACGAGCTGTACGAGAAGTATGGCTACTATCACAACAAGACGATTTCGCTAAGCTATCCGGGCGCTGAGGGTGCGGCAAAGATGGCCGGCATCATGGCTGGTTTGCGCGAGAACCCGCCCGCGGAGCTCGCCGGTTCCAAGATTGAGGCCGTCGTGGATTACAACACCTGCGTGAACGGCCTGCCGAAGGCTAATGTCATTGAGTTCGATCTCGAGGGTGGTAACAAGGGTATCGTCCGTCCTTCTGGCACCGAGCCCAAGATTAAGCTGTACATCTTCGCTAAGGGCGCGGATGCCGCCGAGGCTGATGCAGCACTTGACGCGATCGAGGAGTCCGGTCGCAAGCTCTTGGACTAAGGCTTTGAAAGCCTATTTCTATAGATAGACGGAGGAGGGGATCTCGGAAACGAGGTCCCCTCTTTATTACTTTTAAATACAGCTGAGAATCCCAAACTGTGTAGGAAATGTGTACGCCCAGATTCCCGCCCACGGCGCCCCTCCGGTCTGGCAATATATCTCCTTGCCGCGCGGCCCGGTCGGACCG
>CALEXE010000101.1:0-32815 GCA_937925265.1 uncultured Collinsella sp. | reverse complement strand
CCCGCTTTCGCACGAGGAGGGCCCGCTGGCCACGCTGGCGGCCGAGCTGGGGCGCAGCGGTGTGACGCTTGAGCCCGCGGCCCTGCTGCGCGTGCGCTTTGGCCACGCGATGCAGGCGGCGCGCGGCCCGCTTGCGCTCGCCCGCGTGACGCACGATCGCCAGGCGCGCGAGTGCTATCCGGCTGCCGTGTGGACCGAGTTGCGGGCGCATGCCGAGGCCGCTGGCGCCGCCAAGGTTGCGTGCGTGGGCGAGGGCGGTATCGTCGCCGATTTTGATCCAGCGGCCGGCGAGGGCATCGAGTGCAAGCGCGTCGCGTGCGAGGCTCCTCAGCATTTGAGTGAAGCGGCTGTGCCGTATCTGGTCCTGCGCCGCCGCGATGGCGAGGGCGAGAACGCGCCGCTCGTGCCGCGCCTGACGTCCGCCTCGCAGATCGAGGCCTATTCGACCTGCCCGCTGTGCTGGTTCGTGTCGTATCGCGTCAAGCCCCAGTTCATCGACGCGGGCTTTGGCAATATGGAGAAGGGCAACTTTGTCCACGACGTGCTGGAACACCTGCACGCCCGTCTGCCCCAGGAGGGCATGGAACGCGTGACGCCCGAGAACCTGCCACGTGCTCAGGAGCTGCTGCGCGAGGTCTTTGACGAGACGTTGACCGAACATGCCTCCAAGCGTGGCAACGAGGGCCCGCTGGTGCCGCTCTCTGCGGTGGAGGAGCGCCAGGTGGCCGAGATCTTGCCGCAGCTGGAGGGCGTGCTTGCCTACGAGTCCGAGGCACTTGCCCCCTTTGCCCCGCGCTACCTGGAGTTCGCCTTTAACGATCTTAACGTTGAGTATGCCGGCTGGCCGCTCGGCGGACGCATCGACCGTGTGGACGTGGATGCCGAGAACCGCGCCGTGGTGATCGACTATAAGCACCGTACGGGCGTTGAGGAGTTTAAACTCGCCGACCCTACGGTGCGCGACGAGGAATCGGGCGAGGCCGCCATCGACGACCCGCGCTGGCTGCCGCCCCATACCCAGACGCTTATCTACGCGCAGGCCATGCGTCGGGCGCTGGGCCTAGATACCCGTGCTGCGCTCTATTTTTCGACCAAGGGCGGCAAGCCCGCGCTGCGCGGCGCGGCGAGTGCCGAGCTGCTCGAGGAGGAGCGTGGCGACGGTCGCATCCCGGGCCTTAAGAAAGGTTTCCCCGGGGAGGGTGGCAGCATGGACTTCGACGCCCTGCTCGATCGCGTGGAGACCGGCATCGCCGAGCGCCTGCGCGAGCTCGAGGCAGGCAACGTTGCCGCCGTCGACCCGATGTCGGCTCAGGCCGCGCATGCGCGCTGCTCGTATAACCACGAAGGAACGTTTGTAAGGAGGGGCGTGTAGACCATGGATCTTTCGACCTTGATGCCGCAACAACTGCAGATCGTCAAAACGCTCGACCGTCCGCTGTTTGTCTCGGCGGGCGCCGGTTCGGGCAAGACCTTTACCCTCACGCGCCGCATCGTCTACGCGCTCTCGCCCGAATCCGGTCCGTTCGTTGAGCATCTGGACCAGGTGCTCGCCATCACCTTTACCAAAGATGCCGCGGCCGAGATTCGCGACCGCGTGCGCCGTGCGCTTATCGACGAGGGCATGGACGAGGAAGCGCTGACCGTCGACGACGCGTGGATCTCGACCATTCACGGCATGTGCTCGCGTATCCTGCGCGCGCACGCGCTGGAGCTGGGCATCGACCCCGAGTTCACGGTGCTCACCGATACCGACGAGCTTATGGATCAGGCAGTTGAGCATGTGCTGGCCCGCGCGACGGCGCCCGATGCCGCCCCCGAGCTCGCGGCATCGCTCAAGGCCCTCTACGCCTGGTATCCCATGGCGGGCGAGGGCGGCCCCTTTGGCGCCGGCACCACCATTAAAGGCCTGGTGCGCGACCTGTTGGAGCTATCGAGTCAGCTGCCGGGCGGCATGGACGATGTGCGCGTGGCGCGCGGCCAGGCCGATACCTCGGCACTCGCCGATGCCTATCGCGCGGCGCTGGGCGCAAGCAAGGCCGCGACCGAGAAGGCACAGATGGCGCTCGATGCCATCGACGCGTTCGAGACGAGCGGCAAGACCATGGCCGATGCGGCGCGACTCATGATGTCGTGCACCATGCCGCGCGCGAGCAAAGCGTTCCCCAAGGAGCAGGTCGAGCTGCTCAAGGCCGAGGCCGCCGATGCGTTTATCAATATCGTGCTCGCTTGCGGTGGTCCCGCGCTCGATGCGCTGGTGGGCTTGGCCCGCTCTGTAGAGGCTGAGTACCGCGCGCTCAAAGCCGGCCAGTCCGCCCTCGACAACAACGACCTGCTGCGCATGGCCTACGAGGCGCTGCGCGATTACCCGGCCATCCGAGCGGCATACGAGGGCCGCTTTAAGATGGTCATGATCGATGAGTTCCAGGACACCGATCAGATGCAGGTCGATCTAATCCGCTACCTGACGGGTGCGGGGGAGCGCGCGCTGTGCACCGTGGGCGATGCACAGCAGTCCATCTATCGCTTCCGTGGCGCCGAGGTCGAGGTGTTCCGTCGCCAGGAGCGCAAGGTGGGCTCCTCTGCTGCGCCCGAGACGGCTGCCGTCTCCGATGCCCCCGCCGGCGAGCTCGTCAAGCTTGTACGCAACTTCCGCAGTCACGACGAGGTGCTGCGTTATGTGGCGCGTGTCTTTGACGGGGACGACGGTGGCCTGATGCAGGGCTTTTTGGATCTTGAGCCGAGTGACGGGCGCAAGGACAAGCTCAAAGCAAAGGCTTCGCGCCGCCAGGCGATCTTCGTTGCCGGTGGCAGCACGCAGGAGCGAACGCAGGCGAAAGCTCGTGCGATTGCTGAACGCTTCCGCGCGCTTGCCGATAAAAAACAGCCCCAGGGCAGCATGGTCCTGCTGCTGGGCCGCATGACCAACGCCGATGTCTATGCGCAGGCCTTCCGCGACCAGGGGCTCGACTGCGTGATCGCAGGCGGCTCGGTCTTTGCCCAAGCCGCCGAGGTGCAGACGGTGCGCGCCCTGGTCTGCGCGCTCGCCAATCCGGCCGATACGGCGCAGGGCCTTATGCCGCTGCTGGCCTCGCCGATGTTTGCACTCGGCGCCCAGGAGTTCCTGGCGCTGGCGACCAAACTCGACGAGCAGACGGGCGAGACGTCGCGCCGCAATATCGATGTGGGCATCATGAGCGATTCCGATGTGCCGGGATTGCAGAACCTGCCGCTCGTGACGCGTGCCCGCGAGGTGCTGCGGTATGCGCTTCGTCGCGTGGGCCGCGATTCGTTCGCCGCCATCGCGTGCGACGTGGTCAACGCCTCCGGCTGGTTTGTGCGTCTGGCACAGCGTGGTCCCGAGGGCAAGGCCATTGCCGCCAACGTGCTCAAGGCGCTCGACGCCGTGGCGGAGGCAGAGGCCGAGTTCGGCAACTCGCCGCGCTCCATCGCGCTCGCCTTCGACCGCTTCTTGGCGGGCAAGGAAGCCCCGGGTGCCCTCAACGAGGAGGGCGACGGCGCGGTGCGCATCATGACGGTGCACGCCTCCAAGGGTCTGGAATATCCGGTCGTGGCAGTCGCCGAGTGCTTTGGCGTGCGTAAGTCCTCGGGTGTGGCACAGATGGGTCGCGTCGAGGGCGGAGCGCAGGTCGTGGCGCTGCCGGCCCGTTTTGATGGCGCTAAGCTCGCCGACGGAAGCTTCGTAAAGGGCGATGACGTCAAAAAGCAGTTTGAGCATGCGTTTAAGGGCAAGGGCACGTCGCTGTGGCTGCCGCCGGAGCTCATGGAGGATGTCTGCGCGACGGGTTCTCCCGCCGAGGCATTTGCTCGCCTGCGCAACGACGACCTGCAGCTTTCGCTCGAGGAGCGGGCCCGCTTGCTCTACGTTGCCATGACGCGTGCGCGAGAGCTGGTCATTCTGGCGATGGATGCCGGCGTGAGCCATGGCAAGGTGGCGGCGCCGACCTTCGACGTCGAGACCGATCTGACCTACGACGTGCTGCGTCGTATTCTGCCGACGGACGGCCTGGACATGCCGCAGCTTGATAGCGACCGTTTGGTGTTCGACAACTCCAAGCCGGGCGACTACGAGCTTATCTCGCTGGCGGACTTTACGTTTGGCGAGCAGGCGTTTGAGGCTAACGCTTCACTGGATGCCGAGGGCAGGCTTGTTCGCGGCGATGTCGATACAGATACTGCCGACGATTCGGCCAGCACAATCGTCCCCGGTCCTGCCGACCCCGAGCCCGATGCGTTCGAGCTCGTGTATCCCCAGGCGGCGGGCGTGCGCATGGGCACGTGTCCGTTCCCGGCGCGTGATTCGTACAGCTATTCGTCGATCGCCGCGGCGCTCCATGCCGAGGCCGAGGACCGTGCCGCCGAGGCGCGTGTTCCCATGGACGAGGCTGGCGATGATGCGGAGTCGGATGGCTCGGAGATGACGGATACGGACGTGGCTGCTGTCGAGCCCACCGGCAATCCCATGGCGCTGGGCTCGGCCTTCCATGCTGCCTGCCAGTGGCTCATCGAGATGGGTGCCGATGCGCTGCCCGCTGGGCGTGCCGACGCCCTGGCTCGCCTGTGGCGCCTGACGCCGGAGCAGCGCGAACGCTTCGACGTTGCCCTGGACCGCTGGCTCAAGTCGGCTGTTCGTGCCGACCTGCTCGCGTGGCCGTGCGTTCGCGCCGAGGTGCCGTTCTTCTCGCTGGGCTGCAAGGACGAGGACATCGCCCGCTACGGTGCATATGCCGAAGGCGCCATCGACGCTTTGGCGACGAACCCGGCGGATTCGTCACGCGCGCTGGTCATCGACTACAAGACGGGTGGCACGCCGGATGAGACGCCGGACCAGCTGCTCGAGAAGCACGCCCTGCAGGCGCGCGTCTACGCCGACGTGTTGCACAAGGCAGGCTTTGAGACGGTGACGGTCAAGTTCGTCCGCGTGGAGCAGGCCGATCCCGCCAACCCCTGCGAGCCCCAGGTGGTCACCTACAACCTCTAACCCTCAACAACCTGCGGTGGAATCCCTATCGATTCCACCGCAGTCTTTTTGGGACGGGGCTCTTTTAGCTACTTTGGGCAAACCCACACGGCCGCCCCGGAATAAAGCCCTCAATCGTCCAAATAGCACCGCAACGCATGGGAGAGTCTGGGACGGTACAATAGCTCGAACGGTTCAAACGAATAAGGAGCTATCATGCAGCTCACCAAAACGCTTGAGGTGACGCCGGAGGAGCTTTTTGACGCTCTGGCGGGGTCCATCATGCAGGCTATCGAGAACGCCACGGGCAAGTGTTCCAGCCGCAACAAGCTCAACGGCTATAAGTACGAGAAGCGCCCATACCGCAAAAGGTAAGGTGACTCTTCATCGGAAACCGTGAACACTTCGGGCTTCGAGTCAGTAGCGAACAGCCCGACAAAAAATGTTGTTGGAAGTGCCAAATGAATAAGAATGCCGCCACGCAACTGCACATCTATTCCGCCTTTTTCGTTCTCGCGGGATTTGTTTTAAATCGTGGAGTGTTTCTACTTTTCCTTGCGGATAAAGGAATGTCTGTCACGGAAATCGCGCTTTATCAAGCCCTGTACAACATTGCAACGGTCGCTCTCGAGCTACCAACAGGGCTGGTAGGCGATTTCTTTGGAAAGAAGTTCTCGATTCAAGTGGGCGTTCTGCTTCTTTTCTTCCATACGGCTGGCATGCTGTTGCTCTCAGGCCCCTTTCTCGTCGCGCTTTCCCTTGTTGAGGCACTCGCCTACTCCCTTCAATCGGGATCCGAACAAGCACTTTTATATGAAATTGCCCGAAATGCCGGTCAAGGAGAGCGCTTCCTCACCATCAACGCTCGGCTGCTTGCCGCGCAATCAATCGCGACGGGAGTGGCAATCGTACTTGGATCATTCATTGCCCAAATATCTTGGAGCGCCCTCTACGTATGCGTTTCCGTTTTCTATCTCCTGCAGCTTTTCCTTCTGTATCCCATTGAGAGGATGGAAACGACCCATTCCAAAAACTCTGGGGAGGAAAGGTTTGACGTAGCCAAGATCTTCAGACGCGAAACCTGGTGCATTGGAGAATCCGCTTTTGCGGTATTGCTTCTTCTAATCGGCACAAGCATGCTCGATGGATTCTATGGGAGTTATTACAACTTGAATCAGTTGGTATTCGACGCATTTGATGCTCCCGTCTCCATAATAGGAATCTTTTTCGGTGCATCCTATGCAGTAAATGCGACGGCCTACATTGCAGCAGATTTCTTCTCATCGCGTTTCGGGAAAAGAAATACCATGCTCGGCTCGATGTTAATCGAGGCCGGTCTTTTCATGATTCTTCCGTGGTTCGCTTCAAATCCGCTGTGTTTGTTTGGCCTTAGCATGGTGCTTTGTTTTCTCCCGGAAGTGGTGTACATCACTTCGGAAAACTTAATCCAAGACGCGATAGCGGACGATCTCCGCGCGACGATCCTTTCCGTCGCGTCTCTGGTAAGGGCCCTCTTTTCTGCAATGTTTTTCTCCATATTTGGATATGTGTTGGGGTTATATCCCATTCAGATAGCGCTCGGTGTTATTGGCGCAATCGCGATAGCAATTACCGCCGTTGTTTCTTTAAAAATGGTAGGAATACATGTCTCCAAGAATTGATATATCGATTGACGAGCTGCCCGAAGCGTCGAGCCTTCTTGATGGACATGACTATTCGTCACAAATCATTCAGCGTATCGCCGGGGTTTCAGTAATACTCGATATATCTGGATGCCCTCATTCCCCTTTTTGAAGGTCCCAAAAAGACTACCGTGTGGGTTTGGCTAGGTTCGGGTGCTGTCCGCGCCGTGGGGTAAAATCGTTCAGTCAGAACACGAACCCGCATCGGAGCTCATCACATGGCATTCGTCCATCTGCACAACCACACCGTCTTTTCCATGCTCGACGGCGCAACCCGTATCCAGGATATGGTCAACCGCGCCGTTGAGCTGGGCATGCCCGCCGTCGCCATTACCGACCACGGCTACATGTATGGCGTGCCCGATCTGGCGCTGGCCTGTGACGCCGTCAACCACAACACGCCCGAGTACAAAACCTGGAGCCACGACAAGGCCTTCTTGGAAAAGGACCGCCGCGACGAGCTGGTGGAGCCCGATCCCGAGTCCAGCCCGCGCGAGCATGCCCAGTATGTGAAGGACATGGCCATGTGGGACGAGAAGGGCAACATCGACGAGCTCAAGCCGCCTCTGGTCATCAAGCCCATCTTTGGCTGCGAGGTTTACTTTACGCCGGACGAGACGCTCGCCCGCGACCATAAGCCCGAGCTCTACCACATGATCCTTCTGGCCAAGGACCAGGAGGGATACGTCAACCTGATGCAGACGGTTTCCGAGGCCGCCGTGCAGGGCTTTTACTACAAGCCGCGCGTGACGCTCGACAACCTGCGCCGCCATGCCAAGGGCATGATCTGCACGAGCGCCTGCATCGCGGGCATCATCCCCAAATACATCGACCGCGGCGACATGGAAGGCGCCATCAAGTGGGCCGAGACCTTCCGCGATACCTTTGACCCCGGCGACTTTTACATCGAGATCCAGGAACACGGCATTACCACCGACAACGGCCTGACCGACGAGCAGATGGACCGCACGCTCATCGATATCGCCAAGCAGGTGGGCGTCAAGGTTATCGCCACCAACGACTTCCACTACCTGCGCCGCGAGGACGCGCCCGTGCAGGACGTCATCATGTGTATTGGCATGAACGCCAAGGTCGACGACCCCAACCGCATGCGCATGACTGGCTCGGAGTTTTACATGAAGACCGAGGAGGAGATGCGGGCGATGTTCCCGTATTGCCCCGAGGCCTGCGACAACACGCTCGAGATCGCCGACAAGTGCTACGTTGAGCTGGACTGGGACTCCATCATCCTGCCGCGCTTCCCGCTGCTCGATCCCGGCGAGACGCACGAGAGCCAGTTCCGCCGCGAGTGCGAGAAGGGTCTGCGCCAACACTACGGTGACAACTGGGCCACGCGCGAGATCGGCGGCGTCAACATCAAAGAGCGCTTTGAGTACGAATATAAGGTCATTTGCGATAAGGGCTTTGCCGCCTACTTCCTCATCGTCGCCGAGTACGTGCAATGGGCCAAGGACAACGGCATCGGCGTCGGCCCCGGCCGTGGCTCGGCCGCCGGCGCTATCGTCGCCTACGCCATGAACATCACCGCGTTCGACCCGCTCGAGAACGGCCTGATGTTCGAGAGGTTCCTGTCTCCGCAGCGTACCGAGATGCCCGATATCGATATGGACTTCGACGATGAGCGGCGCCTCGAGGTCGTGGAGCACGTTCGCCAGCTCTACGGCCCCGAGAAGGTCACCCACGTCATCACCTACTCGACCATTAAGGCCAAGCAGGCCATCAACGACGCCGCGCGCGTCCTGGACTACCCGGTCTACATGGGCCAGCGCCTGTCCAAGATGGTCTCGAGCGACCCCAAGGTCAAGCTCAAGCAGGTGCTCGACAAGCAACCCGGCAAAGAGGATCTGTTTAACCCCGATTTTGCCGAGGCCTATAAAAAGGACGACGACGCCCGCCGCATCATCGACACGGCGCTCTCGATTGAGGGCCTCACCCGTGGCGAGGGCGTGCACGCGTGTGCCGTTCTGATCTGCCGCGACCCCGTCAACGAGCACGTGCCCACCAAGCTCGACACCAAGGGCGGCGTCGAGATTACCCAGTACGAGGGTCACACCGTTGCCGACATGGGCCTGCTCAAGATGGACTTCCTGGGCCTGCGCACGCTGACGGTTATCTCCAAGGCCAAGGCAAACATCAAAAAGAACTTCGGCATCGACATCAAAGAGGAAGAGATTCCCTTTGACGACCCCGAGATCTTTAAGCTCATGGGCTCCGGCCATACCGCCGGCGTCTTCCAGGTCGAGTCCGCCGGCATGACGGCCACGATCAAGAACATGAAGCCCACCGAGTACAAGCACGTCGTAGCATTGATCGCTCTGTACCGCCCGGGCCCGCTGGGCGCCGGCATGGTCTCGTCCTACATCAACCGTATGAACGGCAAGGAGCCGGCGGTTTCCTACGACGACCGCCTGGACGACATCCTGGGCGAAACCTACGGCACCATGGTCTACCAGGAGCAGGTTATGCTCATCTCCGTCGAGATGTGCGGCTTCTCCAAGGGCGAATCGGACTCGCGTATCCGTAAGCCCGTGGCTAAGAAAAAGATCAAGCTGCTCACGTCGACGGTGCTCCACTGGGAGGATGGCTCGGACGAGACCACCTACGACCACTGGATGAACGGCGCTATCAAGAACAACTACACGCGCGAGGTCGCCCAGAAGATTTGGGACGATGTTCTCGAGTTCGCGTCTTACGCCTTTAACAAGTCGCACTCCGCCGGCTACGCCATTCTGGTTATGCAGACGGCATGGCTCAAGGCGCACTATCCGCACGAGTACATGGCGGCCGTTCTGACGTCCTATACGGGCAAGACCGACAAGATCGTGCACTACGTCTCGGCGTGCCGTCACGACGGCATCCCCGTGCTGTCGCCAGATGTCAACGAGTCCGGTACCGAGTTCACGGCTACCAAGGAGGGCGTGCGCTTTGGTCTGGCCGGCATCCGCGGCGTGGGCACCGGCGTGGCGCAGGCGATTATCGCCGAGCGCGAGGCGGGCGGTCCGTTTAAGACACTGCACGACTTTGTCGAGCGCGTGGACTCGAGCCAGGCCAACCGTCGCGTGATTGAGTCGCTCATCAAGGCAGGTGCCTTCGACTCCACGGGGTATCCGCGTCGCCAGATGATGCACTTTGTGGACAAGAACAACCCCGAGAACATCATCGACGCCGCGATAAAGCGCCAGAAGGACCGCGCGAGCGGCCAGACCTCGTTCTTCGATATGTTTGGCGACGTTGAGGGCTCGGGCTTCGAGGTGAGCGTGCCCGATCCGGACGGCCAGGAGTGGGACCGCCACCTTAAGCTGAGCCAGGAGAAGGAGGTTCTGGGCATCTATGTCTCGGACCACCCGCTGCGGCCGTTTGAGTATGCACTAGCCAAGGCGCGCGACTTTTCGTTCTCGCAGATCGACACCGGCTACGAAGTCCAGAATCCTACGGGCGGCACTATCAACCAAGAGATTCCCGAGGGCAAGGCGCTGTGGTGGGCCGGCATGGTCTCGAGCGTGTCCAAGCGCGTGACCAAAAACGGTGACCCCATGGGCATCGTGCAGCTCGAGGACATGGAAGGCGAGGCCACCGTCGTGGTGTTCCCCAAGACCTATAAGGAGGCCGAGGGTTACCTGTACGGCGAGGTCGATCCCGAGACCGGCGCACAGCTGTCCGACGCCTTTGTGCGCATTAAGGGCAAGCTCGAGCGCTCGGACCGCGGCGACCAGATCATCGCGCAGGAGATCGTGCCTCTTGAGCTCAACGAGGAGAACAACAAGCCCAAGGTGTTTGAGGTCATGGTGCCCAACAGCCGCTTTAGCCAGGGCAATATGGCGCGTCTTGCCACGGTGCTCACCGCTAACCCGGGCGGCGATCGCGTGGAGATCTTTATCGAGCAGGTGGACGGGCGCGTGCTGCGCGCCGAGGTGCCTGCCAAGGTCAACGCGCGCTCGATTCCGCTGCTGGCCGAGGCCAAGGCCATCGTGGGTAACCAAGGCCGCGTGACGGTTATCTAGGGACGGCGTTGCTGGTCCGCGCGAGATTGGAGGAAGTGATGGCACAGGGGACGTTTGTGCAGGCGCTTCGCAAAGAGGCGGCACTGAGCGGCACCTTTATGAAGGGCCGCTCGCTCATGCTCAACGGCGCCGTGCTGTCGATCGAGGACAGCGGCTCGCGCTTCTCCAAAAACGTGACGGTCGAGGGCTCGGTGCGCGGCTCGCGCGGTGACCTGTACAAGACGCGCGTGGCGCTCGACATGGACGAGCACGAGGTGATCGACTACGACTGCGATTGCCCCGCTGCCTATCGCTACCCCGGCATGTGCAAGCACGCCATCGCCACGGCGCTTGCGTATCTGGACGCCAGCGGTATTGAGCCTGTTGAGGGACTGCGCACGCCGGTTCGCACGTTTACGGCGCAGCCGAAACAGCCCGCGCGCACCGCGCCCAAAGCGCCGGCCGTCAACCCCAACTTTCCCTTTCCTGCGCCCGTCCCCACGAGTCCCAGCCTCATGGCGGCGCTCTCCGATCTTTCGGACGCGCGCATGGGTGAGCTGGCGGGCATGCGCCGCAAGCTCGCCGGCACAGTCGACCCCGATGCCCCCAAGGCGGTATTGGAGCCCTCGCTGGTGCCGTACTACAATCCGCTGTTTGCCGACCGCTTTAGCTGGGCGCTCGAGCTTCGCATCCGCTGTGGCTCGGTGTCCTACGTGGTCAAGGATATCGACGGCATGGCCGATGCCTATGTCCGAGGCGGCACCTTCTCGTACGGCAAGAAGCTCACGTTTGTCCATACGCCCGAAGCCTTTGACGAGGTTTCGGTGCGCCTGCTCGACCTTGTTGTGGCAACGGTTGTGTATCTGAGCGACATCACGAGTTCGCGTTCGGCGTCGTACGATTTTGCACGCAGCGGCTTTGTCGCCGAGCGCCAGCTGCCGCTGTCCGAGCATGACATCGTATACATGCTGGACTTGCTACCTGGCCGGACCATTTCCTTTGAGCCCGCCTGGTCGCGGGGAACGACAACGCATCGTTCCTATGAGGTAGCGGTTGAGTTGTCGCCGGTGGGGGAGGACGAGGCCTCGGCAAAACAACCGCCGCTCCTTGCCGCCAAGATCGCGCCGGCGGCCGGTGGCAGCTACGACCTGCGCCTGCCCGCCGATATGTACTGCTTTGTCTCGGGCGACGTTGCCTATCTGGTTGACACGCACCGCGCGCGCCGCGCCGATGCGGCGTTTGCCCAGCATGCCGCACCGTTTCTGTCGCGTCTGCTGCCCTGTCGCACGCCGGTCCATATCGCCGTCGAGCAGGTGGGTGAGTTCTGCCGCATGGCGCTGCCCATTTTGCGCGACTACACCGACCTCACCGCGCCCGCCGCGCTCGATACCGTGGCGCCCGAGCCGAGCTTTGCCATGTCAATCGGTGTCGACGACGGGCTCGTGACCTGCAAAATTACGGTTACCTACGGCGACTGGTCGGCAGATCTCTTTGGCCTGGGCGCTCCGGGAAGCCCCTTCGAAGACCAGCGCCCGGGCGTGCCGCCGCGCGACGAGGTGGCAGAGTTTCGCGTTATGGACACGGCTGCCATGTACTTCGATTTCCACGAGGGCGGCCTGGCGTTTGAGGAACGCGATGACGAGAGCCTGTTCTGCCTGCTTACCGAGGGCCTGTCTGCCCTGTCCGAGCTGGGCGAGGTCATGCTCAGCGACCGCCTGCGCCAGATCTCGGTGCGCCCTGCGCCCAAGCTTTCGGTGCGCGCGACCGTCAAGAGCAACCTGCTCGATGTCGAACTGGGCGCGAGCGGTCTTTCGGCGGCAGATCTTGCCATCTATCTCGACTCCTACAAGCGTCATCAGACGTTTGCGCGCCTGACGTCCGGCGACATCGTACGCCTGGATGAGGGGGCGCGCGCCGCGTTTGGTCTTGCCGAGGACCTGGGTGTCGATGCCGTCGATCTGCTCGATGGCGTGTCGCTTCCCGCGTCGAGTACCCTGTTCGTCGACAGCATGCTCGCGCGCACGCCCGCGCTCGAAGCCGATCGCGACGCTGCGTTCCGCCGCACCGTCGAGCGCCTGGATACGCTCGGCAAGATGGACTTTACGGTGCCGGCATCTCTCAAGGCCACGCTACGTGGCTACCAGGTCGATGGCTACCAGTGGCTCGGCTCGCTCGAGCACCTGGGCCTCGGCGGCATTTTGGCCGACGACATGGGCCTGGGCAAAACCCTGCAGATGATCGCGCATATCCTGGCGCGCGTGGAAGCGGGAGACGCCAAGCCCACGCTCGTGGTATGCCCCGCGTCGCTCGTGTATAACTGGACTGCCGAGCTGGAGCGCTTCGCGCCTTCGCTCGACGTGTGCGCCATTGTGGACGCCAAGGCTCAACGCCGCGTGCAGATCGCCGGCGTGGCCGAGCATAACGTGGTCGTGACGTCATACGACCTCATGCGCCGCGATATCGACGAGTATGCCGAGCAGGACTTTGCCCGCGTCGTGCTCGACGAGGCCCAGTACATTAAAAACCCGCTCACGCAGGTGGCGTGCGCCGCCAAGCGCTTGCCGGCCGGCGTGCGCTTTGCCCTGACGGGCACGCCCATCGAAAACCGCCTGTCCGAGCTCTGGAGCATCTTCGACTTCTTGATGCCGGGCCTTTTGGGGACGCGCGAGTCGTTTGCCAAGCGCTTTGAGAGCCCCGTCGAGCATGCCGAGGGCGATAGCGCCGCTCGCCTACAGTCGCTCGTGTCGCCGTTTGTGCTGCGCCGTGTTAAGGAAGACGTGGTGGCCGACCTGCCCGAGAAGATCGAGGACACCGTCATGGCACAGCTCACCGGCGAGCAGCGCAAGCTCTACCTGGCCAACCAGGACCGCATCGCCCAGCAGGTGCAGCATCGTGAGGCATCCGAGTTTAAGAAGGACAAGCTCAAGGTGCTCGCCGAGCTCACCAAACTGCGCCAGATCTGCTGTGACCCACACCTGCACTACGAGGACTACAAGGCGGGGAGCGCCAAGCTCGACGCTTGTATGGAGCTCGTGCACGGTGCGCTCGACGGCGGGCACCACATTCTGCTGTTCAGCCAGTTCACGGGCATGCTCGATATTATCGGCAAGCGCTTGGCCAAGGAGGACGTCGGCTTTCTTAAGCTCACGGGCGCTTCGTCTAAGGAGAGCCGCGCCAAGATGGTCGCGCAGTTCCAAGCGGGCGAGGTTCCGGTCTTTTTGATTTCGCTCAAGGCGGGCGGCGTGGGCCTTAACCTGACGGCGGCCGACGTGGTCATCCACTACGACCCGTGGTGGAACGTGGCCGCGCAGGACCAGGCGACCGACCGTGCGCACCGTATTGGCCAGCAACATACCGTGACCGTGTACAAGCTCATCGCCAAGGACACGATCGAGGAGCGCATCATGCAGATCCAGGAGTCCAAACGCGACCTGGTCAATAGCGTGCTCGGCGGCGACGGCATCTCGTCGGCGCTGTTTACCCGCGAGGATGTTCTGGCGCTGCTCGGCGGCGACGGGCGCTAGTCTCGCTCGTTATGTGTTCATTTGCCATGCCGTGGATGGTTCGCCTGCCTTTGGGCATAAGAAGCATCGAGAACACCGGCACATCAGCAAAGGAGAACATCATGGCGAAATTCTTTAAGGACCCCGACGGCAAGCTCATTGCCGCCCTTGGCAACGACGTTGCAACCCCTGCCGGCTGCACGGAGCTGACCGCGAACACCGAGGACGCGGCGCACGAGAAGCACGTGCCGGTCGTCGAGAGCGAGCGCGACGGTCATGTGATCCGTGCGCGCGTGGGCTCGGTCGAGCATCCTATGGTGCCCGAGCACTACATCGAGTGGATCGCCCTTGAGGCCGAGGGCCGTCTGGAGGTCCACTACCTCCAGCCCGGCATGAAACCCGCGACGTTTTTTGCCGGCGGCTCCAAGACCGGCACCGTCTATGCCTATTGCAACCTGCATGGGCTGTGGTCCGCGACGTTCTAGGAGCGCGCCCCCGCTCGGGGTATCATAGCTAGCATATGCACATGCAAGCGCCGACTGCATCTTGTGGCCGGCGCTTTTACTACGACAACGATGGTTTACGACGGAAAGGGCTGAGCCATGAAGCTCGCACTTGCACAGATCGATATGCGCCTGGGTGATATTGAGGGTATCTGCAGTCGCATCGAGGACCAGGCGCGCCTGGCCCACGAGCGCGGTGCGCGCGTGCTGTGCGTGCCGGCTCCGCTCTTTATGGGAGCCCTGCCCGGCGGCCTGGTGGGCGCTGCCGACTTTGAGCACGACATGCTTGCCGGCTTGACCGGCGTCGCCGAGCGTATCCAAGAGCTCGATATGATTTGCATCGTGCCCGCAGCGGTTTCGTTTGAGGGCCAGCCCCTGCTCGACTACATGATGCTCAAGGACGGTCGCGTGGTACCCGCGCGTGCGAGCATTGCCCTGCAGCGTGGCGAGAACAACGACGCGCGTTGGGCGCCGCCGGTGTTTGACGTGGACGGCGTGCGTATCGCCGTGATCTTCGACTTGGACCGCGAGCTCGAGATGCTGCCGACCGGCGTCGACCTCATTGCCTATTTCCAGTTCAACGCGTTTGATATGACCGACCGCGAGACCGCCGCGATCGCCGCCGTGCGCAGCGGTGCCTACCGCAAGATCGCGTCCAAGCGCAGCGTATGGTTTGCCTGCATGGCGCCGGTCGGTGCGTACGACGAGTCGGTGTACACCGGCGGGTCGTTTGTGCTCGACGATTGCGGGCGCGTGGTCGCCCAGGCGCCGTGCTTTGAGGAGAGCCTGCTGGTTCAGGAGATTCAGCGCGGTGTAATGCTCGATGCCTTGGAAGACCACGAGCTGCCCGAGTTTCGTTCCGAGGAGTGGTTGTGGCAGGCGCTGGTGCTCGCCGTTCGCGATAATGCCCGCGCCCGCGGTACGTCGCGCGCCGTGGTGGCGCTCGAGGGCGATCTGCCGTCGTCCCTGCTGGCGGCGCTTGCCGTCGACGCCCTGGGTCCGCGCAATGTGGTCGGCCTGGTGTTGGGATGCAACCGCATCTTTACGCCGGCACAGGAAGAGGCCGAGGCTGCCCGCTGCGCCGCCGTCCGCGCCATTGCCGAGCGCCTGCATGTTCGTACGGTTGAGCGCGATGCGCCGGATGCCGCGCGCGTGCTCGACCGCGATGTGTCGGCGGGCGACGCCGAGCGCCTGCGCTCTCGCACGCTGGGCCTCATGTTGGAGGATACGGCGCTCGAACTGGGTGCGATGGCGTTGAGCCCGCTGTCAAAAACTGAATACGCGCTGGCGGCACCCGCACTTTGCGGTGGCTACCAGGGCGATTACGCGCCCTTTGGTGACGTATACCTGTCGACGCTCGAGTTTGTGGCGCGCGTACGCAACCGTACGTCTGCCGTGGTGCCGCAGGAGCTTGTGACGCTCAACGCGGTGGAGGATTGCATGGAGCGCGTGCTGGCGCAAGCGCTCTCGACGCTTGACGGTCCGGTCGACATGCTCGATCGCGCGGCGCAGCTGCTCGGCGGACTTGAGCCGGGCGAGGTCGATGGCACGCTCGAGTCGCACGTGGACCGCAACCGTCCCTTCGACGACATCCCAATGGCCGCCGGCAAGCCCGAGGCATGTTCGTTGCTGCTGATGCTCGTGCGCCAGGGAGAGACGGCTCGCCGCCAGCTGCCGACGGCGCCGATCGTCTCGGCCCGTTCATTTGCCGAGCGTGCCTGGCCGTATATGCTTGCGTGGTCCGATCTTGGCCTGAGCGGTAAAGAGCGCATGACGGTCGATTCGTTGGCGCGCGCCGAGGTGCGCCGCTTTGCCGACGAGGATACAAGCGATCGCATGCGTGGTGAGATGATGGGCATTTTGGGCGAGCTGCTGGGTATTTCGCCCGAGCAGATGGAGGAGCTGCGCTCCGAGGACGGCCAGCGCCGCCTGCACGAGGGCATGAAGAAGTTTGAGGGCGAGGTCCAGGACGCCATCGATAAGATGATGGGCGGCCAGGGTGGCCCGCAGGGTGGACCCCAGGGCACACCGATGCCGCACCCGCCGGTTGATCCGAGGCAGTTCCCATTCTTCAGCCAAAACTAACATATGGGTTGGGATTCGCTCCCAACCCCGATACTTCAACTAAGCATCTTGGCCCCGTTGTGTTATTCTAGAACAGACGTTCGTGAATAGTGCGCGGGGCCTTGCCTTGTGCCTGGCAAAAGACGAGGGGAGGTCGGCTTGGTTATCTTGGGTATCGACCCCGGTTTGGCCCATACGGGTTGGGGGATTATCGAGGAGCGGCGCGGCGAGGTTCGCTGCCGTGCCTACGGTTGTATCGAGACTAGCGCGGGCAGCCCGCTCGCGGTGCGCCTGTCGCATATCGCCCGCGACCTCAAGGGTGTCGTGGAGCGTTATCGACCCGATACCGCTGCTATCGAGAGCATTTACTTTGGCGCCAACGTTCGCTCGGCCATCCCCACGGCGCATGCCCGCGGTGCCGCGCTCGTGGCGCTTTCGGAATGCGCGCTCGAGATAGGCGAATACACGCCCATGCAGATCAAGCAGGCCGTGGTGGGTACGGGCGCTGCGGATAAACGGCAGGTTGCCTACATGGTGCGCACGCTCACGCAGCTCGATCACGACCCTCACCCAGACCATGCCGCCGATGCCCTGGCCTGCGCCATCTGTCACGTCAACCTCAGTCGCACGCGGGCGCTTACCGGTGGCGAGTTCTATCAACAGAGAGGAACCGGATACTGATGATTTCCCAGCTCCATGGAACGCTTGTCGAGGCCACGATGAGCTTGGCCGTCGTCGATGTGTCGGGCGTGGGCTTTGAGCTCGGTATTTCGGGCAGCACTGCGGCCACGTTGCCGACGCCTGGCGGCGAGGTTCGCCTCTACACGCGCATGCAGGTGCGTGAGGACGCCATGACGCTCTTTGGTTTTGCCTCCAAGGATGAGCGCACGATGTTCGACCGGCTCGTGTCCGTCTCGGGCGTTGGCCCGCGCTTGGCGCTCGCCGTGCTTTCCACCTATACCGTGGGGCAGCTGTATTCGCTGGTGATGGCCGAGGACGACAAGGGCATGGCCAAGGTACCCGGTGTGGGTAAAAAGACCGCCCAGCGCCTCATCTTGGAGCTCAAGAGCACCTTTGCCAAGGATAAGGGCTTTGTGCCGGTCGACGTGATTCCCGGACAGGTTGCGATGCCCGTGCCCGCCGCCGCTCCCTCGGCGATCGATGACGCCCGTACGGCGCTCCTTTCCATGGGCTTTAGCCCGCAGGAGACCGATGTCGCTCTGAGCGGGTATGATGGGCAGGATATGCGTGTCGAGGATTTGCTCGGCGCGGCGCTTAAGCGACTCGGAATGGATGCGTGATGTGGGAAGCCGATGACTCTCAGGACCTGTGGGCGACGCCCGGCAACTCGCCGGCGGCATCCATGGCGCACGGCGAGCGCATGGTGGGCTCGGAGCTGACGGCCGAGGACCTCGATGTCGATCGCACTTTGCGCCCCCAGCGCCTGGACGATTACTGCGGCCAGGAGCATATCAAGCAGAGCCTGCGCGTGTTGATCGAAGCGGCGCAGAGCCGTGGGGAGACGCTCGACCACGTGATCTTCTCGGGCCCTCCGGGTCTGGGCAAGACCACGCTGGCTACGGTTATCGCCAACGAGCTGGGCGCTCAGATCAAGACCACGAGTGGCCCTGCCATCGCGCGCACCGGCGACCTGGCAGCCATCCTTACTAACTTGCAGCCGGGTGATGTGCTGTTTATCGACGAGATCCACCGCCTCAACCGTTCGGTCGAGGAGGTCCTGTACCCCGCGATGGAGGACTTTGCCCTCGATATCGTGATTGGCAAGGGTCCGGCGGCGCGCTCGATTCGCCTGGATATCCCCAAGTTTACGCTGGTAGCGGCAACGACCCGCTCAGGCATGTTGACCGGCCCGTTGCGCGACCGCTTTGGCATTTCATATCGCCTGGATTACTACACGGTCGAAGAGCTCGCGCAGATTGTGACGCGCTCGGCGACTATCTTGGGCGTGACGATTGACCATCCGAGCGCGCTCGAGATCGGCTCGCGCTCGCGTGGCACGCCGCGCCTGGCTAACCGTCTGCTCAAGCGCGTACGTGACTATGCGCAAGTGCGTGGCAACGGCCCTATTGAACTTGATATTTGCCGCCAGGCGCTCGAGTTCTTCGAGATCGATGAGCTTGGTCTGGACTGGATGGATATTCGCATTTTGGAGACACTCGCTAAGACGTTCTCCGGACGTGCCGTGGGCCTGACAACGCTTGCCAGCGCGGTGGGCGAGGACCCGGGTACGCTCGAGGATGTCTACGAGCCCTATCTGCTGCAGTGCGGCTTGATGATTCGCACGCCTCAGGGCCGCCAGGCAACGCTTCGCACCTTTGAGCACCTGGGGATTGAACCTACCATTTAGGGCGCTTTGTTTTGGCGGGCTGTTAAGCTATCGCTGAGCATTGGATAAACATATCGCCATTCATCGGTTACGGGTGTTTTACTATTGCGCGCCCGTGCTATGCTGAATTGGTCTTTTTCTCATTCGGTAACGAAAGGACCGCCTATGCCTACTGACATCGAAATCGCACGTTCTGTCACGCCGCTGCCTATTACCGAGGTGGCCAAGAACGCCGGCGTCGACGTTAAGCACCTGATTCCGTACGGCTTCGACAAGGCTAAGGTCGATTATTCACTGCTCAACGAGCCGACTGATCACCAGGCCAAGCTCGTCCTCGTGACCGCTATCAACCCAACGCCTGCGGGCGAGGGCAAGACCACCACGACCATCGGTCTGGCCGACGGCCTGCGCCGTCGCGGCGTCAAGAGCGCCGTGGCCCTGCGCGAGCCTTCGCTCGGCCCCGTCTTTGGCGTTAAGGGCGGCGCTGCCGGCGGCGGCTGGGCTCAGGTCATCCCCATGGAGGATATCAACCTGCACTTTACCGGCGACTTCCATGCCATCGGTGCTGCCAACAACCTGCTGGCCGCCATGCTCGACAACCATATTCAGCAGGGCAACCAGCTTGGCATCGACGTTAAACGCATCACTTGGAAGCGCGTCGTCGATATGAACGACCGTCAGCTGCGCCACGTCATCGACGGTATTGGCGGTAAGGCCCAAGGCGTGCCGCGCGAGGACGGCTTCGATATCACCGTCGCCTCCGAGGTCATGGCAATCCTGTGCCTGTCTACGAGCATTAACGACCTCAAGGAGCGCCTGGGCGAGATCGTCGTCGGCTACAGCTTTGCCGGCGAGCCCGTCCGTGCCCGCGACCTTAAGGCCCAGGGTGCCATGGCCGCGTTGCTTAAGGACGCGCTCAAGCCCAACCTGGTGCAAACGCTCGAGGGCACGCCCGCGTTTGTCCACGGCGGTCCCTTCGCCAACATTGCCCACGGCTGCAACTCTATCATGGCCACGCGTATGGCGATGCGCTTTGGCGATGTCGCCATTACCGAGGCCGGCTTCGGTGCCGATCTGGGTGCCGAGAAGTTCCTCGACATCAAGTGCCGTATGACGGGCGTTCGCCCCAGCGCCGTCGTGGTCGTCGCGACCGCTCGTGCGCTGAAGTACAACGGTGGCGTCGCCAAGGCCGACCTCAACGAGGAGAACCTCGAGGCACTCAAGGCCGGCATGCCCAACCTGCTGCGTCACGTCGACAACATCCAGAACGTTTATGGTCTGCCCTGCGTAGTCGCCATCAACCGCTTCCCGACGGACACCGAGGCCGAGCTTGCGCTCATCGAGTCCGAGTGTCAGAAGCTCGGTGTCAACGTTAAGCTTTCCGAGGTCTGGGCCAAGGGCGGCGAGGGCGCGCTCGAGCTTGCCGATGAGGTCATGCGTCTGATTGAGCAGCCGAGCGAGCTCAAGTTTGCCTATGAGGACGGCGCCGATGTGGCCGACGCTCTTGAGGCCATTGCCACCAAGGTCTACCGCGCCGACGGCGTTGACTTTACGCCGGCCGCCAAGCGCCAGCTCGCCGAGCTGCGCGAGAACGGCTTTGGCAACCTGCCGGTGTGCGTGGCCAAGACGCAGTACAGCTTTAGCGACAACGCCAAGGCCCTGGGCGCTCCCGAGAACTTCCGCATCACGGTGCGTGAGCTCAAGGTTTCCGCCGGTGCCCACTTTGTGGTCGCGCTGACTGGCAGTGTTCTGACCATGCCTGGCCTGCCCAAGGTCCCCGCGGCCGAGAACATCGACGTCGACAACGACGGCAACATTACCGGCCTGTTCTAAGCCTGTTGCCCCTAGCTGCCTGCCTGCCCCGCCGTGCCCCCAAGGCCCGGCGGGGCTTTTTTATCCTTAGGCCCGCGCATGTCTTGTAGATACCGACGGACTCTGCCCATCATAGGCTTTTGCGCGGGTAGAATGCATGGATAACTTGAGGCTCACACGCGACGGAAAGGAATCGTTGCATGGATCAGGACAAGACAACCGTGATGGGTGGCTACGGTTCCGCGCAGGCTGGCGATAGCGCCGATGCGACCCGCGTTGTTCCCAACTCCGGTTATACCGACCCCGCGGCGACGCAGCCTTCTGCTGAGCCCACTCGGGTTATGGGCTATGGCGACACGCCGCAGGATTCTTATGCTGCCTCGACGCCGAATCCCTATGACAACCTGCCGCAGAATCCCATTCCGCAGCCTCAGCAGACGACGTATATGCCTCGCACGGCGCAGCCTCGCTACGAGTCGCGCGAGCCGTATCGCGAGTACCCCAAGTCGATTCCGCAATATGACGAGGACGAGGAGAAGAAGCCGTCGCGTTCGTCGAGCGTGATCAAGAAGATCCTCATCGTACTGGCGATCTTCTTTGCGCTGTCGGTTGTGTTTGCCATCGTGTCGGGCATGCTTAACAAGCGAGGGAGTTCAACGGCCGATGCCACTGTTGAGCAAACCGAGTCCGCCTCGTCTAGTACCGTCGATCTGAGCGATATCCCGGGGCAGTACTGGTCCAACGCCAAGAAGATCCTCAAGTCGCGCGGCGCCGATCTTTCGAATGCCGTGGTCCTGACTGATGATGGCTCAACGCCCGTTGTCGATGCCAACTGGGTCGTTACTTCTGCCTACTATAACGACAACGGCAACCTCGAAATTCAGCTCACGCACAAGAACAGCTCGTCGGGCAATGCGTCCGGCGACCAGGGCACCACGGACAGCTCGAGCTCTAACACGCTGGAGGACCTGAGCAACAAGGCGCAGGAGTTGGGAGACAAGGCCCAAGAGCTGGGCGACACGGCTCAGAATCTCGGCGATACCGCACAGAACCTGGGCGATATGGCAACGAATGCCTGGAATGCCCTGCAAAACGGCATTTCGGGCGCACAGGGAAACTAGCTGTTAAGCGGGCTACAGCTGCTCGGCCGGACGCTCGGGCGAGCTAAAGCCCGAGTCAAATGTGACGACGCACGAGGCATTTGGCCGGCGCTCGTGCACGATGCGCGTGACGAGCTCCAGCAGCTCCTCGTCGGATATGTCAAAGCCGTCGGGACGCACCAAGTCAAACGAAACAAAGCCGTCGTGCTCGTGCAGGTCGTGAATGGAGAGCGCGGGATCGATCTGCATGATGCCGCGCTTGACCCAGCCGCGCAGGTCGTCGCCGGTGGTGGCAATGGGGTCGCAGTGCAGCGTGATACCGATGCCCATCTGACGTTTGATGTCGTGTTCGATGGTGTCCAGGATCTCGTGATGTTCAAACGCATCGCCCTCGCCGGGCATTTCCACGTGTGCGCTGGCAAATTGGCGGCCGGGGCCGTAGTCGTGTACCATCAGGTCGTGCGTGCCTAGGACCTGCGGATACGACATGATCTTGTCGCGGATTGCTTGGACGAGCTTGGGGTCGGGCGCTTGCCCCAGCAACGGGCTGATGGCGTCGCGCACGAGGCCCATGCCGCTAATGCAGATGAAGATGCCCACGCCCAGGCCTGCCCAGCCATCGAGGTCAAAGCCGGTCGTCTGCGAAATAAGCGCTGCGGCCAGGACCGAGGCTGAGGCAATGACGTCGTTTTTGGAATCCTGCGCCGTGGCGATAAGTGTCTCGGAATCTATGCGATTGCCCAGCGTGCGGTTGAACGCCGCCATCCAAAACTTGACGAGCATGGACAGGACAAGGGCTGCCATGGAGAGCGCCGAATACGTGGTGGGGGAGGGCTTGATGATCTTGGCGACCGACTCCAGGATCAGGTTGATGCCGACGGCGCAAACGAGAACGGCGACAAACAGCCCCGCCAGGTATTCGTAGCGGCCGTGGCCATAGGGGTGGCCTTCATCGGCCGGGCGGCTGGCAAGGCGGAATCCGAGCAGGCTCACGATGTTGCTCGAGGCGTCGGAAAGGTTGTTGAAGGCATCGGCGATAAGCGAGACGGAGCCCGCGAGCAGACCGGCTATACCCTTGGCCAGGCACAGCGTAATGTTGAGGCCGATGCAGATGAGGCTTGCGGCAAAACCCGCGTTGGTGCGGCAGGAGGTATCGACCGGCTCGCTTTCGCTGCCGGGAACAAGCGTATGTACCAGCCGATTGACAAATAGCATAACGATCGTCCTCACAATCATGTTTAAGGGGATAGTGTAGCTCGCATGGGAGCGCCGTGCGCCGGTGCTCAGAAAATGCAGCAATGGTCTACCGGCGCTAACGGGTGCGAGGCGGAGGGGGACGACTGCCCACGCGCATTCGAGTTCACTGCGCCTTCCCGTTCGACCGAGTGCTCCATTTTGGGCCACATGGGTATGGGCACGCGCCGATTTGCTCGACATACTTAATGTCGACAGCCCTGTGCAAAGGAGGACGTTTCCATGGACGAGATGTTTGCCATTAAATGTCAAAACTGCGGCGGCCCTATGTACTCGCACCAAGCTAAGCGCAGCTTTGAGTGCGCTTATTGCGGTGCGGTCATTCCGTGGCAGGCGGACGCCGGAGAGCCCAAGAGCGCTTTGGGCATTCGCCATACGCCGTTGACGGTGGTGGATGGACTGCTCAAGCTCACGCATGTGTCGCAACTCGAGCGCCCGGAGGACCCGGACTGGTATTTCTTCAATTCGCACTGGCGCAATCAGTCGGTCCAGGAACATCTGCTGTGGGAGGATCGCGGCACGGCGCAGGAGTTCCAAGAGGCCACACATGTGAGCATTCCTTGCCCCTTCTGCGGAGCGTCCTTTGAGGGTGAGTCAACGCAGCGTGTGTTTGAGTGCCCGTCCTGCGGCAACAAGATCGGCATTGCCGACCTGCTCAAGCCCGGTACGTTTAGCAAACGTCTGACCATGGGCGTGGGTGCGGAGTATGTGCCGGAGCAGGGTATTCCCTGCGAAATCTCACCGCAGCAGGCACGTGCCAACGCGCTGCAGCTGGTGCGCCAGTACCCGGATGCCTTTGCCGGGCACGATGTGGAAGACGCGATCCAAAACGACATGATGCTCTTCTATTTCCCCATGGCGCTGGCGGACCTGCGTATGATGGCGAGCTTCCCGGGCAAGGGCCTGAGCAAGGAAACCCTGGTGTACTACGAGGTGCTCGACTGGGCGTATCCGCGGGCAAACTATCTGGATGTTCGCCTTATGGGCATTTTGGAGCCATGGGACTTTGCCAAGGTCGGCCCGTTCGATCCCGCCATGCAGGAAGGTGACTTCCGCGTCGTCTCCGTCGATGCGTCTACCAAGGACCAGGTGGTCATTGATAAGCTGGCGCTCGACATTGCCGGCAACGATGCCGAGGCGGTGCTGGGGCTCAATAAAAAGAGCATCCGAACCTGGGCGCGCAAGGCCCGCAAGCATAAGGATAGCCTGGTGATGGTGCCGGTGTACTTTGTCGACCGTCCGGCAACGGACAGCCGCGATGGCGAGCAGGTGCGCATCGCCGTAAACGGCCAGACGGGTCGTGCGGCCGCGGTGGTGTTTAGCGACAAGCGCGAAACGCATATCGTGGCGCCGCTTAACCCGAGCCTGCATCTGTCCGGCGAGAGCACCGTGCACGCCACGCCCATCGAGGTCAAATACGTTAAATCGCCCTTCCTATACCAGATCGTGCGCCGTGGAGGTGGCGAGCAACCGCGCCAGGTTGCAGCGGCAGCTGAGGTTTCCTACCGAGAAGAAAAGCCCAAACGCAAGGGATTGTTCGCTGCGATTTTTGGTAAGTAGGGGAGTGGTGCCGGGGCGTCGGGCTGCATCGCAAGGTCATGAGACGAACTTAAGACTGCTGGGAACGTGCTGCCATTGCCGATAGCCTTAATCTTGTAAGAAGCGGAGGCCAGATTATGGGTTTTGCGGATCAGCAGCTTCAGCTTCAGGTACCGTATTCTCCTGACGACACGTTTAATGCCTTGAAGGCAGCTATGGAAAAGCTGCCTAAAGTAAAAGTTGATAGTGTATCGCCCACAACAAGAACAGTTGCAGCCGAGATTGGTATGAGCCTTTGGTCTTGGGGCGAAAATATCAGTATTTCGGTTGTTCCAGTTGAAGGCGGATCTGGCGTTACTGTCAAGTCGTCATCTAAGGTCAGGGCAAACGTATTAAACGGGGGCAAAAATGCAAAGAATATTGCCGAGATAGTCGATGCCCTATCGAAGGAGCTTGAGCGGTATCCGCAGGTTTCACAGACTATTGAGACGCTGGCGGATAGTGATTGATGTAGTTGCAAGGCTTGAGAGGCTTGCAACGCTGCGTGATAGTGGAGTGCTTACCGAGGAAGAGTTTGCTGCAGAAAAGGCAAAAATCTTTTTGTAATCAGACACGGTGGTTGGATTTGCATTCTATTATTGAACTTGGTTATACCAGGCTGAAAATATCGTGTGTAATAAAGGTGCGTAGTAGTCTCGTCTTGATTGGCAGATGTAAATAAACGGTGGAACGGCTGTAAAAGAGCCTTGCCACTGGGTAAAATCAGGATGTGCCGCGGAACCCGCTCCTCAGTCGGTCAACTTTGGAAGCGCGGGCAACGCAGGTATTATCGTCTAAAGGGCCGGGTGCAACCGGCCCTTTGCATGACTCCCTTCGCTATCCGTTACTGCTTATATTCCCGCCAGATCGAGTAGAGGTTCCGGACGATGCCGGTTACATACATCGAGAGGCGCAGGATTTCAAGAAACAAGTTCATAGGCTTCACCCCAATCGGAGATCGGAGCGTTGCCCGCAGGCGGATTCCGCGGCAGTCAAGATTTTACCTCACAGGCCGCGGTGGGAGGCATCTTACCCATTCCATGGTTTGGAGCAGTGTCTATCTAACGGGCAATCAAGCCTCTGGCTCTTTTTGAATTGAGCAAGCATCTGCCCGAAGAAGCTTAGTTCGGATGGCTCATAAATGAGCGAACCGCCGTCCGCGGTCCTGTAGACCCCGCAGGGGAGGTAACGCCCGTCGGGGAGGACGTAAAGGTTATCTTCCTCCCTCAGTCCCGTTGGGAGTATCGGGATCTCGTTTTCGTCCATTTTGAACCCATCGATATTCGCGATCTTCCTCTCCATGGTGCCTCCAACCTTATTTCTTGTATGGCGCCCTATAACAAGCAGCTCTCAATCAGATCCTTCCCTTGTAAGGAATCGATCCACTCCTGCGGGATGGCCTCGATGCCGTATGCCGTGCCGGCGAGCGCGCCTGCGACGGCTGCGGTGGTGTCGGTGTCGTCGCCCAAGTTGACGGCGGCGAGCACGCAGGCTTCGTAGCTGTTGGTGTTCACAAAGCACCAGGTAGCGGCTTTAAGCGTGTCGCGCACGAAGCCGCCAGACCTGATTTCGCACTCGGGCACGTCTTTCAGCTGGAGCACCCACGAGGGGAGTGCGTCGTTCATCACGTCCCTCATTAGCTCGACAAATATGACGCATGCGTCGGTCGACGTTCTGTGGGCGTGCGTAATCGCGGAGACCTCGCAGATCTCGTCGTCAGTCGCGTCGACAAACGCCAGGGGCGCGATGCGCATGAGCGAACCGTTGCCGTTGTCGCGCTCGCCGGAGCCTCCTTTGCCGGTGTGCAGGGCGCGGGCGGTCGTGCCGCCGTAATCGAAAACGCCGTCAATCGTATACTCGCCACGGGCAATCCAGCCTACGAACTTGTCGCGCATGTCCGCGGTGTCGATATGACCGAGCTCCCTAATCGAGTCGCAGGTAGCAAGCGTCATAGATGTGTCGTCGCTCCAGGTGCCTGCGGGCTGCCCATGCGTGCCGTAGCCGATCATGTCCGTGCATTCGAACGTGCCGCGGGGCATAAACTCGTAAGGAACGCCCAGCGCGTCGCCGACGGCAAGCCCATAGATGCAATCGCGTAGCGCTGGTTTCGACGTGTGCCCACGTTTCGTTGTAGGGGGTGCTGGCGAGATGAGCCGAAATCCCTCTGAATCGCTCTTGCGTCGTGTGGCCATGTCCTCGGCAGAACGCACTTTAGGTGCGCTTTCGGTGATGGCCTGATTGACACCTGTCATGGAAAACTCCTCTTGCACTTCGGATTGGAAATGCGTGGCAATCGGCGACAATATGTTCAGTTCGATTCGCGACGCAGTGCGTCGCGAATCGAGAGAACTCAATGGTCAATATGCCAAAATGGTGTGCCTAGACGTCTCTTTACACGGCAACAGGCATTTCTTTCGGGCGTCCTGCCTTTGGAGCGTCGGCGAGTCGTGCCTCGATGGAAGCTTTGGACACCATGCGCTTGGTGCCATCCTTCCATGAATCCAACAGTCCTGCATTTATCAGTTGCGAAACCCGTGCTGAGCTAACACCGAGCATGCGCGCGGCATCCGCTGCGGTGACGGCGGGGATGTCGCCGAGCTCGCGGCTGACGGCCACGGCGATAATCTTGCCGCCGTGTTGTGGCTGGTGTCCAAAGTCCGGCGCGGGAAGTTCAATGCCACCCATAAGGTGATCGTCGACCATGCATGCGAGAAAATCAGCGGCGCTTTCGATAGCGTCGTTTAGGTCGGAGCCAAACGTTCCTCCTCCGCCCAGCGAGCCACATGGCACGGCATCGACCATACCGTCCGAATCAAAGAACTCAAATTCCCATGCGTAAACCATGTAAGACCTCCTCTAAAAGGCGATGCGAAATGCGATGAGGATGAGCTACCGAAGCCCTGCCTGCCTTAGGATTCTTTTGGCAATTTGATCCTCGATCTCTCGGTGGCGTTTCACGAGCACGAGTTTATCTCCTTTGACGAACTTCTCGTGATTAGTGCCTCCTTTCGAGATGAAGCCGGCTTCTTCGAGGATACGGATCAATTCGCGTCTCTGCATCTCAGCCTCTTTCAATAACCATATATTAGCACTTCCTAAGGGTTTTTTAGGCTTTAATCTTAGCTATTGCTAATCCCTTTTTTGCGGCCCATCCTTGGATAACGGCTTATATTCGTTGTTGTATTAGTCTATTTGCTCGTGCGGACACGTTTTGGTGCCCTGCGCGTGACCGCAAAAAGGGTCAACAGGATCAAGGGCCGCAGTGTTTTTCTGCGCAACAGGCTGTTGACCGCCTGCACCTTCAGCCTCAGCAGCCATGCGAAGGCTCAGGAGTTCGTCAACGTGCTCAATATGGTGATGTGACCGGGCGTCTTCGAACACAAAAAGCCGGGATGCAAGGAGTCGCACCTTGCATCCCGGCTGAGCTAAAACGGCGCTGCTGCATGCCGTTGGAGCTTTAGCGCTTGATCTCGATATCGTCGAGCTTGACGTCCATGGCCTCGGTCTTTGCCTTGGCGATATCATCGGCAAACTCCAGGGACTTCATCATGGTCTCGACGGCGTCCTTGTGCTCCTCGACGTTGTCGATGCGCACGTAGACGCTGCCGCCCTCAACGTCGGTGAAGTACTCAGTCGTTACGCCGCCCGAGTGCGTGAAGTAAGCACTGCGCCAGGTCTTGCCGTTGTATTTAACGGGGTCGCTTTCGGTCCATCCGGAGTTGGCCTTCCACTTTGCCTCGTAGTCGAACAGCTCGTCGGCGTTCTTGTCGGGGTCGAAGACGGGAATGAAGCGGTCGCTCGCATGCTCGCTCTCGGTGAACTTAAGCTGGGCCCTGTCGGCGGTGTCGCCGGCAACGTCGGTGATCTCGACGCCCTCGGGGACCTCGACTTTAAACCAAATGAAGTCGGTCCTCATATCCACGGCTGGCTTTTCTGCTCCGCCGCCACCACCACTGCCGGTAGCGTCGCCGCTGCCACCGCAGCCCACCAGAGCAACTGTGGCAAAGAGACTGATGCAGAGGGTGAGAATCGCAAAGGCCTTCTTTTTCATGGTCGTGTCCTCCTCGATCTGTAACCGCCCATGGATTACCTGTCTTTACTGTACGCGCGGGCGGCTCGCTAGGGTGGGCCATGTGTCCCATTCTGAGGGCCGGATTTGCGCCGTTAAGTGGCAATATGCGCGGGCGCAAAAGAGGGGAGGGCCGGCCGATTCGATCCTCCCCTGGCTGGGCGTCCGATCATTTAATGACTGCGCATGCGATGCTGCGTGCGAGCCCCTAATGCTTGATCTCGATGCTCGAAATCTCGACTTCGCGTGCCTCGGCAACTGCCTTCGCCATGTCATCGGGGAACTCGATGGAGTTGAGGAGCGCCTCGGCTTCTTTCTTATGCAGATCGAAGTTCGAGATGAGGACGTAGACGCTTCCCGGCTCAACGTCGGTAAAGAGGAGGGTTGAGACGCCGCTGTTGTCCTCGTACGTTCCGACGAGCCACGTCCTGCCGTTATACTCGACGGACCCGCCATCCTTCCACTGGAACGTATCACCTTTCTTTTCTGCCTGGTCGGTGTGGGATTCCTCTGCCGTCAGCGCTTTTTTCCAAACGGGGATAAAGCGATCGGCCGAACCGTTCTCGTCTTCGGGGAAGGTGAGCTGGACCCTGTCGGCGTTCTTGCCGGCGGAGTCGCTCACGCCAACACTCTCGGGCATCTCGACCTTAAACCAGATAAAGTCAGTCTTTTCGGCGACGGGGGCCTTTTCCTTGCCTTCGCTCTTTGAGGTGCTGCCGCCTCCGCCCGATGCGATCCCGCCGCAGCCGACAAGGGCAAACGCGGCAAAGAGGGCGATGCAAAGGGAAAGGATCGTTAGGGTCTTTTTCTTCATGGTGGCGTCCTCCTTGTCTGTCGGTGACATCACGGCGCCGCATGCTGTTGGGGTACTGATTGCGCTGGCGGCGGATGTCTCTGTGTACTGTGCGGCTTATGCCTCCGTTCATCGCTTGTGGCCGTTGCGCGGCCGTGCCCCAACGGGTTCCTTACTTATAGATATGCCCCAGCTTGTGCCGCCCGGGAGTCTCGAAAGGTGGGCCATATGTCCCATGTTTGCGTGTGCGGGCTTGCCGCAAGGTGGGCCTGGCACTGGGCAAGCGTGCGGCTTGGTTAATCCTCCCAATGTTGCGCAACAGCGATGCCGGCTTAAGGTTTTAGACTTGGCTGTGACAAAAGCTAAACCACGAAAGGTCGAACGATGTTCTGTCAAAAATGCGGACAGCAAGTTCCCGATGGATCGACGTTTTGCACGCATTGCGGGGCCTCGCTGGCGGGTGGTTCCGTGCCGACGCCTACGGGCGCTGGCCCTTCCTCTGCCCCGGGCCTAACCCAGTCGATGCCGCCGGTCGCGCCTGTGCCTCAAAAGCCTAAGAGCAGGGCGCCGGTCATTATCGCTGTGGCATGTGCTGCTGTGGTCCTCATCGGTGGCGGCACGGTGTTTGCACTCACGATGCTTAATGGGTCCAAGAGCTCTGACACGCAAATCTCGGTGATCGATACCGGGTCTTCGGACGAGAAAGATTCTTCTGCCAAGAAGAAGAGCGACAAGTCCAAGGCCAAGGAATCCTCGTCGTCCGATGACGAGGCCGTTCCCGAGGACGAGTCGGCATACTACGGTTCGGGCGATTCGGACGATTACCTAACCGACGTGTATACGTACACGAACGACATGCATCCTTATAGCATGTCGATTCCCAATCGCTTTGAGATGGAAGATACTCCCAACGGCAGCGGCGCCAGGTATGAGGACCCGGAGACGGGCTTTGTAATCAACCTGTTTGGCTACGTCAACATTAACGACGAAACTGCACACGAGATGTTCGTCGATGAGGACACCTCGGGCAAGGCCGACCTCTATACCGCAGAGGGCGACAACTGGTACGTGGTCTCGTGGCGCGAGGGCGACACGATCATTTACGAAAAGACGATCGTCACGGATTCGACGATTGCCACGGCGCATTTGGAGTACTCGACTGCAAACCGCGACATGGGATCGAAGATTATCGACACACTGCTGCCGACGTTTCAGGTGGACTAGGCGCCCGTGCCTATAGCCGGCAATCGGAAACACCGATAGCCAGAGCTCCTGACAGTCTTTGTCTTATGGGCTAGACTGGCTTGGACAAGATCGATGAATGGGACAACCGCTTCCTGGCGTCGTTGTCCCATTTTTTTATTATGCGTGCGGCCCGTGGTGGCCGGCGCGGTGGGCAGAGGTGTTTCGATGAGCCAAGAGATGATGGACAAAACCTGTCGCGAGTTTGCCCAGGCGCTGGCCGCGCGCGAGCCGGTTCCCGGCGGCGGCAGCGCCAGCGCGTTTGTAGGAGCACTGGGCGCCTCGCTTTGCGGGATGGTCGCTCGCTACGGGGCGACAAATCCCGCGCTTGCCGATCGCGCAGACGATCTGACGCGTGCATTTGCCCAGGCGGATGAGTTGGCGCAAGAGCTTGTCGACTTGGTTGCCGAGGACGTTCGTGCGTACGGCCAGGTGTCCGCTGCGTACGGTATTCCGCGCGAGAACCTGGCTCGACCGGCTGCGATTCAGGATGCGCTGCACGTGGCAGCCATGCCGCCGTATCGGATCATGGACGCCTGCGGTCGTGCGCTGGCGCTGCTCGAGGACATGGCGGACAAGGGCTCCCGACAGCTGCTCTCCGATGTGGCGTGCGGTGCCGTGTTCTGCCGCGCCGCCATGCAGGGCGCGAGCCTGACGCTCTTTGCGAACACTACGTCTATGAAAGACCGGGCGCGCGCCGAGGAGCTTGAGGCGGCGTGCGATGAGCTGCTGGATACGTGGCTGCCGCGCGCCGATGCGCTGGCACGCCGCGCCGCCGACGCCGCCAGGAAGAGGGGGTAGCCATGGCAGAGCTGCTCAAAGGGGCTCCCGTTGCCCGCGCTTTGACCGAGGAGCTCGCTGCTCGCTGCGCCGCTCTGCGCGAGTGCGGCGTTGTGCCGACGCTGGCCATTGTCCGTGTAGGCGAGCGCGAGGACGACCTGTCCTACGAGCGCGGCGCCCTCAAGCGCTGCGAGAAGGTTGGCATCGAGGCTCGCTGCGTTTTGCTTCCTGCCGATGTTTCGCAGGATGAGCTGCTGGCGGCTATTGAGGACATCAATGCCGACCCCGCTGTTCATGGCTGCCTGATGTTTCGTCCGTTGCCTGCTGGGCTTGACGAGGATGCGGTTGCCGCGGCACTCGATCCCGCGAAGGATGTTGACTCCATGACGCCGGCCTCGCTGCTTACCACGCTTTCGGGGCGAGGCGAGGGCTTTACTCCTTGCACGGCCGAGGCCGTGTTGGCGTTGCTGGACCATTACGACGTTGAGCTGGATGGGGCAAAGGTCGCGGTCGTCGGTCGGTCGCTGGTGATTGGCCGTCCCGTTGCCGCCATGCTTACGGCTCGCAATGCCACAGTGACGACTTGCCATACGCATACGCGCGACTTGGCTGCCGAGTGCCGTGCGGCTGATATTGTGGTTGCGGCCGTTGGACGTGCGCACACGATTGGCGCGGATGCGGTTCGCGAGGGCCAGACGATCATCGATGTTGGCATTAATTGGGACGAAGCCGCCGGCAAGCTGGTCGGCGACGTCGATTTTGATGCTGCGGAACCGGTCGTTGGCGCCATCACACCCGTGCCGGGCGGCGTGGGGGCTGTAACGACGGCGATTCTCGCCAGGCACGTGATTGAGGCGGCGGAGCGTGCATCGAAATAGGCGTTTTGGGCTGTTTGAGGGGTTAGCCAAATACCACGTGGTCAAAAAACGCCAAATATGAGTACTGTTGCCAAAATAGTCACATATGTTTTATGAGATTTGGGCTTCCTAGCGATATCCATTATCGTTAGGAAGCCTATTTTTATTGAACCTATGGGGAATAACGTTGTCTTGCTGGTGGCGCGCGCAGACGTGGTGTAAGAGCGTCCCGAGGTCCGTCGCTGCAAGTCC
>CALEXE010000100.1:0-20203 GCA_937925265.1 uncultured Collinsella sp. | reverse complement strand
ACCTCCTTCGGTGGTACTGTTTCTTACTATTATTATACGCTATTTCTCGTCAAAATCAACCATTTGTTGTGACAGAGCCTTGCAAAATATGCAGTGTTACGCAACATATGTCCAAGTATTTAGCTGATAAACGCCTGCAATTATTCTGCCGTAGGACGCCTTGTGTCCAAATCGCCTTCTGATGGCATGAAATCGCTGTTACTAAATTGGTAACAGTACTCATATTTGCTATTTTTTGTCCACGGGCCCTTGGATGACAGTGTGATTTTATGCCTTCGGGGTTCGAATCCCGGCATATCGGCAGCAAAAAGCCCGTTACCGCGAGGGCAACGGGCTTCTCAGTTTAAATGGTGCCCCCAGCGGGATGTCCGCGTGCGGCTGGCGCCGCCCGCTTTCGCTGCGTCGCTCCGCTCCTTGCGTGCTGCGCTGGAAAACGCTTACGCGTTTCCTCAGCTCCGCACCCTGTCGGGTTCGAATCCCGGCATATCGGTAGCAAAAAGCCCGCCACCGTGAGGGCAACGGGCTTCTCAATTTAAATGGTGCCCCCAGCGGGATTCGAACCCGCGATATCCACCTTGAAAGGGTGGCGTCCTTGGCCGCTAGACGATGGGGACAGCGGGAAAGAGTATAGCAGACTTTTTTGCCGGCGCGTATATCGTTGCCAAACTGGAAAACCACCACACAGGAGCCGACTCTCTATCCCGATCTTCAAATATCTCAATCTGTAACATCTGGGCGGGCAAATCGGCTCTATCTGTTACAGATCGAGACAGACGGCGGCAGTCGGGGCGAACATCTCAATCTGTAACAGTAAGACGACTTTTAACGGTCTAAATGTTACAGATCGAGACAAACTACCGTGGCGGGTCGAAACCACCACAAAGGTGCCTGTCCCCTTTGTGGTGGTGGGGCGTTAGGGGAGGAGCTTCATGGCGGCGTCGTGAGCGGCGTGCTCGTAGGTGTCGTCGAGGGGCTTGAGCGGTAGCAGAGCTGTGGCCTGCGCATCGCCGCGGCGCTCGAGGGCGTGGGCAATGAGCCAGTCGGCGAGTTCGGGGTTCTTGGGTAGCGCTGGTCCGTGCAGGTACGTGCCGATGACGCCCTTGTAGATCAGTCCCTCAAAGCCATCGTCGCCGTTGTTGCCGGTGCCCGTGACGACGGACGTTCCGAGCGGCGTGGCATCGGCGTCCAAAAGCGTGCGGCCACCGTGGTTCTCGAATCCCACAAAGGGCTCGGGTGCCAGGTCGGTCTTGACGGCGACGTTGCCGATCAGACGGTCGGAGCCGCGCACAGTCTCGGCGGCAATGACGCCCAGACCCTCAATGCGATCGTCGCCCATGTAGTACGAACGACCGAGCAGCTGGTAGCTACCGCAGATGGCAAGCAGCGTGCCGCCGTCCTCAACATAGGCCGCGACCTTGCCTTTTTGAGCGAGCAGTTCATGTGCAACCGCCAGCTGGTCGCGATCGGAGCCACCGCCCATCATGACGATATCGGCATCGTGCAGATCGAGCGACTCGCCCATGCGGACCTCGTCCACGCGCACGGGAATGCCGCGCCAGGCGCAGCGGCGCTCGAGGACGATGACGTTGCCGCCGTCGCCGTAGAGGTTGAGGGCATCGGGGTACAGATAGACGATGCGCAGCGGGCGCGAAAGCTCGACCGGCGCAATATCGGTGGGGACAGCGCTACCATCGGCGCGCGTTACAGCGTGGAAGGCGACCGAACTTGCATCGGTGCCTTTGAGCCCGTCGAGCTCCTTGACCAGCGGCGGAAAGGCCGTGTAGTTGGCGACGGCATAGAAAGTGTCGCCGGCGGCCTCGTCTGCCACGGCACCAATCGCCTGCTCGACATTCGAGATAATCGTGGCATCGATGCCGGCGTACTTGAGGCGCACCTGCATGTCGTGCGCGCGCGTGCCGCCGGCAAAGGCGACAAGTCCCGTTGTGTCGGCGATGCGCTCAAAGTCGACGTCGTAGATCCACGATACATCGTGACCGTCGGCATCGTTGTCGTTGAGGAAGAAAGCGCAGAGCCTGCCGCCTGCCGTTTTAATGGACTGAATCTGACGATCGAAGCCCACGGGATTTTTGGCCAGGTTTGCCTCGACGGTACGGCCGGCGATCTCCCAGCGGCCCATGCGTCCGCCGGCGGGGACGTAGGCATCGAGCGTGGGCTGCAGATGTGCCGCGTCCACGCCCAGCTCGCGCGCCGCAAAGAAGGCGGCGGCAACGTTATAGACCATGTACAGGCCGTTGTAGCGCGTGGCGATGTGCGTGGCGGGTGCGTCGGTATCGGGTCCAAAGTCCAGGTCGAAGCCGTAGCCGTTGCAGCCGAGTTCCACGTCCGTTACGCGACGGACCAGTGCGGGACGACCCCAGCCGCACGAAGGGCAATGATAGGCTCCGAGCTGGCCGTACTGCACATAGTCGTACTCCAACGGTGCGTTGCACTGTGAGCAAAAACGCGAGTCGCTAATGCGGTCGGACTCGGTGTTGGTGGCGCCGTCGATGCCAAAGGCGATGCTTGCATTGGGAACGCGCGCGGCGATCGCGGCACACAGCGGGTCGTCTGCGTTGTAAATGAGCGTCGTTGCCGGAGAGAGCTCCAGCGCGTGGGCGATGACGTCCTGGGTGTGGTCGATCTCGCCGTAGCGGTCCAGCTGGTCACGGAACAGGTTGAGCAGCACAAAGTAGGTCGGCTTGAGCTTGGGCAGCACACGTACGGTGTAGAGCTCGTCGCACTCAAAGACGCCCACGCGCTTGCCGCTGTTGGTGTGCTTAAGGCCGCTGCGGGCCTCGAGTAGAGCACCTACCACACCAGGCTCCATGTTGTTGCCGGCGCGGTTGCATACCACGGTAGCACCGCTGGCGGCAACGGCGTCGGCGATGAGGTTGGAGGTGGTGGTCTTGCCGTTGGTGCCGGTGATCACTACGCTGCGGTCGACCAGGCCCGCGAGGTCGCTCAGCAACTCGGGGTCGATCTTCATGGCGATGCGGCCGGGGAGTACGCCGCCCTGGCGTTTGAGGACAGAGCGCAGTCCCCAGCGGGCAATATCGCTCGAGGTGCAGGCAAGAGATGAGCGGAGGTTCATGAAGCCGTTCCTAACATTGATGACATGGTCGGGGTGATCGCGTCGCTAAAAGCCGTAGCGGCGCGCAAATTCCTGGGCAAGCTGCGATACGTCTTCGCAGGCGTTGGCCCAGGGGGCAAAGTCGGGGGTGTCCGAGATAATGCCGTCGGCTTCCCAAACCGCCTGGTGCGAGAGGTCCCAGGGGTCGCGCGGCTCGGGTCGGCAGGGAAGATACGGCGTCTGGTACATGGGGTTCAGCAAGAAGAACGCGCCGCCCTCGCAACGGTTAGCGAACTCACGCAGCGCGCGCGTCGCCGGGCGCATCTTGTTTGTTTTAAACAGCAGAATCGTGCGGGCGAGCAGGTACCAAGGAGAGTTTTCGAGTGCGTCTGCCCCCATCTGTTCCTCGAGCTGATGAGCCAGGGCAAAAAAGCCGTCCTGGTCTTCCAAACGGGCGAGGGCAAGCAGCACGGTGCCGGCGGCCCGAGTGGGATAGCCTTCTGCTTTAAGGACGCGGCGAGCGTAGCTGGCAGCAGCACGGTAGCGGGCGCTCGCCATGCACAGCTGCGAGATGGCCTCGAGCGTGTGGAGCCACCCGATAAGCGCCGGCTCGCTCACGGTAAGGTTTGCTGCGGTGACACCGTCGGCCAAAACATTATTGGCCCAATAGTGCGGGGCCTCCATATCAAACCCGGGCACGCTCTGTTGCAGGTAGTCGGCCGCGCTCGCCTCGAGCTTCATCAGGTCGCCCAGGCAGGCGTCAACGGGTGTGTCGGCCAGGATGATGGCGAGCAGCTGCGCGTCGAGGACATGCGCATCGACGCGGACGATCTTGAGCAGCTCATCGCGCATGTCGTCGAACAGGCGATTGCGCGTCTGCTCGAACTCCTCGTCGCTGCCCATGTCCTCGATGCGATGGAGCTCGTCGAGCAGGTGACGATGAACACCGGCATAGGACAGCAGCGCCTGGGCATGCTCGGTCTGCGCATACTTGTGAGGATTCGCGCTGATGTCGTTATGGACAAGCTCGCGTGCTGCATCGGTGAGCTCGGGGTGCGACGCCAGATAGGTGCGCTCCAAGTAGGCGGGGATGTAGACGCTCGGATCCATTAGAGGTCTCCTCCCTTAAACGGCAAGCCCTGCTCGGCCGCCCGCAGGATGCGCTCGTCGATCTGGGAACGCACGATATCGTTGGTGGCGACCCAGGCGGCAAAGCTGGCGTTGTCGGGGGCGCCCAGGCCCTCCTGCAGAACCGGCGTCGCTTCGGACAGCGCAAGGACAAGCTCGTCGGTGGAGCCCGCATCCACGTTGACGCGGGCATAGACGCCATCGGGAAACTCGGTTTGGAAGTAGAGCGCCTCGGCTGCGTGCGGGCACGAGCGTGCAAGGATGCGCAAGTAGTGCTCGGCACCCTCGTAGTCCAGCTCGCGCCAGGCAGCGCTCATCAGCGCGATGAGCGTCCACGGGTCCAAGTCACGCTCCGCGTCCTTGGGGCGGCGGCGCAGCGGCGTGTTGGCGAGATAGGGGATGGAGTGGGCAGAGCGAAAGCGCTTGAGCTCCTCGGCAGGGTATTCGAGCTTTGCCATGGCAAGCATCGCAGTATGGCGGACGCCGGCGGGGTCGTTGGGCGCAAAGTCCAGGCTGCGGTTTGCGGCTTCGAGCGACATGCGATAGCGGCCGCTAATGAGGGCGCGCGATGCCAAGGCGGCAAGCCAGCGCAGGTAGGGACGGCGGGTCAGGTCGCCTGCGGCCTCACACTCGTAGGGGTCCTGCGCCGAGGCAATCTTGAGCGCCAGGTCGTGCTCCACTTCGTCACACTTGGACACCAGATACTGTACGTACTCCTCGTTGGAGTTGGCGGTGAGGGCGGTCAGCATTCGTTGAGCGTCCCAGTTGGTCGGATCGAGCTCGGCCGCCTCGCGAAGCATGTTCTCGGCAGCGGCCTCTTCTTGTTCTGCCTGAGTATCGTCAGGGATAAAGGGGATGCGGTAGTCGACGGCCTCGACCACCTTGGCAATCAGATGCCCGGCGCGGTCGCGGTCGTGCACGATGAGCGGCGCGGGGTTGCGGGTGAATTGCTCCATCAGACGCTCGACGGCGGGGCCGTCGGTGAGCGGGATATTGTCGCGGCGCAAGGCCTCAAGAACGAGGCGATGGCAATCCTCTTGAATGGGATCGAATGCCATGGGGCCTCCTTTGCTGCGGTTAGGGTTCAAATGTCTCTATATAAGGTTCTAGTTTACCCGCATGTGGCACACCGGGGGTGCCGCACTTGGACATGCACCTTTGCACCACGAAGACGGATGTCGCACAAATGTCGGCGCCTTGGACGACTGAGTGGTATCACGGTGCCGCAAACGGTCGATTTTTGGCGGCGAACGGGGCGCATTTTGGAGGGGCACCGTCCTGCCCGGGATATGTGGTCAACCTTGATAAAACGTTTGCCCAGCTTGGGAGTATGAATGCCCCACAAGGGTCTTCAGGGATAGAAAAAACGTTTCATCATTGTCGGCTTTAGGTGAATAACTGACCAACCAGAACGGTAAAATAGTGTTTGTCTGAGCGTTGAGACGTTTAGACATCGCGCATTGTCATCGCCGGCAACGCGCAAAACGGTCCTAACGGAGCCAATCGGGTGCTCCGTTATATACGCAAGTCTAAGAGGGGCTTGTTTAGGAGGCACAGTATGGGACGTTTTACCAATCCTCGCGATCTGTACTTTGGTGAGGGCGCTCGCCACGAGGTGAAGAACCTCAAGGGCAAGAAGGCCATCATCGTTTCTGGCGGCAGCTCTATGCGCCGCGGCGGGTTCCTGCAGGACGTCGAGAACGACCTTAAGGAAGGCGGTTTCGAGGTCAAGCTGTTCGAGGGCGTCGAGTCCGATCCGTCCATCGAGACGGTCATGAAGGGCGCCGAGGCCATGCGCGAGTTCGAGCCCGACTGGATTATCGCCATCGGCGGCGGCTCGCCCATCGATGCCGCTAAGGCCATGTGGGTCTTCTACGAGTATCCCGAGGAGTCCTTCGATAACATCATCCAGCCGTTCAGCTTCCCCGAGCTGCGTCAGAAGGCTCATTTCTGCGCCATCTCCTCTACCTCCGGCACCGCTACCGAGGTCACCGCGTTCTCCGTCATTACCGACTACGCCAAGGGCATCAAGTACCCGCTGGCCGACTTCAACATCACCCCTGATGTCGCCATCGTCGACCCCGAGCTCACCTACACCATGCCCGCCAAGCTGTGCGCCCACACCGGCATGGATGCTCTGACCCACTGCATGGAGGCCTACGTTTCCACCTGCGCCTCTATGTTCACCGACGCCAACGCCCTGCACGGCATCCGCGAGATCGTCGAGTGGCTGCCCAAGTCCTATGCTGGCGACCATGAGGCCCGTCAGCACATGCACGAGGCTCAGTGCATCGCCGGTATCGCCTTCTCCTCGGGCCTGCTCGGCATCGTTCACTCCATGGCTCACAAGACCGGTGCTGCCTTCGAGAACGGCCACATCATCCACGGTGCCGCTAACGCCATGTACCTGGGCAAGGTAATCCAGTGGAACTCCAAGGACCCGCGTGCTGCTGAGCGTTACGCTTACGTGGCCAAGGAGATCCTGCACCTTCCCGGCGAGACCAACGAGGAGCTCATCGCTGCGCTCGTCCAGAAGATTCGCGATCTCAACGACCAGCTCAACATTCCGCAGTCCATCAAGGATTACGCGAATGGTGGCGTGAAGGTCGACGCCGAGAACCCGCAGATGGTTTCCGAGGAGGAGTTCCTCGCCAAGCTGCCCGAGATCGCTGCGAACGCCGAGACCGACGCCTGCACGCCCGAGAACCCGCGTGAGACCAAGGCTGCCGACTTCGAGAAGATCCTCAAGGCCTGCTACTACGACACCGACATCGATTTCTAATCGACTCTTGTTATCGTAACGAGGGGCTCCGCACGTATCTGTACGGAGCCCCTTTCTTTTTTCTTTTAGAGAATGGGATAGTTATGGCTGCAATTTTCAATAGCCCCAGCAAGTACATCCAGGGTCCGGACGAGCTCGCCAAGCTCGGCTCCTATGTCGAGCCGCTCGGCGCTAAGGCCCTCGTCATCGTGACGCCTTCGGGCAAGAAGCGCGTCGGTGCCAAGATCGAGGGCGGTTTTGCCGAGGCTAAGGCCGAGCTGCTGTTTGAGGACTTTAACGGCGAGTGCTCCAAGGGCGAGGTCGATCGCCTGGTTGCGCTCGCTCGCGACAACGGTTGCGACATCATCGTCGGCGTCGGTGGCGGCAAGATCCTCGACACCGCGAAGGCCGTCGCCTATTACCTGGAGTCCCCGGTTATCATTTGCCCCACCATTGCTTCGACCGATGCCCCGTGTTCGGCGCTTTCGGTGCTCTACACCGACGATGGCCAGTTCGATAAATATCTCTTCCTTAAGGCAAACCCCAACATTGTCCTGATGGATACGACGGTTATCGCGGCGAGCCCGGTGCGCCTGACGGTTTCCGGTATGGGCGATGCGCTCGCAACCTACTTTGAGGCCCAGGCGACGCATGATGCCGACGGTGGCACCTGCGCTGGCGGCAAGGGCGGCATGGCCGGTCTGGCGCTCGCCAAGCTTTGCTACGAGACGCTTATGGCCGATGGCGTCAAGGCCAAGGTCGCGCTGGAGAAGGGTGCGCTCACGCCTGCAGTCGAGCATATCATCGAGGCCAATACGCTGCTTTCGGGCATTGGCTTTGAGAGCTCGGGCCTTGCTGCTGCTCATGCCATCCACAATGGCCTGACGATGCTGCCCGAGTGCCACGGCATGTATCACGGCGAGAAGGTCGCCTTTGGCACCATCGTCCAGCTGGTACTCGAGGATGCTCCGACTGAGAAACTCGAGGAAGTCCTGGGCTTCTGCATTGAGCTGGGCCTGCCGGTCACGATGAAGGAGCTTGGCGTTGCCGAGGTTACGCGCGAGCAGGCCATGGTCGTTGCCGAGGCCGCTTGCGCGCCCGAGGACACCATGTGCAACATGCCGTTTGAGGTGACGCCCGAGATGGTCGCAAACGCCATCCTGGGTGCCGACGCGCTGGGCCACTACTATCTCATGGATGAGTAAATCAAGCTAAGGAAGGGGCAAAGCCAACAGATGGCTTTGCCCCTTTTGCTATGGTGCAAAGGGGTCAGGTTACTTTGCACCAATCGTTGTTTGATGAAGGGCGGATTCTCGTATGGCGCTTCCTATGGTTTATGGCGGTCCCGGCCGGTATGTTCAGGGGCCGGGCGAACTTTCGCGTCAGGGCAGGTATTTGTCATGGTTGGGCTGCGCTGCCTATGTCTTGTTTGACCAGGGCACCGAGGATCGGCTGTGCAGGCAGATCGTCGATGGATTTCTGGATGAAGAACTAAGCGAGCCGTTCTTTAAAATTTACAACGGTCCGTGTACGGAAGATGCCGTTGTCGAAATGGCCAAGGAAGCGCGGGCCGAGTATTGCGACATGGTAGTCGGTATCGGTGGTGGCAAGATGCTCGATATCGCTAAGGCCGTTGCGTTTTATGCTGAGCTGCCGTTGTGTGTATGCCCCACGGCGGCTTCGACGGACGGTCCGTGCAGCGCGATTTCAGTGCTGTATCACGAGGATGGGTCGTTCGATCGCTATCTGATGCTCGAGAAGAATCCGGACCTGGTCGTGGTCGATACCAACGTGGTCGCGGCGGCCCCACTGCGTATGACGGTCGCCGGTATGGGCGACGCACTGGCAACGTACTTTGAGGCGCGTTCGTGCGCCGCGGCGCACGGCGCCAACGAGCATGGTGGAACACCGGGGCACTTGGCCCTGGTCGCGGCACGTGCCTGCTACGACACACTTATGGAGTGTGGTGTCGCTGCTAAGCGCGACCTCAAGAAGGGTCGCATGTCACCAGCGGTTGAGCGCCTGATCGAGTGCAATATTCTGCTTTCGGGCGTTGGCTTTGAGAGCGGTGGCTTGGCGTTGGCGCATGCCATCTCCAATGGCCTGACGATTCTGCCCGAGTGCAAGGCCATGCACGGCGAGGCCGTAGCGTTTGGTCTGGTGGTCCAGCTTCGTCTGGAGCGTGCGCCCGAGCTTGAGCAGGTGCTCGAGTTTTGTCAGCGTGTTGGTCTGCCGACGACGCTCGAGGAGCTGGGCCTTGGCGAGATTTCCGATGCCGATCTGCAGAGTGTTGCAAATGCGGTTTTTAGAAACGAGCGTAACATGGCCAACGAGCAGGCCAAGGTGACCAAACAAAAGCTCGTCGAGCTCATGCGCGAGGCATAGTTTGGCGCTTGATTGACCTTGTGCAACCGAGGTGGCGATTGCCATAGGCTATTTGTCCCAAAGGTGCTCCGCGTGTAATTTGCTCGAGGCACGGGCCGATGGCGTATCATTATTTCTTGCTTGTTTGCACTGCTCAGGGAGGGGCCGCGCATGGCGCAGGAACACGATCTGTTTGATGACATTATCGAGATCAGCAAGGGTTTCGACTTTCTTAAAAACCCGCTTGGCGGTGTGACCGACGCACTCGATCCGTCGGCGCCGCAGTGGAATCCTGCCGACTACAAGGAGCGTCCGCGCGGCAACACCATTCCGTGCTTGACCTGCAAAAACGAGAAGAGCGGCTGCACCGCGTGCATGGATGTGTGCCCGGTCAACGCTATCGAGGTCGAGGAAGACGCTATCGAGATCCTCGACTCCTGTCGCAAGTGCGGCCTGTGCGCCGCCGCCTGTCCGACCGAGGCGATCATTTCGCCGCGCCTGGCGCCCAAAAACCTTTACGACGACATTGTCTCGGCAGCTACGAGCCACGAGACCGCCTACGTTACCTGCACGCGTGCCCTTAAGCGTATGCCGCGCGAGAACGAGGTCGTCGTTGCCTGCGTGGGCGATATCACGGCCGAGACCTGGTTCTCGGTACTGGCGGACTATCCCAACGTGAGCGTGTACCTGCCGTTGGGCGTGTGCGATAAGTGCCGCAACACCGGTGGCGAGGATATTCTGGGCGAGGCCATCGCTACCGCCGAGGAGTGGGCCGGTACGGGCATGGGTCTGGAGGTCGATCCCAAAAGCCTCAAATGCCATAAGCGCCGCGAGTACGAGCGCAAGGAGTACATGGAAAAGATCGCCCGCACCACGGGCCTTACCGTGACCAAGCTCAATCCGGCAACGGCGGCACTGGCCTCGGTGACGCAGAAGCTCAAAGCCCATCGCCATCAGATTACTCAGTTGGAGCGTACGCTCAACACCATGTGCGGCACCACGACGGCCAAACGTCGCCGCACGCTTACGCACGGGCGCCAGCTGGTACTCTCGACGCTGCAAAACCACCCCGAGCTTGCCCAGAACATGCAGGTGAGCACGCCGGAATGCGATTTTGACAAGTGCACGTCGTGCGGCGAGTGCGTCAACGTGTGCCCCACGTTTGCCTGCGATCTGGTGGGAAGCGGCCGCTTTGCACTGGAGTCCACGTATTGCCTGGGTTGCGGAGCCTGCGTCAAGGTGTGCCCCGAGCATGCGCTTAAGCTGGTTGAACATGATGCATCCAACCTAGTCGTCGTCGATCCCGAGGCCGAGGAAAAGGCCGCCCAGAAGGCTAAGGCCCACGAAGAAGCCCAGAAGGTCAAGGCCGAGGCAAAGGCCAAGCTCGACAAGATGCTCGACCAGGTGGAAAAGCTCGCGGACTAGTCAGCGACCCCTATCTCTGCTTCATTCGTGCCGCCGTGGCGTCCGGGTTCGCCCAGATGCTGCGGCGGCGCTATACTTATGCAGTTTGAAATGCTTGTACCAAAAGGAGCTGTCGTGTCCCTTTCCATCGGTATCGTGGGCCTGCCCAACGTGGGCAAGTCGACGCTGTTCACCGCGCTTACCAAAAAGACCGGCCTTGCCGCCAACTATCCGTTCGCCACGATCGACCCCAACGTGGGTATCGTCGATGTGCCCGATAGCCGTCTGCAAAAGCTCGCCGACATCGTCAACCCGGGTCGCATTGTGCCGGCGACGGTCGAGTTCGTCGACATCGCAGGTCTGGTGAAGGGCGCTAACGAGGGCGAGGGTCTGGGTAACCAGTTCCTGGCCAACATTCGCGAGACCGACGCAATCTGCGAGGTCGTGCGCTACTTTAAGGACCCCAACGTTATGCGCGAGGTGGGCCGCACGGGCGAGTTCGTCGATCCCGCCGGCGATGCCGACACCATCATGACCGAGCTCATCCTGGCCGACATGGGCACGCTCGAGAAACAGCTGCCCAAGCTCGAGAAGGAGGCCAAGCGCGACAAGGAGCTCATGCCCAAGTTCGAGGTGGCCAAGCGCCTGCTTGCCTGGCTCAACGAGGGTAAGCGCGCCGCGTCCATGGAGATGACCGACGAGGAGCGCGCCGCTGCCAAGGGCCTGTTCCTGCTCACCATGAAGCCCATCCTGTATGTGGCCAACGTGGACGAGGATATGCTCAACGAGGACCTGGCGCCCATCGACGGCGTCAAGCCGCTGCCCATCTGCGCCAAGATCGAGGCCGAGCTTTCCGAGCTCGATCCCGAGGATGCGGCCGACTACCTGGAGAGCTTAGGCCTGGAGCAGCCCGGTCTGGACGTGCTCGCGCAGGCCGCTTACAAGCTGCTCGGCCTGCAGTCGTTCTTTACGGCCGGCGAGATGGAGGTCAAGGCCTGGACGGTTCGCCAGGGCGCGACCGCTCCGCAGGCTGCCGGTGTCATCCACACCGACTTTGAGCGCGGCTTTATTAAGGCCGAGGTCATTGGCTACGACGACTATATCGAGCTCGGTGGCGAGCAGGGCGCCAAGGCCGCCGGCAAGCTGCGTATCGAGGGCAAAGAGTATGTCATGGCCGATGGCGACGTCGTGCACTTCCGCTTTAACGTGTAAGGACGACGCATATGTTTAAATACGGCAAAAAAGCTGGCTACATGGGTATTGCGTTGCTCGTGCTTGCGGTGATTCCGCTGGTGGTTGCAGCGTGTGTTATCCCCAACATTGGCCCCGAGGTGGCAACGAAGTTTAACGCCGCCGGCGAGGTGACGCGCTGGGGCAAGAGCTACGAGCTGCTGGCACTGCCGGTGCTCAACCTGCTGCTGAGCGTGGCGACGTACTTTACGGCAGGACGTCAGGCTAAAAACAATGATGACTCCGCCGCCATGGCGCGTATCGTGTGCGAACGCTACCTGCGCAACGGTTGCATCACGGGTGTGTTCCTCAACGTGATCAACGTTTACTTTATGTACTCGGCTATTACCGGAACGGGCTTTGGCTTTGGTTTCTAGCTTGTCCTTTTAGTCAACGAGCCTGCACGCATATTCAATGGCTGCTGCGAGGCCGCCGCTCGATCGTGGTTTAAAGACCATGTCGGCGGCGGCCTCGTTTTCGTATCCGGCGCCGCGAAGGGTGAGCGCGGTACCGGCTTCCAGGAGAAGGGGCAGACCGCGTTGGCTGGTTGCGATTACGGCAGCCTGATTGAGCGAGCAGCTGTGCGCTTGGCATTGGATGGCAAGTTCGCCTTGCGCCGGGCAAGGGACCAGAACGGCGGCTACGCGACTTGATAGCAATGCAAATGCTGTGCGCTCATCGGGCGAAAGACATTCTGCTTCAACGACGACGAGCTTGGGCGGTGCGCTGTTTGTGCGAAGCGTGGCTCGGTACGTGCGGACCGAAGAACCCGACATAGAAAACTCCTGTGTATTCGGCAAAACGTAAACTATAGTTTACGTTTATGTTCGGCTCCATTTCAAACTCGTCTGCATGGACGAACGTGCTAAACAGATTCTTGGCAGGCGGGTCGAAGAGACACGCAGGGACCTTGGTATCTCCAAGGTTGATTTTTGTGTGGCGACAGGAATCAGCCGACCCTACCTCGACCGAATCGAAGATGGGACGGCAAATTTCACGCTCAAGGTTCTATTTAAGATCGCGCCCGCACTCGGCATGACGGTATCAGAGCTTCTCGAGGGCATCGAATAGGGGATACCCGTCGACAACTGAATTAGGTCATCGGGATTCGGTCGTGGTTGACTTGGCTGTAGAACAGGCGCTGGATCTCGGCGGCATCACGTGACTGGCCGAGTGCCCACATGGTTTTGGCCACGAGCGTCTCGGTTGTCATATCGTCGCCGCGCAGAATGCCCGGATGATCGGCGTAAGCACGGCCGACCTCGTAAACGCCCAGATCGAGGCCCTCTTCGGGGACCTGCGTGGTCATAACGACGGTGCGGCCCGAATCGACCCAGCGGAAAATTGCCTCTTGGAACGACTCGCCCGACTCGCCAAACTCGGGGATACCGCCAATGCCAAAGGTCTCCAGGATTACAGCATCGTAGCTGTCGGCAAGGGCGTCCAGGATACCCGGGTTCACGCCAGGAGTTAGCTTAAGGACAAATACGCGCGGGTCGATGCTGTCGTAGAAACGCACCGGGTTTTCGCCCTGATGCGTGCCGTGAAGCCCGTTGCGCACGATGCGGTCGTTGCGGATATAGGCGATAGGCGGATAGTTGACGCTAATGAACGCGTTAAAGCTCATGGTGCGCTGTTTGCGGGCGCGCGTGCCGGCAATGGCTACGCCGCCAAACACGATCGAGACGTCGTGCGAGTGCTCGTCGAGCGCATAAAGCAGGCTCTGGTACAGGTTGAGCTTGGCGTCGGTAAAGGGATTGCCCATGGGCTTTTGCGAGCCGGTGAGTACGATGGGCTTGGGGCTGTCCTGAATCAGGTAGGAAAGCGCCGCCGCGGTGTAGCTCATGGTGTCGGTGCCGTGCAGAATCACGAAGCCGTCGTGGTCGGCATAACCCTCGACGATGACGTCGCGGATACGCATCCAGTCACTGGGGCGCATATTGGTGCTGTCGATGTTCATGGGCTGCACCACGTCGAGCTCGCAGAGGCCCGAGATCTCGGGGACGCTCTGGGCGAGTTCCTCACCGGTCAGGGCAGGGGAGAGGCCGTTGCCGTCCTCGGTCGATGCGATGGTGCCGCCCGTGGCGATGAGAAGGATGCGCTTCATGCTGGTATTCCTATCGTATTTGCCGCCGCAGAGGCGGAGTCGTTCCGCAGTATTGTGGCACAGGGCGTCCAATGTTCAAACGTAATACATCATCTGTAACGTTTAGTAACACTTCAATTGCCGTCAAATAGGGGCCCAGGTCGTGCGTTTGCCGTGCGCTGATGGCTGCGAGGGACGAGAAACCCCATATAACGTGTACACTATGAAAGTTATTTTCGTTCATTCACGCGGGTGGGCACCGGCTCCCCGCCAACAAGAGGGGGAAACCATGGATCAAAAGGCTTCCGCAAAGGTCCTCGTACTCGACTTTGGTGCGCAGTACGGTCAGCTCATTGCCCGTCGCGTCCGCGACCTCAACGTGTATTCCGAGATCGTTCCCTGCGACATCTCGGCCGATGAGATTCGCGAGATGAACGCCTCTGCGCTCATCCTTTCTGGCGGCCCGGCCTCCGTGTATGCTGAGGACGCTCCATCCATCGATCCTGCCATCTTTGACCTGGGCCTTCCCGTCCTGGGCTTTTGCTACGGCCATCAGATCACGGCCGTGACGCTCGGCGGCAAGGTCGGCCACTCCGAGGTGGGCGAGTACGGCCGCGCCACCATCACGCGCACGGCCGGCGCCAAGCTCTTTAACTCCACGCCCATGGAGCAGACCGTGTGGATGAGCCACCGCGACGCCGTGTCCGAGGTGCCCGAGGGCTTTACCGTTACCGCCAGCACCGACGTGTGCCCGGTTGCCGCCATGGAGTGCGTTGAGCGCAAGATTTTCACCACGCAGTTCCACCCCGAGGTCAAGCACTCCGAGTACGGTCAGCAGCTGCTGAGCAACTTCCTGTTTGAGATTTGCGGCCTGGAGCCCAACTGGAGCATGGACAACCTGGTCGAGACCATGACGGCCGAGTTCCGCGAGAAGGTCGGCGACGACCGCGTGATTCTGGCCTTGTCCGGCGGCGTTGACTCCTCCGTCGTGGCTGCGCTGGGCGCCCGCGCCGTGGGCAAGCAGATGACCTGCGTGTTCATCAACCACGGCCTGCTGCGCAAGGGCGAGCCCGAGCAGGTGGAGGAGGTCTTCACCAAGCAGTTTGACGTCGACTTTATCCACGTCCACGCCGAGGACCGCTATGCCGAGCTTCTGGCTGGTGTGACCGAGCCCGAGGAGAAGCGCCGCATCATCGGCACGCAGTTCTGGAAAGAGTTCTTCGCCGTGGCCCAGCAGCTCGAGACCGACGGCAAGCCGGTCAAGTACCTGGCTCAGGGCACCATCTACCCCGACATCATCGAGTCCGGCGCTCGCAAGACGGGCGGCAAGACGGCCACCATCAAGAGCCACCACAACCTGATCCCGTTCCCCGAGGGCGTGCACTTCGACCTCATCGAGCCGCTCGATCACTTCTTTAAGGACGAGGTCCGCGCGCTTGGCCTAGCGCTGGGCCTGCCGGGTCATATTGTGTTCCGCCAGCCCTTCCCGGGACCGGGTCTGGCCATCCGCATCATCGGCGCGGTCGACAAGGAGAAGCTCGAGATCCTCAAGAATGCCGACGCCATCGTGCGCGAGGAGCTCGACGCCTACAACCAGCGTCTGTTTGAGCAGACCGGCGAGCGCAACTCCGAGCACAGCTGCTGGCAGTATTTCGCGGTCCTGCCCGACATTAAGTCCGTTGGCGTTATGGGCGACGAGCGCACCTATCAGCGCCCGATCATCCTGCGCGCCGTCGAGTCCAGCGACGCCATGACCGCCGACTGGGCCAAGCTGCCCTACGACGTGCTGGCCCGCATTTCCGGCCGCATCGTGGCCGAGGTCCCCGGCGCGAACCGCGTGTGCTACGACATCACGTCCAAGCCGCCCGCGACGATTGAGTGGGAATAGAACAGACGTTCGATAAAATAATATAGTATCAGATAGCGGGCACGGTTTCAATTGAATCCGTGCCCGCTGCTGTATGCGTGTCCTTGCACGCCCAATATGCGCCGTAAAAGCCGTCTTCTTCGACGTCAAAGTGAATGCGCTTCGTTTTTGCCTCTTAAAATCTTATTTTCACGATTTGCATTTTCATCCCGTTGTCACCGACCCTTGCGAGAAACCGGAAAAAGCCGCTGACAGAAGGGTCTCTCAAATCGTTGTAGCCCAGCATATAGCCGCGACTTGTGACCTGCAGACGGCTGTCCCACGTGCCGATTTCCTTGGCGGCATCCGAAACCGCAAAATATGCCCCCACATCCTTGATTTTTGCAGTCTTAAGCCATGTTTTTGCGATCATCTTTACCGCCGTCCGATTGGCAGCATCAAAGACCAGCACACTGCCGGGGAAAGCGTCCGCCATCCCCCGCACCAGTTCCCGGACCTGCTGGGTCAGAAAGTAATAGAACACCCCGGAGGCAAAGAACACCGCCCCGCGGGAGGCATCGATTTTGCTAAACCATGCGGTGTCTTTCAGGTCGCAGGGGATATTTTGTTCTCGATCCCCGGCGGGCAGTAGCTGCTGCCGCAAGGCAATCACATCCGGGAAGTCCAGATTGTAGATCTTGCATCTACCGTTGTCGCAGGTTCTGCCGGTGTTGTCCAGCCCGCAGCCCAGATTGACCACCGCCGCATTGGGGTGGCCTTTCAGGTAATCCCGCACCTCGAAAGCAAGATCACTCTGCCGTGTGGCCACCTCCAGCGCACCAAAGCGCTGCATCAGGCTGCGGGAGTTTTTCTCTGCCTCTGAAAAGTCGTAGTCGATCTGGTCGAGCAGACGAACCGCTGTTTCATCCCTGTAAAGGTTCGGGTACAGCTCCGTACACAGCTTCCGGGAATACAGCGGGAGGATCAGCGTCTCCTGCACGGTGTTTTTCTCAATTTTACATTTCATAGGTTTCTTCCTCAGTGAATAAAAACTGTCATAATTGCCGCCAGCATAGCCGCTATGACCGTCATGCCTATCGCCATGTGCAGGATGGATGCAAAAATACCCGTGCTTGATACCCCTACTTCCGCGCCGTGACGCAGAGCCACTTTTTCTTTTTGTGTATCTGCACCTCGTGAAAACCCGCCTGCTCCAGGCACGCCTTTAATTCAATGTCCTTGTAGATGGTCATGCCGCCGATGATCTGCGTCCACCTCTCGTCCCTGTCTGTATCGCCATTGCTCTCGTTGCAGATAAGAATTGTCCCGCCTGGCTTCAGCGTCCGCCAGACCTCACGGAAGCATCGGGGCAAATCAGGCCAAAAATAGACGGTCTCAAAGGCCGTGGCAGCATCGAAGTAGCTATTCTCAAACGCCATATCCGCCACACTGCCTTGCAGAACGGCGCAACGCCCCTCCTGAATTGCAGTTCGGTTGAGCTTTCTAGCCTTCTCCACGCTGACGGGCGAATAGTCGATGCCCTTGACGATGCCATGCGAGTATTTTTTCAGCAGCCGTTTTATGTTCGCCCCGCCTCCGCAGCCGCAATCCAGCACCTTGGCGTTTGGCGCAAGTCGTAGAAATCGAAGCCCCCACCGCGCCACAGGGCTGTGGCCCAGATTCATCATGGCAACCATAAGTTTTCCGCCGAGGCCCACGGGCTTGCGGGTGTTTTCAAAGAACGACATCTGGCCCCTCCGATTTCGTGCATTCCGCATAGGTCAACGGGAACGAGGCCTTCAGCACCGCGCTTTTCTGCACCGCCCAGCCGTTTTGACGCAGGAAACGTAGGTATTCCTCGCTTGTCCACCTGCTGTGGAGGGGGAACCCCGCCATACTCATGAAAAAGGCTTTTGCCTTGCCGGAAACCGAGTTCCCCGCGTGAGTGAAGGTTGGCGCGATGAGCACGCCGTCGTCCTTCAGCACCCGTCTGATTTCTTGCAGGGCCTTTTCCGGATGCGGCACTATGTGAAGCGCGTTGGACGCGATCACCACTTCGAAGGACTTCTGTGCATAGGGCAGGCGGAACATATCTTGTACGGAAAAGTGCAGCTTTGCGGATTGATTGTCCCGCTTCGCTTCAAGGATCATCTTTGCAGAGGCGTCCGTAGCCTCGATGTGCGCCGCCGCATTCACGATGCTCTTTGCGATAAGCCCCGTGCCGGTGGCGACCTCCAGTACGGTTTTTGCTTTCACTACCGGCCGGATCAGCCCATACATCTTCTCATACGCCGCCCGGTCGTTTCGCATGAAACGGTCATACCGACCGGCGTTCTTGTCCCAGAAACCCTCGCGTTCGTGCATGGCTGTCGCCCCCAAACAGTTAGAGTCATCTAACTATAACACACGAATCATGCAGTAAGATAGGGCTAACCTTCTTTTCTTGGCTAAGACGCATCTCTTCGGTTTTGCTTATAACGGTGTGAGTCAGATACTAAGCTGGAGCTGAAGAAGGAGCTTGGCGGACAGGTAGGTCGATACCGGTTCCCGGAACGGTGATCCAGCCAATTACACCAGGGCTCTAGTCATGCAGGTAAACCCAATCCATGACGGGAAATAGGTCCTTTTCTCTAGCTCGACGTCTTTCGGAGCTTGACGATTTGGACTGATGGAGGTGAGAAGTCCCTCACTGCGCCAATACCAGAAGATTGCGCTATAGACATCTCTCCGACCCTTTGAATCACCCCTTTTCACGCCACCCGCTACGAACCCCGGCGGAAACTAGGGAGTGATTAAAAAGGCGACCTGCGGTTTTGCGAATCAATTGAGTCATTCACAAAATCGCGAATTAAGGGCCTGATTCGCCCAAATTGCGCACGAATTGGCCCTTAGGCGGTACGACGCGACACGCATCGACAACACTCGGACTGGATTAGTCACTGAGCGGGAATAGCGGGAACTGGCTTTTGAACTCGCGTTTTGATACCGTCGAGTACCGCCTGATGCTGTTTCGGCGCCGCCATAGAGTAAAGCCACCAGCGAAATAACGGGAATAAAAGCCTCCGGACCCTCTGGTTCGGAGGCTATCTTTTTGCATATCTGCCTAAAACGACTCCTTGCCAAAGCCCCTTGAGCATCGGGCGGCATTATTGAGTGTGGGCGTTATCGTAGGTATCTTTGATTTCTTCTGGCAAATTGTCGGGAATCAGCGCCTTCACTCTATCCTCGTTGCCATCTTGGATTGCCTGCTCGTAGTACCAGCATTTGAACTTCAGCATGTCGAGCGCGCGGTTCATGTTCACGATCTCCGACTCCATGTGGGCCTTGCGCTCCTCGAACATGGCCTTGCGTTTGGGGTATGTTGAGGGACCCTCTGCGCACCATTCCATGAACAGCCGGATGTCCTTGATCTCCATTCCAGCCTTCTTTAGGCATTCGATGACCCGAAGCGCTTCGAGTTCCGTATCGCTGAATCGGCGAATGCCGGATGCCCGCTCCAGCCCCGGGAACAATCCCTGCTTGTCGTAATATCGCAGCGTTGAAGCGGGCAAACCGAACATTTCCGCCACCTGTCCGATTGTGTACATGGCTCCTCCGAAACAATGTCGAATTCATTCCTTGACCTAAAGTCAGGTTTAGGTATTACCTTCATTCTCGTCAATGTAAATCGGGAGCGCAAGGGGTATTCCGTAATGGGCAAAACGGTTTTGATAGTTTCTTCAAGTCCACGAAAGAATGGCAATTCCGAGACGCTGGCGGAGGCTTTCGCCAACGGCGCGCGGGAGGCAGGTCACAGCGTTGAGACCGTGCGTCTGCGCGAGAAGCAAATGGGCTTCTGCAGGGGCTGCCTTGCCTGCTTAAAGTTGGGGCGTTGCGTCATCCAAGACGATGCCGTGGAAATTGCCGCCAAAATGCACGATGCGGATGTGCTGGTGTTTGCAACGCCCGTCTACTACTACAGCGTCTGCGGCCAGCTCAAAACCATGCTGGACCGCGCTAACCCGCTTTTTGGCTCCGATTATGCATTCACCGAGGCATATCTGTTGGCGACGGCGGCGGAGAACGGGCGCTCGACCTTCGACGGGGCGAAAAAGGCGATGCAGGGATGGGTTGACTGTTTCTCCCGCTGCACGCTCGCTGGAACGGTTTTCGCCGGCGGCGTGAACGGCGTGGGCGAAATCGCCGGGCATCCCGCTCTGGAGCAGGCGCGGCGAATGGGCATGGGAATCTAGCCGGGCTGTTTGGCCGCGCGGAAACAGATGGCTATGTCACAACAAACAGTTGATAAATAGCCATTTTTATAGGGGAGTATCA
>CALEXE010000099.1:0-4687 GCA_937925265.1 uncultured Collinsella sp. | reverse complement strand
TTGAGCCCGCCGATACCAACAGCTACTATTACTTCCAAAAAATCACGCCTATCTACACGGACAAGGAATGCACCCAGCGCGCGACGGTAAAGCCGCAGGGCAACGACGTCTATTACTACAAGGACGAGTTTGTGGCGATGGGCGCAAACGGCAAGCCGAAGGACGACTATGCCGTTGTGGAGTTTGAGGGGCACGAGATCGCCAGCTACGACGGCGCTCTGGTCAAAGATGACGGCTATTGGTCCTTTAATAAGGGAACCGCGCGCTTGGCCTATATCGACCAGCTGCATACCACCAAGGACGATGTGGAGGCGAACGGCAACAAGACCGAGACCGCGCGCGACGTGCTTAACCCCAGGTGGAATGACCTTTCCTCCGTTGCGACTTCCACGCACGTGCATTCGCACCTGGGCAACAACGGCAAGATTATCTTTAGCCTTGCAACCAAGCCGACAGCGGTTGATACCAAGACTGACTTTGGTCTGACCAAGGTGCTCGAGGGCCGCAAGTGGGCGGATACGGATGCGTTTGAGTTTGAGCTCTCCGCGACGTCCGACAACAATGCCCCGATGCCCGACCCCGCGACCGTAACTGTGACCAATGCCGATCTCGACAAGGGCAAGGCAGCCATTAACTTTGGCAAGATTACTTATGCCGAGCCGGGCGAGTACACCTATGAGGTCCGCGAGGTCAAGGGCGACGCCGGTGGCATTACCTACAGCAAGAACGTTGCCACGTTCAAGGTGACTGTGACGGTTAACGCCAAGGGCGAGCTTAAGGCCGACGTTGAAAAGATCTCGGGCGAGACCGAGTTCAAGAACACCTATAGCGTGAAGCCTGTCGAGGACCAGATCACCGCGACCAAGGTCCTGACCGGGCGCGACCTCAAGGAGGGCGAGTTCTCCTTCGAGCTCGTCGAGGGTAACAAGGTCGTCGCCAGGGGCACCAATGCGGCCGACGGCAAGATCACGATGGACAAGATCACCTACACTGCGGCTGGCGAGCACACCTACATGCTGCGCGAGACCAAGGTCGACGCCGACAACGGTATCACCTACAGCACCGCGGCCTACACCATCGTGACCACCGTCACCGATGATGGCAATGGCAAGCTCACGGTTAAGCATGAGCTGCAGGACGTCGAGAAGGCTATCTTCGAGAATGCTTACAGCGTTACTCCCGTGAACTCCAGTGTCACCGATCAGATCACCGCGACCAAGTTCCTGACCGGGCGTGACATGACCGCCGGCGAGTTCTCCTTCGAGCTCGTCGAGGACGGCAAGGTCGTCGCCACCGGCAAGAACGATGCCGACGGCAAGATCGTCATGGACAAAATCACCTACGACAAGGCCGGCGAGCATACCTATATCCTGCGTGAGGCCAAGGGCGCCGAAGGCAACGGCATCGCCTACGACGATAAGACCTATACCGTCGTGACTACGATCACCGATAACGGCAAGGGCAAGCTCGTGGCGAAGCACGAGCTGAAGGATGCCAAGACTGCTGAGTTCGAGAATTCCTACAAGCCGAACCCCGGCGAATTTAGCGTCACCGACCAGATCACCGCGACCAAGGTCCTGACCGGGCGCGACCTCAAGGACGGCGAGTTCTCCTTCCAGCTCGTCGAGGGCGACAAGGTCGTCGCCACCGGCAAGAACGCCGCCGATGGCAAGATCACGATGAGCGCCGTGAAGTACGACAAGGCCGGAACGCACGCTTACACGCTGCGCGAGGTCAAGGGCGGAACCACCAGCAAGGGCATTACCTACAGTGACGCCAAGTTCGCCATCGAGACGACCATCACCGATAACGGCGACGGCACGCTCAGCGCCCAGCATGTTCTGAAGAATGCTGAGGCTGCGATCTTCAAGAACACCTACAGCGTGACCCCGCTCGAGACCGAGCTCGACTTTGGCCTGAGCAAGGCTATTGACGGTCGCGACTGGACGGATGGGGACGAGTTCAGCTTTACCATCACCGCCCCCGAAGGCACCCCGCTGCCCGATCCCGCAACCGTAACCGTGAGCAAGAGGGACGCGAAGGACGGCATCGCCGCCATCAAGTTCGGTAAGATCCACTACGCCGCTGCCGGAACCTATAAGTACGAGATTCGCGAGAACGCGGGCAGCACGGTCGGCATGACGTATGACGCGCATGTCGCAACCGCCGAAGTGACCGTGACCGAGGACAGCGATGGCACCCTGACCGCCAACGTCACTAAGAAGGAAAACGGACGCTTTACCAACACGTACCGCACTGAGCTCGATTACGCCGCGGCCGGCGGCCTCAAGCTCAGCAAGACCCTCTACGGACGCCCCATGACCGAGGGCCAGTTCACCTTTACCGTGACGCCCGCCGATGCGGCTTCTGCCACCGCGCTCGGCCTGCACGAGGGCGCCAACGTGTACAAGTCCCCTGCGACGGCAGAGGCAACGGTCGGTCGGATTGACATTCTGGCGGGCCATGAGGTCAAGTTTACGCAGGCTGACGCGGGTAAGACCTTTACATACACCGTTGCCGAGAAGAATGACGGCCAGCCCGGTTACACCTACGACGATGCCGAGCGCACCGTGACGATCGCTATCGCCGACGACACCGCCGGTACGCTCACCGCCACGACGACCGTCTCCGGCGGTCCCGAGGGCACGCTGGTGACCGAGTACAAGACCGGCGCGGCTGCGGTCGAGAGCGCCGTGGTCCCGTTCGTCAACAGCTATAGCGCTACGACCGATGCACCTGGTGGCACCGTTGCTCAGGTCGTTGCCGCCAAGACCCTGACCGGTCGCCCGATGGCCGACGGCGAGTTCTGGTTCGGCATTGCCTATCAGGGTGAGCTTGTGGGTTATGAAAATCTCAAGCCCAATATCGGCGGGCACGTGAGCTTTGATGCGCTGCACTACGACACCAAGATGCTTGCCGATCTTGAGTCTGCTGGGCTTGCCCATCGTACCGACAAGGACGGTAAGCTCGCTTGGACCATTAACTACACGGCCTACGAAGCTATACACGGGCTGCCGAACGGCGTTTCTGCTACAACGTGGTACTTTGGCTTTAAGGTTATCGTCGTCGATAACGGTGACGGTACCCTGACGGCAACGGTCGACTACGGTGGCATCGAGCCCTTGTTCGAGAACGTCTACGGCGCCGATGCCGTTGACGCCGCGCTCGCCGGCACCAAGAAGCTCCAGGCTGCCGAGGGCCTGACCCCGGCAGACATCACGGGTAAGTTCATCTTTACCGTGGCCGCCGATGAGGCGGGTGCCCCGATGCCCGAGCGCACGACCGCAACCAACGACGCGGCCGGCAACGTGGACTTTGGCAAGATCCACTTTACGCTCGATGACCTCAACCGCGCCCTGGGCGTGACGGACAACGCTTCTGGCGATGCATCAAACAACGCTGAAGCCAACGCCGACGAGGCCGAGGTTGACGCTGACGCCAGCGGTGACGAGACCAAGGACGAGTCCGAGCCCGCAGCCCCCACCGCCCCGCGCTCGCACACCTTTACCTACACGGTGACCGAGTCCGGTAGCGCCCCTGGCGTGATCAACGACGCCAACGCCACGCGCAAGGTTTCCTACACCGTGACCGATGACGGTGCTGGACATCTGATCGTCAAGCGCGACGGCGGCGACGGTGCGGCCTTCACGTTCACCAACACCTACAGCGTGACGCCTACCGATTCGTCCGTGACCGATCAGGTCAAGACGGTCAAGCGTCTGACCGGACGCGACCTTGCAGCTGGCGAGTTCACGTTTGAGCTGCTCGAGGACGGCGTGACTGTCGCTAGTGGCACCAACGACGTTAACGGTAACGTTACACTGAGCCCGATCCACTACGAGGCGCCCGGCACGCACACATACATGCTGCGCGAGGCTTGCCCCAACGCGCTCGGCCTGTACAAGGGCGTCACCTATGACGGTACGACCTACACCGTCGTGACCACCGTCTCCGACAATGGCGACGGCACGCTGACCGCGACGCACAAGCTCGAGGGAACCACCGAGTCGGCTGGCTTTACCAACAAGTATCACGCCATGCCCACGCAGGTCTCCATCGGCGCCATCAAGGTGCTCGAGGGACGCGAGCTCAAGAAGGACGAGTTTAGCTTTAAGCTCGTTGGCGAGGACATCGAGTCCACCGTCACCAACGATGCCGACGGCAAGATCAACTTCGACAAGTTTGAGTACGACGAGCCTGGTGCGTACGTCTACACCATCAGCGAGGTCAAGGGCGACGAGGCCGGTATGACCTACGACAAGTCCGTCTTTACCGCGACCGTCAACGTGGTCGACGACGGCGAGGGCAACCTCAAGGCGAACGTCGCCTTTACCAAGGGCGACAAGAGCGTCGAGGGTATCGTGTTCAACAACACGTACAAGAAGCCCGAGACCCCTACGCCGACGCCCGATCCCGGCATGCCCAAGACCGTGACGAACATCGTCAAGACGGTCAAGGGTTTCCTGCCCACCACGGGTGACCAGCAGGCCGCTGCACTGCTCATGGCATTTGTTATTGCCATGGCCGGCGTCGGAGCCCTGGTCTGGGGTATCCGTAAGCGCTAGGCACGCTGGCAGCGCCCGGGGCCAAAAGGCCCCGGGCGGCCGGCGGGGAGCCAGAACATAGCCCCACCCCCATTACAGTCTGAAATAGGCCATCGATAAATTTCGATGGCGAGCATTCGGCG
>CALEXE010000098.1:0-43689 GCA_937925265.1 uncultured Collinsella sp. | reverse complement strand
ATTATTTTCCGGTTCGACGAACAGCCGATCGTGTCAAATTTGGTCTAACAGAGCCTTTCCATTTGCGCGGAACCTTTCTCGAGCGAGAGGGTCCCGGTGCCTGTTTCGACGGTTCCGAGCACAGAAAGGGAAAGCCGGAGCTCCTCTTTCAAATAGGATGGGCCGCCATTCTTGAATAGGAAGACGGTCCATCCTGCATTTTATCCGTGCAAGGGCTTATTCGCTTTTGCGGTGCAAGATGAACCCAGCAAACAGGGCTGCACAACCAGCTGCCAGCGCAACCGAAACGGGCAGAATAGCAGAAGCGTCGCCCGTCGCCGGAAGATTCCCGGTGACCAAGCCGGTCGACTTTTTGGCTTTATCTGAAGCAGGCGCTTTGGCAGGCCGCTCTGATGCAGAGGGTTTTCCGACCGTGTCAGACGGCCTCGTCTCGCCCGGCGCACCAGGGGTGGTCGAATTATCGGTACCGTCAACCACGGGAGGCACTGTTGGCTCCTCAGGCGCTGTAATGGGCTTAATGAGGACTTTCTTTGAAATAGGCTCCGGCCATTCGAAGGCATAGGCATCATCAACGATGCTGGTAGCAATCGCATCCTCCGTGTTAGAAGTTCCGATAAACTGACCTGCCAGCATTCCCATCTCTTCGCTCTTGTCGCCCTCATGGGCAATGAGTTTCGAATTCTGGTTACAGACGTATCCACCCTCGGGCGTAACAACCTCACAGCCCTCTAGCTCGATGCTGCCGGCCGCAGAAACCTCATCTCCCCCCTGGGTCATGCTGTACGAAATCAGAGCCGGACCACTAGAGCATTCGGAAACGACCGTGGAACGGACAATCGATATAGGGTTGGCACAGTTCGACCCTATGGCAACAATTCCGAGGGACTGCGAACGTTCGGCCGAAGATACCGCAGAGATGTTCACGGTTGAATCCGAAATGGAAACACCCGGGTTGGCCGCCGCGGAATTAGCGCAAACGCTGCTGATGCCCAAAACATCACGAGCGGCCACCTGGATATCGACGCTCGAACCGTTACTGATGGCAACGGGACCAGCACTCTGAAGACCATAGGACGTTTTAATTTCATCACCCGTGGTGTTGCTGTTCTTCACGATTACCTTGGAGCCGTCGATCTCGATGCCAGCTCCGGCGGCCAAGCCGTTCATGCGCGAAGCAATGTCGATAAGAGACCCGTTCTCGACCCTTACCTTCCCGTGCGTTGAGATGATTCCGAAGGCGGCCTCATGTTCGGTCGACTCGACCTTCACGTTTGCCCCCGACACAATCACATCGCCCTCAGCTTGGATTGCGCCCACTTGTCCCCCCGTTGTTGCCGAGAGAGAGCCCGAACCTTTGATAGTGAGGGCAGACGCTTCGCCACCTTTACCGTTGTAGACAACCAGAATGCCATCAGTGCCCTCGGAGCACGCAAGACTATTCTCTCCTACGCATGTAATCTCAAGCTTGCCACCAGCAGAAATAACCCCACCGTTGTAGCCGTTAAGTTCCAAGGCGTCCTTACCATCCCACTTCCAGGAGGTGCCGTTCTCAGCAGCCGCCGGGACGCCCGCTTCGTGTTTGACCCCGTCGATAGTGAGCTATTCTGCCGCCTCGGCAGACGCAGGAACGGCAAGCGCTGCGGCAAATACAAAGCATGCAACAGCAATTCGACGCACCATAAGTTTATTGTCGCAGATTGTCAATTTAATATGTCCCCCTGTCATGCCTTCCCGATCAAGCGTATTTAAAGTGCCTAGAGGCAAACCGGGCTTTGCCTTTTCCCAAGCCAATAGCCAGGGAAAATTTATTAGTCCTCTGGAGAGGATCAATAATTATTTTGAAATAATAACATATGTCCTTGCTAAATAAGGCTTATAGGACAAAATGTGTGTCCCGATAGAGCATCCGTTTCCGTCAACTAATCCAGCAAGAGGGGGCACGGCCCCCGTGGCGAAGGTCCTCCCACACGGCCCAGCCGCCCTGCTCCGGCCCTCCGTCCTCGCGCGGCGGCGAGGCGAACCCGCACCAGTCGAGGTTGCGCTCAACCCAGAGCTCGGCCTGGCGCAGCGTCTTAATACCCATGAGGTTGAGCGCGATGAGATAGAGCTCGCGCCCCGCCTGGAGCTTCGGCCGCGTCGTCGTGTAGCGCTTGACCTGCGAGAAGGCGTGGAAGGTGCACCTCTGGGCCCCGGTGCGCGGCCGAGTCTCGCGCACGGCCTCGGCGAACCCGCTCCCGCCGTCGGCGACGACCACCTCGGGCGCCGGGATCGGCGACATGAGGGCCGACCACGCCCTCGTGTTCTCGGACATGGCCATGTACCAGGAGACCACCCTCTCGCCGCTGCAGCATATGAGCACCACAAGGTCGCGCGCGACCCAGATCCCGTCGACGCAGAGCACGCGGTGGAGCTCGCCGTCGGGGACGGGCATCGGCCAGACCTCCCAGAACTCGGCCGTTCTGCGCCTGAAGGACCTCCCGCCGCCCGGCATCGCCGCCTGGGAGTCCTTGGAGAGGAGCCACCCGAGGAACTCGTCCAGCCTCGTCGCCGTGTCGTCGTACCTCACCGTCGTCGACGCGCCGCAGGCCGTGCACCTCCAGCGCTGGGACCCCGATGAGGACCTGCCGTTGCGCTTGGTCCGACCGCCGCAGTAGGGGCAATAAACGGCCTTCATGGGCACCTCTTCAGAAAGGGTATTTTACGGTTCCGGAAAAGGTTATCTAACGGCGGCAACGATAGGCAACCAGACACACATTCTGTCCGAGCGGTTAAAAGCGGGCGCGGAATTTAAACGGTTGAAAAAGGGGCATCGGCCTGCGCCGATGCCCCAACGTGGACACACATTTTGCCCTATAAGACCTATTCTATTGCATTTTTTAACTAAAGACCGGCAAGCCTGTTAAAACATAAGACAGTTCTAGTTCGATTAATATCATCAATTAATCTAGAAAAAAGCCTCCGGTATTCCGAAGGCTTTACATTCACGATGGTGGAGACGAGGGGGATCGAACCCCTGACCTCTTGACTGCCAGTCAAGCGCTCTCCCAGCTGAGCTACGCCCCCGTGACGTGGAGATACTATAGGGGAAGATCTTCGGGGATGCAAGAGGGATTTTTGGATTGATTATCCACCTTACGGGTTTTCTTGGGACGGGGCGGTTAAACACTTGCTAGGCGATTATTTCTGCCCCGTCCCGATAAAACCCTGATGCGATGGTCCCTACTTGTAAAGATACCCGATAGCGGTACCGGTGTGGACTTCGATCTTTGCAGTTGATCTTACTACGTTGCTGATGCCCGTGTCGGCCATCAGGCCCAGCGGGGCGTGGTCTAGTTCCCATTCTAGGCCGTGTTCGCTTATCTCTGTGTTGGGAGCGATGGCGATGATGGAAAACGTCTTGCCTTCGGCGCCTTCAATGGTCCACGATTCGCCTGCGTGAAGGATGCGGGCGATCGTATCGTCTTCCTCAATCCAAACGGGCCCGTCGGAGTAGCTCGCCAGTAAGCCCAACACGGAAAGCGCCATATCCGGACGGCCGCCGGTGGCGCAGGTCGCAACCGCTTCGGCACCCGGCCAGCGACGACGGACCGAATCGAGTGCCAGTGCCAGATCGGTATAGTCCTTATACGGATCATGGCGCTCAACTTCAAAGTCGGTGGCAGCATCGACCAACGCGCGGCCCGCGTCGCTCACCGTGTCGGCATCTCCCACATACACGTCGCAGCCCAAACCCGCGCCCAGCAGCGCGTCGAACCCGCGGTCCACGGCGACAACGTAGTCGCACTCCCCCGCTAGCCTACGCAACAGATCCGCGCTCGCCACCACGGGCGAGCCGCAGACCACTAATACCTTGCAAGTCACGGCCCTCGCCTATCCCTCAAACGAAAGCACGCGGGCCAGATCCAGCTCCTCGTAGCTGTCGATAAAGATATCGCAGTTGGCGCGCACGCCGTCGCGCTTCATGCGGCCGTGCGAGTCATAAATACCTACACGCTTAAAGCCGGCGGTCCCAGAGCTCTTAAGGCCAAAGACAGCGTCCTCAAACACCCACGCGCGCTCAAACTTGCACCCATGGCGCTCCTCCAGGCGGCGCAGCGCCAGCTCGTACACATCGGGGAACTGCTTGGAACGTCCTGCCTCACCCGTCGTGGTAACAAACTCCATGTAAGCGTCGAGCCCGGCACCAGCGAGCGCGGACTGCACCAGCTCGGCCGGCGTGGACGTGGCCACGCACATGGCAATGCCCGCCGCCTTCGCCTGCTCCAAAAATGCCAGGAGCCCCTTGCGCGGGGGCACCTTGGAGTACCCATCAATCAAAATCTCGCCCAGCTCGCGGTAGAGCTCCTCGCCATTTGCGCCAATGCCCCAGGTGTCGTGGTAGGCCTGGCACTCATCCTCGAGCGACAAATGCTCAAACTGGGCAAAATCGTCGACCGTCACGTCAACACCGTGGCGGTGCAATAATTCGGGCTGGGCATAGGCCCAAACGGGGGTGCTGTTAACCAGCGTGCCGTCGCAATCGAAAATAAAAGCAACATTAGGAGCGGCGGTCTGGGACATAAATGTACCTTTCGATGTCAAATGGTAAACAACCTGCTAAAAGCGTTTTACCAAACGTCAACCTAACAATCTTGAATCCCTAATTGGTAAAACTGTCAAGAGTTTTACCATCGCAATTCTGCCAGTGGTATAAACATGGCGCTTACCGATTAAACGCCACCGCAAATCCACTTTCGTTCATAAAACTAACGTACAGGTGTTATCGTAGTTTTTGCCGAAAGTTCCACCGAGCACGCGAGGTGGAACGAATCATAGAACTATCGCCGTCCCTTCGATTCGTGCAGCCTTGGACCTTTCGCTTCTAGTCACCAAGGCAACACGCTGCCGCGTCATGATGGGATCAAACGTGAGCGATACAAAGCTAAAGCCAGCAACCAAAAAGCCTGCTACCCGTAAAGCCGCCCCGCACGCACCGGAGCTCACCAAGGACGATGTCTACTTGTTTGGCATTGGTACGTGGGAGCGCAGCTGGGAAAAGATGGGCGCGCACCCCGACACGCAGAACCGTACGCGCGGCTGGCGTTTTTGCGTTTGGGCGCCCGATGTAAAGAGCGTTCACGTCATTGGCGAATTTAACGACTGGGATGAGCAAGCCAACCCGCTGGTGCCCGTGCATACGAGCGCTATATGGGAAGGCTTTATTCCTGGCGCCGAGCAAGGTCAGCTCTATAAGTACCTTATCGAGACCAACGAGGGCGAAAAGCTCTACAAGGCCGATCCGTACGCCTTTAAGGCCGAGTGTCCTCCGGGTACCGCGAGCGTGCTGTGGACCCTCGATGGCTACCAGTGGAACGACGCCGCATGGCTCAAGCGCCGCGCTGGCCACAATCACATGTCACAGCCGTTGAACATCTACGAGGTGCATATTGGCTCGTGGAAGCGCCATGGCGACGCACCGCAGGGCGAGCCGGACGAGTACGGCAACTACCCCGGCCCCATGGATCCCTTCCCCGCGCAGCGCGGCGAGTTTTACACCTACGACGACCTGTCGGTGGAGCTCGTGGAATACGTGCGCGACATGGGCTATACGCATATCGAAGTCATGCCGCTTATGGAGCATCCCTTCGATGGCTCCTGGGGCTACCAGACGACCGGCTACTACGCCGCCACGTCGCGCTACGGCAACCCGCAGCAGCTCATGCACTTTATCGATGCATGCCACGAGGCGGGCATTGGCGTGATCATGGACTGGGTGCCCGGCGGTTTTTGCGCCGATTCCCACGGCCTTGCCACCTTTAACGGCCACATGCTGTTTGAGCACGAGATTCACCCCAACTGGGGCACGCACAAGTTCGATTTCGCCCGTGGTGAGGTCCGCTCCTTCCTGGTCTCCAACGTGCTGTACTGGCTCGAGAACTTCCACGTGGACGGCATTCGCATGGACGGCGTGTCCAGCATGCTGTACCTCAACTTTGGCATTGACGATCCGGGCCAAAAGAAGTTCAACAAGTACGGTACCGAGGAGGATCTGGACGCCAGCGCGTTTATCCGTCAGGTCAACTGCGCTGTAGAGGCGCACTACCCCGACGTGATGATGATGGCCGAGGAGTCCACCGCATGGCCGCTCGTGACCTATCCGCCGCAGGATGGCGGCCTGGGCTTCCACTACAAGTGGGACATGGGCTGGATGAACGACACCCTGCACTACATGCAGACCGATTTTCCGTGGCGCCCCGGCAATCACGGCCTGCTGACGTTCTCCATCATGTATGCCTTTACCGAGAACTTCATTTGCCCGCTGAGCCACGACGAGGTCGTGCACGGCAAGTGCTCGCTGATCGGCCGCATGCCGGGCGACTGGTGGCGCCAGTTTGCCGGCCTGCGCACGCTGGCTTTCTACCAGATGACGCACCCCGGAGCCAAGCTCAACTTTATGGGCAACGAGATCGGCCAGTTTATTGAGTGGCGCTACTACGAGTCCATTCAGTGGTTCCTGACCGAGCAGTACGAGACCCATGCGCACCATCAGGCGTTTATCAAGGCGCTCAACCACCTGTACACCGCCGAGCCCGCCCTGTACGAGCGCGGCTACACCGACGACGGCTTTACCTGGATCGACGCGGACAACTCCAAGCAGTCCATCGTGAGCTTTGTACGTCAGGGCGAGGACATTGATGACGATCTGGTGATCCTGATCAACTTTGACCCGGCGAGCTACGAGAGCTTCCGTGTGGGCGTGCCGCGCGAGGGCGACTGGGAGGTCATCTTCGATTCCGACCGTCCCGAGTTTGGCGGCAGCGGATACGCCGGCAAAGAGCCCTACACTTGCTCGAGCGAGCCCTATCCCTGGAACGGGCAGATGGACTCCATCGAGATTAAGGTACCCGGCCTGGCTGGCGTGGTGCTTAAACGCCGCGGCCCCAGCAGCTATAAGCCGCCCGTGGTCGAGGAGCCCAAGAAGGCGACGCGCAAGCGCACGTCCTCGGTGAAGCCCAAGACCGCGGCAGCCAAGAAGGCTCCGGCTAAGGCGAAGGCTGCCAAGCCCGCTGCCAGGACTTCGGCCAAGTCCACCGCGGCCAAGAAGGCAGCCACCAAAAAGGCTGCTCCCAAGGCCAAGGCAGCTACTGTTAAGGCTCCTGCCAAGAAAGCGTAACAAAAGCGTTACCACTGCAATTACCCGCCCCGCCGGGGCGTAGGATACATGTCATAACCGTTCCGGGAGAAATATCCCCGGGGGAAAGGAACGTATGAATAAGATCTTCGACAACAAGCAGGAGTTTACCGAGCTCTATCGCGATGCCGTCATGAGCATCAGCGGCAAGAGCGTCGAGGCCGCGAGCGACCTCGACCGCTTTAACGCCCTGGCTAAGCTCGTGGCCGAGAAGGCACGCACCGTTGCCACCAAGAGCGACGCTCGCGCCACCGCCGAGGGCAAAAAGCGCGTGTACTACTTCTCGATCGAGTTTTTGATTGGCCGCCTGCTCGACAACTACCTGCTCAACTTTGGCGTGCGCGACATGGTCGCCGAGGCGCTCGACGACATGGGCTTCGACCTGTCCGTCATCGAGAACCAGGAGCCCGATCCGGCTCTGGGCAACGGTGGTCTGGGCCGTCTGGCCGCGTGCTTCCTGGATTCCATGGCAGCCGAGGGCATTGCCGGCTATGGCAACGGCATGCGCTACCGCTACGGCCTTTTTAAGCAGGAGATCGTCAATGGCAGTCAGGTCGAGGCCACCGACGAGTGGCTCACCCACGGCTATCCCTGGGAAGTCCGTCGTCAGGACAAGGCCGTGACCATCAAGTTTGGTGGCCATGTCGAGGGCTTTGAGGAGGACGGCCGCACGTTCTACCGCACGGTGGATACGCAGGACATCCTGGCTGTCCCCTACGATATCCCCGTGGTGGGCTATGCCGGCGAGACCGTCAACAAGCTGCGCGTCTGGGCTGCCGAGCCGGTCGAGGAGCACTTTGACCTGGAGGCCTTCAACCGCGGCGACTACGCCCTGGCCGACGCCGAGCGCGCCGAGGCCGAGGCCATCAGTGCCATCCTCTACCCCAACGACGCCGGCGAGCACGGCCGTCTGCTGCGCCTGAAGCAGGAGTACCTGTTTGTGTCGGCCGGCATCTACAGCCTGCTCGACACCTTTGAGAAGGAGCACGGCGAGAACTGGGAGCTGCTGCCGCAGTTTGTGGCCATCCACACCAACGATACGCACCCCGCCATGTGCGGCCCCGAGCTCATGCGCATCCTTATCGACGAGAAGAAGCTCGAGTGGGATGACGCCTGGAACATCGTGACGCAGGTCGTGAGCTACACCAACCACACCATCCTGCCCGAGGCTCTGGAGAAGTGGCCCATCGGCACGTTCTCCAAGCTCCTCCCCCGCGTGTACCAGATCATCGACGAGATCAGCCGTCGTTGGCACGAGTCGTTCGACACCACGCAGGAGGGCTGGCAGGAGCGTCTGCGCCAGACCGCCATCCTGTGGGACGGCGAGATTCGCATGGCCAACCTGTCTGTGATCTGCAGCCACAGCGTCAACGGCGTGGCAAAGATCCACTCCGACATCATCAAGAACATCGTGCTCAAGGACTTCTATGCTCTGACGCCCGAGAAGTTCAACAACAAGACTAACGGCATCTCGCACCGTCGCTTCTTTGCCGAGGCCAACCCGACCTACGCCAAGCTCGTGACCGAGGCCATTGGCGATGGCTGGCTCAAGGACGCCTTTGAGCTGGAAAAGCTCAAGGAGTTCCAGAACGACACCGAGTTCCTGAAGGCCGTGGGTGCCTCCAAGCGCGCCAACAAGGAGCGTCTGGCCGCCTACGTTAAGGCCGAGACTGGTCTGATCATCGACCCCAACACCGTCTTCGATGTTCAGGTAAAGCGCTTCCACGCCTACAAGCGCCAGCTCATGAACATCATGAAGGTGATGGACATCTACAACCGCCGCATCGCCGATCCCAACTTCCACGTGACGCCGACGACCTTCATCTTTAGCGGCAAGGCTGCCTCGAGCTACACCTTCGCCAAGGAGACCATCCGTCTCATTAACTCCGTTGCCGACGTCATCAACAACGATGCCCGCGTCAACGAGGTCATGAAGGTCTGCTTTATCCCCAACTTCCGCGTGAGCAACGCCCAGCTCATCTACCCCGCCGCCGAGATCTCGGAGCAGATCTCCACGGCCGGCAAGGAGGCCTCGGGCACGTCCAACATGAAGCTCATGATGAACGGCGCCATTACGCTGGGCACCCTCGACGGCGCCAACATCGAGATCGCCGACCTGGCCGGCCGCGAGAACGAGGCCATCTTTGGCCTGACCGCTCCCGAGGTCGAGCAGCTCTGGGCATCGAACAGCTACTTTGCATGGGATACCCTCAACAACGATCGCGAGCGTCTGGGCCGCGTGATGGACGAGCTCAAGGACAACACCTTTGCGGGTCTTTCGGGCAACTTTGAGAGCATCTACAACGAGCTCATGAACAACAACGACCCCGACCTGGTCATGGCCGACTTCCGCAGCTATGTGGATGCATGGGAAAAGCTCACCGGCAGCTACGGTGACCAGGAGACCTGGAACCGCAAGGCCCTGCTCAACACCGCCTCCTCCGGCTGGTTCTCGTCCGACCGCACCATTCGCGAGTACCGCGACGAGATCTGGCACGCGTAAAGGCGCGAGCTCCCTTTGCCGCACGGCATTATTCGGCGGGCGCGACATTGCGCTGCGCCCGCCGCTAATGGGTTTTGGAACATCGATGACAGAAGGAGAAATCGATGAGTAAGAAAGAATGCATCGCGATGCTCCTCGCAGGAGGACAGGGCAGCCGATTGGGGGCACTCACCCAAAAGATCGCAAAGCCGGCGGTTAGCTTTGGTGGCAAGTTCCGCATTATCGACTTTTCGCTCTCCAACTGCTCCAACTCGGGCATCGACACGGTGGGCGTTCTGACGCAGTACCGTCCCTACCTGCTGCATGCCTACGTGGGCTCCGGCGAGGCGTGGGATCTGGACAGCCGCGACGGCGGCGTGTCGATCCTACCGCCGTACGAGACGCAGACCGGCGGCGCCTGGTATGCGGGCACGGCCGACGCCATTACGCAGAACCTCGACTACATCAAGGCCAACGACCCCAAGTACGTCCTAATCCTTTCGGGCGATCACCTGTATCGCATGGACTACCGCAAGATGCTCAAGACGCATATTGAGAACAACGCCGACCTCACGGTGAGCGTTATGCCCGTGCCGTGGGAGGAGGCCAGCCGCTTTGGCATCCTGACCACCGATCCCGAGGACGGCCGCATCACCAAGTTCACCGAGAAGCCCGAGAAGCCCGATTCGAACCTCGCGTCCATGGGCATCTACATCTTCTCGGCCGACGTGCTGATCGAGGCGCTCGAGGAGGACGCCCTGGACCAGCGCTCGAGCCACGACTTTGGCAAGGACATCATCCCCAAGCTGCTCGGCGAGAACAAGCGCCTGTACAGCTACGAGTTCCACGGCTTTTGGAAGGATGTTGGCACCATCGCCAGCTTCCACGAGACCTCGATGGACCTGCTGGGCAACAACCCTGAGTTCGATCTGTTTGACAAGAACTTCCCCATCATGTCCAACATCACCACGCGTCCGCCGCACTACATTGGCCCGGACGGCCGTCTGGACGACTGCCTGGTCTCCAACGGGTGCAAGATCTACGGCACCGCTCGCCACTCGATCCTTTCGACCGATGTCATCATCGAGGAGCGCGCCGTGGTCGAGGACTCCGTGCTGCTGCCGGGTGCGCACGTTAAGAGCGGCGCGCACATCTGCCGCGCTATTTTGGGCGAGAACTCCACGGTCGAAGAGGGCGTGAAGCTCGGCTCTGTCGATACCACCAAGGATACGGCCGTCGTTGGAAATGACGTCGTTATCGGGAAGGGGGAATGATCCGATGATCAATCGCAAGGCCATCGGTTACATCACCGCTAACTACTCTTCGACCTACGGCAGCGTCCTGCTCAAGGACCGCCCCATCGCGTCCGTTCCGTTTTTGGGCCGCTACCGCCTGATCGACTTCCCGCTGTCCAACATGATGAATGCCGGCATCAAGACCGTCGGTGTCGTCATGCCGGGTAACTACCGCTCGCTGATCGACCACGTGGGCTCGGGTAAGGACTGGGGCCTGGACCGCAAGAAGGGCGGCCTGTTCATGGTGCCCGGCAACGCGTATGGCACCACCAAGGGCGGCATGCGCTTCCTGCTGCGCGACATCATCTCCAACAAGACGCTGTTCCAGCGCTCGGAGAATCCCTATGTCGTGATGATGGGCACCAACATCATCTTTAACATGGACCTCAACACCATCATCGAGGCGCACGAGAACTCCGGTGCCCAGATGACCGTGGTGTACTGCAAGGCCACGCGCAATGTCGATGACGAGACCAAACTCGAGATTAACGAGAACGGCCGCCTGACGGGCGTGAGCGCCGGCGTCGCGTACGGCGACAACGCCTCCATGGACTGCTGCATCGTCAACCGCGAGACGCTCCTCGAGATCATCGACCACTACCAGGCCGCCGACTATCTGGACCTGCTCGAGGCACTCCAGGGCGACTTTGGCAACATCGACGTGTGCAGCTACGAGTACAAGGGCGAGGTCGTGGGCGTGTTTAGCGAGAAGTCGCTGTATCGCCGCAGCATGGACCTGCTCGACCAGACCGTGGCCGACCAGCTCTTCGATCCCGAGCGCCCGATCCTGACCAAGGCTCACGACGTGCCGCCTTCGCGCTATGCGACCGGCAGCCACGCGTGCAACTCGATCATCTCGGCCGGCTGCATCATCAAGGGCACCGTGCGCAACTCGATCCTGTCGCGCGGCGTCGTGGTCGAGGAAGGCGCTTCGGTGACCAACTCGATCATCAACCAGAGCTGCATCATCAAGAGCGGCGCACGCGTTGAGAACGCCATTCTGGACAAGAACAACGTGGTTCCCACCAACACCGAGCTTCGCGGCACGCCCGAGAACATCCTGGTGCTGGGCAAGGCTCCGTTAACTTCCGACACCACCATCGTACGTTAACGTTGGCACCGCAACATCGCTCGTAACATGTAGAATAGCCGCCCGGTTAGCGCCAGGCGGCTATTCTCGAATAACAACATGGGAGACAATATGGCTGATTCCAGCAAAAAGATGCAGATCGTGTTTGCCTCGGCCGAGTGCGCACCGTTTGTAAAGACCGGTGGCCTGGGCGACGTGGCGGGCTCGTTGCCTGCGGCGCTTGTGCGCGCCGGCGCCGAAGTCATCGTGATGGTGCCCAAGTACGCCACCATCAAGGACGAGTACAAGGCGCAGATGGAGCACTTCTCCGACTTTTACGTGAGCTTGGGCTGGCGCAACGAGTACTGCGGGCTCGAGAAGCTCGAGCACGACGGCGTCACCTATATGTTCATCGACAACGAGCGCTACTTTGCGCGCGACTATCCGTACGGCTTCTTTGACGACGGCGAGCGCTTTGCGTTCTTCTCCAAGGCCATCACCGAGAGCCTGCAGCACTTGCCCGCCGGCTTTGAGTGCGACATCCTGCACTGCAACGACTGGCAGACGGCACTGGCGCCCGTGTTTTTGCGCGAGTTCTACCAGGGCCTGCCGCTGTACGACCGCGTCAAGACCGTGTTCTCGATCCACAACGTGGCGTTCCAGGGCCAGTTTAGCGACACCGTAATGGAGGACATCCTGGGTGTGGCGCATATTCCCGCTGCCGCCTCGCAGCTGCGTTGCGACGCCTGCAGCGTCAACTACATGCTGGGCGCGCTGCGCTATGCCGACGCCATTACCACGGTGAGCCCCACCTATGCCAACGAGATCCAGACGCCCGAGTTTGGCGAGGGCCTGGACGGCGTTCTGCGTGAGCGTTCGTACGCGCTGCAGGGCATTTTGAATGGCATCGACGTCGCGGGCTTTGATCCGGCGACTGACAAACGCATTGCCGCCAACTACACCGTGGAGGACCGCTCCGGCAAGGCTGTGTGCAAGGCCAAACTGCAGGAAGAGCTGGGACTCGAGGTTCGCGACGACCGTCCGCTCATGGTGATGGTCACGCGCCTGACGCGTCAGAAGGGCATGGACCTGGTCATGTACGCGCTCGACCGCATTCTGGCCGGCGGCGTGCAGGTGGCCGTGCTGGGCACTGGCGACCGCGACTACGAGGACGGCCTGCGCTACTTCCAGGACAAGTACCCCGGCACCATGGCCGCGCGCATCGAGTTCGATCCGGCGCTGTCACAGCGCATGTATGCTGCCGCCGACATGTTCCTGATGCCTTCGAAGTTTGAGCCCTGCGGCCTGTCGCAGATCATCGCCATGCGCTACGGCACCCTGCCGATTGTTCGCGAGACCGGCGGTCTGAAGGACACGGTGATCCCGTATAACGAGTTTACCGGCGAGGGCACGGGCTTCTCGTTTAGCAACTTTAACGGCGACGAGATGGGCGACGCGGTGTTCCGCGCGGCGCGCCTGTTCTGGGATAACCGCGACGCATGGAACCAGCTGGTCACGCAGGCCATGAGCCAGGACTTTAGCTGGACGCGCTCGGCCGACAAGTATCTGGACCTGTATTTCTTTATGCACCCGGAGATTGAGAGGCCGGCAGCTGTTGTCGACGAGCCTGAGGCTGTTGCTGAGCCGGTGGCCGCTGAGGAGCCCAAGGCCGAGGCGAAGCCCGCTGCTGATGCCGAGGTTAAGCCCGCTGCGAAGCCTGCCGCTAAGAAGACGACGACCCGCAAGACGACGGCTAAGAAGGCCACGGCGAGCAAGTCTACAACTGCGAGCAAGACCTCTGCAGCCAAGACCACTGCCACTAAGGCCACCGCTGCAAAGACGACTTCGGCCAAGGCAACGACCACGCGCAAGCGCACCACCGCAGCTGTCAAGAAGGCCACCGAGGCTGAGGTCGTTCCCGAAGTAAAGGCCGAGACCGCTGCAGCCGAGGTTAAGCCCGCGGCAAAGGCTCCGGCCAAGACCGCTGCCAAGAAGACGACCGCGTCCACCAAGAAGGCAACGGCAGCCAAGAAGACCACGGCTACGAAGTCGACGACCACGAAGGCCGCTACGACGAAGGCCGCCGCGAAGACGACCCCGAAGGCATCCGCAAAGCCGGCCGCCAAAGTCGAGGAGACGCCCGCTGAGTCTAAGGCTGAGGAAGCTGTCGAGGCTAAGTCGGCCGCCAAGACCACCACGCGCAAGCGCGCTACGACGACGGCCAAAAAGGCCACGGCCAAGACCGCTGCTCCCAAGGCAGAGGCTAAGGTCGAGGAAAAGCCCGCAATAAAGGCCGAGCCGGAACCGAAGGCCGCCGAGGTCAAGACCGCTCCGAAGGCTACGGCAAAGACCGAGCCCGCCAAGGAGGCCTCGGTCTCCCCCGCCGCTCCCACTGAGGAAAAGGCTCCTACCAAGAAGAACTCCGTCCGCAAGGCAACGGCCGCCCGCAAGCGCCGCTAATCCTGACGATTAAAACTTAATCCTCAACGCAAAAGAGGGCGCCCCAAGCAGGCGCCCTCTTCTTGGTTGAACTTCGCATTAAAAGGAGGGCCGGTTTACTACGACAAAATGGCTTCGGCCGACCACAACGAGCAATCTACAAAATTGGCAACGCTTCTACCTGCGGTTTTAATATCACCAAATTGACTGTGGTTGAGATCATTCAATTTATCGTAGTAAACCGGGGCACTTTTGGTTGGCTACAAATAGTATCGGTATGTGCGTTTTCGAATGCCGCGATAATTTGGATGGTAAAACGATTTTCTAGGACAACCGTTCGCCGATGGTAAACGGATGTTGTTTATACAGCCTGTGTACAACAGATATACTTACATCCTGTGCGTAAAGCCCATGGCCAGCAGGCCATGATTCTATTGAACTGGACCGTACTATGAGATTGATACACAACAGCCGCCTGCCGCAGTTTCGCACTCCGTTTGGCGCTGTGACCACTGGCACTTCCGTTTCGCTCTCGGTGATCTTGGAGGATGCCGACCCCAACCAGGCAACGCTCACCCTGCGCACTTGGGTCGATGAGATCGGCGAGTCTCGGTATCCCATGACGCATGAAGGCGACGGCATATTTTCCGTAGAGCTTGAGTGTACCGAGCCCTGTCTTATCTGGTACAGCTTTATCTGCAATATCGAGGGCCAGCCCGAGGTTCGCCTGGGCGCACCGCAGGGCCGCACCGGCGGCGAAGGCGTAACCTACGACTACGCCGAGGTACCTTCGTTCCAGATCACCGTCTATAAGCACCGCGACAACCGCCCCGCCTGGTACGAGCGCGGCATGGTGTACCAGATCTTCCCCGACCGCTATGCCCGCGACGAAAACTGGCGCGAGCGCACGCTGGCCGAAGTCGAAAAACCGCGCAACGGAATCCAGCGCCGCATGATCGAGGACTGGAACGAGCCGCCCGTATACGAGCGCGCCGAGGACGGCTCCATCAAGACCTGGGACTTCTACGGCGGCTCGCTCAAGGGCATCCAAAATGACCTGCCCCGCATCGCCGAGCTGGGCTTTACGGCCATCTACCTCAACCCCATCTTTGAGGCCGCGAGCAACCACCGCTACGACACGGCCGACTACACCAAGATCGACCCAATCCTGGGCACCGAGCAGGATTTTACCGAGCTGTGCCAGGCGGCCGAGAAGCTGGGCATCTCCATCATTCTGGATGGCGTCTTCAACCACACAGGCGACGACTCGATCTACTTTAACCGCTACGGCAACTACCCCGGTGTGGGCGCGTGGCAGAGCGAGGATTCGCCGTGGCGCGATGCGTTTTATTTCCACGAGGACGGCTCGTACGACTGCTGGTGGGGCGTGGGCAATATGCCCGCCATCAATGAGAGCTCTGAGCTGGTACGCGAGCGGCTCCTGGGCAAGGACGGCGTGATCCGTAAATGGCTACGTGCCGGCGCTCATGGCTGGCGCCTAGACGTGGCCGACGAGCTTTCCGATGACTTCCTGGCCGAGATCAAAAAGGCCGTGCTCGCCGAGAAGCCTGATGCACTGTTGCTCGGCGAAGTCTGGGAAGACGCCTCCAACAAGATCAGCTACGGCCATCTGCGCCGCTATCTGCAAGGCTCCGAGCTGGACTCTGCTATGGATTACCCCTTCCGCGACATGGTCATCGGCTTTTTGATGGGCTACAAGAACGCCTACCAGGCAGCCGAGGATATCGAAACCCTGCGCGAGAACTATCCCCGTGAGGCCCTGTCCTGCGCACTTAATCTGCTTTCGAGCCACGACCGTCCGCGCATTATCTCGGTGCTCGGCGGCGGCCCCGATGAGTCGCAGCTGCCCGAGTGCGAGCGCAGCAAATGGCGTCTGGACGAGAACTCGATGGGCCTGGCCAAGAGCCGTTTTTGGCTCGCAACGCTCATGCAGATGACGTTCCCGGGCGTGCCTTCGATTTACTATGGCGATGAGTACGGCCTGGAGGGTCTAACCGATCCGGGCAACCGCCGCACCCTGCCGACCAAGGACCAACTGCACGACTTCGACACGCTGGCTATTGTCAAAAACGCCTCCGCCGTACGCCGCGCACTACCGTTTATGATCGACGGCGAGATCAAGGCCTTCGCGCTCAACGACGAGGTGCTGGCATACAACCGCACGGGCAAGGATGGCGAGTCCGCGACGGTTATCATTAATCGTAGTCTGCGCAATTCGCACCGCGTGACGATTCCGGCGCTCGATGAATGCGCGAGTGACGTGATCAGCGGTCACGAGTGCGAGATCCACAACGGCACGGTCACGCTCGATTTGTAACCGCTGGGCTCGTCGATCATCTATCACCATGCCGAGCAGCGCCTGCAGGAGCCGCTCGATCACGGCGCAGGTGTTGTGTGTCATATCACATCGGTGCCGACCGACGACGGCAAGCCCGGTACGATCGGCGCGTCCACGCGTCGCTTTATCGACCATCTGGCCGCCATGGGTATGCGCTACTGGCAGGTTCTCCCCGTCAACCCTACGGACTTCTTCCGCTCCCCTTACGCCGGTCCCTCAGCTTTTGCGGGCAATATCGACCTGCTGCCCGAAAGCCACGAGGAGCTGGCGGCCGACTTTGAGACCTGGAAGGCCCGCGGAGGCGAGGATGCCGATCCGCTGTACACCGCGTTTAAACATCGCAATGCCGATTGGCTCGAGAAATACTGCGTCTACATGGCCGTTAAAAAGTACTTTGAGGGCGAATCGCGCCATGATTGGCCGGCAGATGTTGCGCGCTACAACGAGCATCTGATTGACGACAAGCGCTTCCACGACGAGGCCGAGCTTCAGGCGTACATGCAGTATCGCTTTGACCTGGCTTGGTGCGAGCTTATGAACTATGCGCACAAGAAGGGCATCGAGGTCATCGGCGATATCCCTATGTACGTGTCCGACGATTCGGCAGATGCGTGGAGCGAACCCGAGAATTTCTGGCTATCCGATACCGGCAAGGCGATTGAGATCTCCGGTGCGCCGCCCGATAACTTTGCGCCCGAGGGCCAGGTGTGGGGCAACCCGACGTTCCGCTGGGACCACATGAAGCAGGATGGCTATGGCTGGTGGATGGATCGCCTGCGTCGCGCGTTCTCGCTCTACGACCGCGTGCGTCTGGATCACTTCCTGGGATTCCACAGCTACTTTAGCATTCCTGCGGGCAAGGCCTGCGCCGACGGTCGTTGGCTGGCGGGACCGGGCAAAGACCTGTTCCAGACCGCCTACGACGAGCTGGGTCCGCTCAACTTTATCGCCGAGGACCTGGGCTACCTGACGCCTGGCGTTCGTGCGATGGCTTCGACCTGCGGCTTCCCCGGCATGGACGTGCTGGAGTTTAGCGATTACGACGTCCGCAACGGCGTGCATCCAACGCCGGGCAAGATTCTGTACACCTCGACGCACGACACGTCGACGCTCGCCGGTTGGTGCACGCGCTCCTTTGCTGGCGGCGACGAGCCGAGTGGTGTTGAGGTGGCGGCCAAGCTGATGAGCGACGCGCTGGCAAGCGACGCTCCGCTTGTGATGATGCCGCTGCAGGATGTACTGGGGCTAGGCGACGATGCACGCATGAACGTACCGGGTGTCGCCACGGGCAACTGGACCTGGCAGGCCAATGAGGCCGACGTTGCGGCCGCCGAGGGCAAAACTGCACAGCTCCTGCGCAACACCCATAGATTCTGGGGCGAAGCGTGATAAAACCCCCGATATAGGGTACAGTTACAGCTGTTTGAATTTATGCGGGCAGAGCGATCTGCCCGCTTTGTGCTGAAAAGGAAGTATTATGGCGCGCTACGATTACAAGTGCTCGAGCTGCGGCAACGTGTTTGAGGTTGAGCATCCCATGTCCGAGACCCCCGAGATCGTGTGCCCGAGCTGCGGTGCCCCGGCGGCCAAGACGTTCTCGGCAAGCGGCATCAAGTTTGAGGGCAGCGGCTTCTACAACACCGACCAGCGCAGCGGCGGCTCCAGCACCAGCGCCACAAGCGGCTGCTGCGCCAACTGCCCGCATAACCACTAGCGTTAAGCGGTCCCGCTACCTAAGTTTCCTGATGAGTTGCGGTGAAATGAGGATTGTTAGCCTGGAAAAGCCGTTATTCAATCCCTATTTCACCGCAACTTTTCTATAGACTGGATTTCGGGCTGATGCTAAGTTTGTAACATTTCAAAACTCTACCGGATTACGGGGCTGAATTGACAACCTCCATCCATTCCAGTAATTTGCAAATTTCAACAAACCATCTACCTGCGGTTTTATTTAGGTCATTTTTGCTGTGGTCGGGCATCACCAATCTAGCCCCGTAATCCGCCCCACTTTTGATAACAGCAAGTATGAAACGGGGCTATTTTTACCACTCTTTACCTCTATTGCGATCTCCGCTCGCATGATCTCCTGAGTTGCGGTGAAATAAGGACTGTTTGGCGGGTAGATGCCGCTATTCAATCCCTATTTCACCGCAACTTAGTAATTACTTATGGACCAGGCGGGCACAGAAGTGGCCGTCGTAGGAGTCGGCGTTTACCGGCACGCTTTGGAAAAGGCCACGATCGTTTTGACGGACGGCTACCAGCTTCTTGGCCTGTGCGAAATCGGGCAGCTGCAGAATCTGGGCTTCGGAGAGCGGTGCCACGGTAAAGCCGGCGCCCTCGGGAGAAGCCAGGAAAGCATCCACGACCTGCGTGTTCTCTTCATCAAAAACCGAGCAGGTAGCATAGATAAGCTCACCGCCGGCAGCCACGCGCGCGGCTGCTTCCTTGAGCATCGTCAGCTGCAGGCGGGGCAACTCGGTCGTAACATCGTTCTCGGTCAGGCGCCACGGAATCTCGGGGTGGCGGCGCATGGTGCCGGTGCCAGAGCACGGCGCATCGATAAAGACCGTGTCGAACAGGGCGGGTTCGCCAAGCATCGCGTCAAAGGACGTAAGCACCTCATTGAGCTCGCAGGCATCGCCCGACACCGTACGAACACCCGAGATACCCGCCTTGTGCAGGCGCGCGAGATTCTGATCGCACTTACGGTCGTGCAGATCGAGCGCAGTATGCTGACGCTCGTACCCGGCACGCTTGGCCTGGCACATCATCACATAGGTCTTGGTGCCGCGGCCGGCACCAATCTCCAGGCAACGACCGGGACGTGTCGCGGCAGTAGCGATAAGCTGGGCGTTGAGGTCTGAGGCAACCGCGGCCGCACGCTCAAACACGCCCGATGCAACCGTGACCTGCGCATCGACCGGGGCATGACAGCCCGGGAAGACGGGCGCAACGAGCTGCGAGATATACGGGTCGGCCTTGGTCGCAAACGCATTCTCGTGCAGCGCAAGCGGCGCAGGCGCAAGATTGCCGGCAAAGTTGAGCGCGCCCTCGGGCGTATCGAACGAGGCCATAATACGAGCGCACAGCCAACGAGGAAGACCCATCAAACGCGAAAGACGAACCAAACGTTGCTCGGACTCATCCACGTTGGATGCCGTGGCAAAGTCCTCAACGTTATCCGCGACCTTGTGCAGCACCGCGTTAGCCAGGCCAGCGGCAGACTTAGCACCGCTGCGCACCAGTTCAACACCCTGGCTCACGGCAACGCGGCCAGGCGTATGCAGATAAAGCATCTCGAAGGCCGAGATGCGAAGCGCCATGCGCACGCGCGGCGCGACCTTTTTGGGCTTATCCAAAAACTGATCGAGCAACTCATCCAAAACGCCCTGCGTGGCGGCGACACCGAGCGCTAAACGAGCGGCAAAAGCGGAATCGCGCTGGTCAATGGCCTTGGCGGAAGCACGGGAAGACAACACGTCGCGTGCGTACATACCGCGGCGATCGGCCTCCATCAACACGTCGAGCGCAAGCTTGCGCGCGGGAGACAACTTACTCATGACAGTACACCCCACCTAAGTTCGGCACCCTGCAGGCCGGCAGCCCAGGCAGAAGCAGCCATGGCACGCTTACCATCGGGCTTAACCTCGAGCAGTTCAACAGCGCCATCGGAAAGGCCCAGGTAAACACGCTTGCTCTTGACGGCAACAGCGCCCTCGCCAAGCGACACATCGGCCGGCGCAGCATCGAGCACGCGAACCGTCTTGCCAGCAATCACGCAACGAGCAGGCGCGGTATCGGACGAAGCGAGCACATGACGAACGCAATCGAGCGCCGCCATCTGCGGATCAAGACGCATCTCCTGCTTGGAAATCTTGGCGGCATGAGTGACGAGCGACTCATCCTGCTCAGTCCACACAGCGCTGCCATCGGCAAGCGAAGGAAGCGTATCGGCAAGCAACTTACCGCCAAGCTCACCAAGCTCCATCGTGAGCGCCTCGGCATGCTTACCGGTAACCGACGTAGACGCCTGGGCACAATAAGCGCCGGTATCCACGCCATGCCCAATGCGCATAATAGAAACGCCAGCAACCTCGTCACCAGCAAGAATGGCACGCTGAATGGGAGCAGCGCCACGCCAACGAGGCAGCAGCGAAGCATGAACATTCACAATACCAAGCGGCGCCATATGCAGCACCTCATCAGGCAAAATGCAGCCATAGGCAGCCACACAGAAAATATCAGCCTGGGCAGCCTGGAGCGTCTCAACAACCTCAGGCGTCATACGGTTGGCCTCAACAACCGGCAACCCCAGCTCAAGCGCCTTGGCCTTAACAGGAGACGGCTCAAGCTTCTTACCACGCCCACGAACAGCATCGGGACGAGTAATTACGAGCGCAATCTCATTCCCAGACTCAACAAGCGAAGTCAGCGAAGGCACAGCAAAATCAGGCGTACCCATAAAAACAATACGCATAAAAGTAAGTCTCCTCTCAACAACGAGCCGAGACGGCTACAAAAGAAGCGTTCCAGGTCGCAAGCGCACCCAGCCGCCAGAACAGTCCAACAAAAACAAATATACCCAAAACCAAAGAAAGAGCCGCAATAAAAGCAGCTCTCTCTCAACAAAGCAATTATCAGCGAAGACGCCCCTCCCTGGCCCGACGGCACCCGGACGAGACAAGCAGCGTCAACGTAGTCCCTGGGATGGGGCCCACACATATCATCCCGCGCGCAGTTTCGCAGCGCAGCGAGAATGTTTGAGCACGGGATGATATAGGCGGGCGCCCTGGGGGCGGACAAACCTACTCAGTCTCGCCCGGTCGAGCGCCGCGGGCCAGGGCGTCCTGGTACTCCTTGACGGCCTTAATCCTCTGCATGGGCTTGAGTCGCTCAAACATGGTGTTGCCATGCAGGTGATCGATCTCGTGCTGCAGGCACACGCAGAACAGGTCGCCCGAGGCCTCGTAGCGAATCAGGTTGGCATCCAGGTCGTACGCCTCGACGACGACATGGTCGGGACGCTCGATCTCGCAGCTAATACCGGGAATGGACAGGCAGCCCTCGCTAAACGGCACCAGATGGTCGCTCTGCTCAACAATGACAGGGTTGATGAGCACGTACGGGTCATAGTCATTCTTGTCGCTGTAATCGCAGTCGATGGTGACAAGCTGAATGAGCTCACCGATCTGCGGGGCAGCCAGACCGCAACCGCCGTTGTCGAACATCATCTTCTTCATCTTCTCGGCAAGCGCCTCGATCGCCGGAGTGATCTCCTCGATGACGGCGCACTCCTGGCGCAGACGAGGGTCGGGCGACAGTACGATTCCGTTGGCTTCCATGGCCATCCTTTCGGGTTGTTACATCAAATCATAGGCGTCGACGTCAACGCTCACGCTCACGCCGCGCACGGAGCCAACCTCTTTGAGGCAGGCGTCGATATCATCAGAGACATGGTACCCTACCGGCGACTTTACAAGCAGATGGAAGCGGTAACGGTCCTTGGCTCTCTCGATTACACACGAAGCCGGACCAAGCACCTGGGGCACGGCGCTCCCCGCCCGCAAAAAGTCGGGCGCGGCGGCATGCCAGCGACGCTTGAGGAGCTTCGCGATGCGGCCGATGTAGTCCCGCGCGTCATCCGCATTCGTCGACCACACCAAGATGTTGGCCAAGCGCACGAACGGCGGATACAGGGCGTCGCGGCGCTGATCCAGGTCGTAGTCGGTAAAAATCGAGCGGTCGTGCTCGGCGACGGCGCGAATAACCGGGTCCTCGGGCAGATAGGTCTGGATGATGACCTCGCCGGGACGATCGCCGCGGCCGGCGCGGCCCGCAACCTGCTCTAGCAGGTCGTAGGCGCGCTCCCCTGCGCGGAAGTCCGGCAGCTTGAGGGCGAAGTCGGCATTGACCACGCCCACGAGCGTGACCTCGGGAAAGTCGAGGCCCTTTGCGATCATTTGAGTGCCCAGCAACACCGCGCAATCGGCCGCATCGAACTGCTCGAGCAGCTTTTTGTGCGCGTCCTTGCCGCGCGTGGAATCGGCATCCATGCGAATGATGGCGACGTCGTCGGGCAGCATCTGGTGCAGCGCATCCTCGATCTGCTGCGTACCCAGGCCCATTTTAGCCAGGTAGCGGCTGCCGCACTTGGGACAGCGACTCGTGGGCGCCGGATAGGGTTGCACGCGCCAGGACGAACCGCAAGTGTGGCACTGCAGCGTATGGGTGCGCTCGTGATACGTGAGCGCGGTGGAGCAGTGGTTGCAGGTGGGCACGCAGCCGCATTCGCGGCACATAAGGAACGGCGCAAAACCGCGGCGGTTATGCAGCAACACGGCCTTTTCGCGGCGCTCGACCACACGCTCCAGGCCTTCCATCAGCGGTTTTGAGAACATGGAGCGGCTGCCGTGCGAAAACTCGCGGCGCAGGTCGGCAATGCGGACTGTGGGCAACACGGCGTGTCCCGGGCGCTCAGGCATCTCGACACGAGTCCAGGTGGCGCCGCCGTACGTGCCGCGGCGGCAGCGGTCGAGGGCCTCCGCAGAAGGCGTGGCCGAGCCCAACACGAGCGGACACCGATAGCGGCGCGCCATCTCGGCCGCCACCTCGCGCGCATGGTAGCGCGGGCTGGAGCCCTGCTTGTAGCTGGTCTCGTGCTCCTCGTCGATGATGATGAGGCCCAAGTCACTGAGCGGGCAAAAGAGCGCCGAGCGGGCGCCCACGACCACGCGCGCGGCACCGCTGGAGACCATATCCCACTGGTCCAGACGCTCGCCAGCAGAAAGTCGCGAATGGAACACGGCGACCGTCTCGCCAAAGCGCGAGCGGAAGCGGCCGACGGTCTGGGCCGTCAGCGAAATCTCGGGCACGAGCACACAGGCCGAGCGGCCGGCCGCCAGCACGCGCTCAATCGCCGAGAGGTAGACCTCGGTTTTACCGGATCCGGTGACGCCATCGACCAGCACCACGTCGCCGTGGGCGTCAAGGCGGGCGCGCTCAATCTGCGCGAGCGCCTGCTGCTGACCGTTCGTGAGTGCGACCGGCGCCTTGCCGCTTGCCGAGGACAGCGTGGTCTGCTCGCTACAGCCACGCCAGGCGCGGCGCTCTTCCACCACCACGACGCCTCGTTTTTCAAGCGCCTTGATGGTTGCCGACATGCTGTTGTAAAGCAGGTTGAGGTCGCGCGTCGTGACCGGTCCGCACTGGAGCGCCTCAATGAGCTGACGCTGGCGAACGGCGGTCTTGGGCGGCGCGTAGTCGAAACCCTCGGGCGTGAGCATGACCCAACGGTTTTGGATGGGTTTGACGGCGGGGCGCTCAACGGTCCACATGCCGTCATCGCCCTTGACCACGCGCGGGCTTCCACCCGGGGGCAAGAACAGGCGCAGGCACTCGGAAAGCGTCGCGACGTACTCGCGGCTCATCCAACGTGCGATACGGGCGGCCTCGGCGGTAAAGAGCGGCTTGCTGAGGACAGCCTCGATAGACTTGATACGCGCGGGATCGAGAGCATCGTTACCTTGCAGATCGGCCAGCTCGGGCGCGATATCGACGATATAGCCTGCGGCGGCACGGTTGCCAAAATGAACTAGGACGGTGGAGCCGATCTGGGCATCGTTGGCAAGGGACTGCGGAATGCCGTAGGCAAATGGCTCGGAGAGAGCACGGGTGGGAATGTCCAGGACCACGCTTGCGAAGGCGACGACGGGCTCAGGCTGCGCCGGGGCGACAGCAGGGGCCGCGGACTTCGGAGCTTCCTCCGGTTCCGGCGAACCAAACAGCGACAGTTGCTCGGCCATGGCCTCTGTACCTCCCATCCCATACGTCTTTAGAAACAAGAGCCCCGCTCGGGTGAACGGGGCTCGGATACAAGCGTTTACGCAGCTGCTACAGCGCCATCGTGCGGGCGCGGTCGATGCGCGCCAGGCAGTCGTCGCGGCCGACGAGCGTCATGGTCTCGCCCAGCGGGGGGCTCACCATGTTGCCGCAGACGGCGACGCGCACGGCCTGGAACACCACGCGTTTCTTGAGGTCCATCTGCTCGGGCAGCGGCTCAAGCGCGGCGTCGATGTTGGCAGCCGTCCACTCGTCCACGCCCTCGAGCGCGGCCTTGGCGGCGTCCAGAATAGCGCCCATGCCTTCCTTGGCCAGGCCCTTGTTGACAGACTTCTCGTCATACTCGAGCGTCTCGGTCGTAGCAAAGATGGGAGCGGCGACGGTCACGGCATCGGCCGGCATCTTGGTGCGCGGCTTGACGATGGCGGCAAGGGCATCGATCCAATCCTCGCCGTACTCGACGTTGCCCTCGATGAGACCCGCCTCGTGAAGCTCGGGGACCATGATCTCGTCGGCAAACTGAGCGTCGGACATGCCGTTGATGTACTCAGCATTTACCCAGTCGAGCTTCTTGGGATCGAAGGTCGCCGGGTTCTTGGAGATGCGGTCGAGCGAAAACTTGCTGGCCAGGACATCGCGAGGGATGATCGTGGTCTCGCCGTCGAGCGACCAGCCGAGCAGTGCCAGATAGTTGACGAAGGCGTCGGACAGGTAACCGGCGTCGCGGTACTCCTCCACCGAGGTGGCGCCGTGGCGCTTGGAGAGCTTCTTGCCGTCGGCACCCAAGATCATGGAGATGTGGGCGAACGTAGGCACGGGCGCGCCGAGGGCCTCGTAGACCATGACCTGGCGCGGGGTGTTGGAAAGATGGTCGTCGCCGCGGATGACGTGGGTGATCTTCATCATGGCATCGTCGACGACGGTCGCGAAGTTATAGGTGGGCGTGCCGTCGGAGCGGAAGATGACAAAGTCGTCGAGCTCCTTGGCATCGAAGGTCACCTCGCCGTGGACGGCGTCGTGGATAACGACGTCGCCGCGGTTCTCGGGCACCTTGATGCGCAGGACGTAGGGCTCGCCGGCCTCGATGCGGCGGCGGGCCTCCTCGGGATCAAGATCGCGGCAGCGGCGCTGATAGCCCTGGAAGGGGTCCTTACGCTCCTGGGCGGCCTTGCGATCGGCATCGAGCTGCTCCTTGGTGCAGAAGCAGGGATAGGCCTTGCCCTCGTCCCAGAGATTCTGGGCGGCCTGCTTGTACAGGTCCAGGCGCTCGGTCTGTGCGTAAGGGCCATATTCGCCGCCCACCTCGGGGCCCTCGTCCCAGTCCAGGCCCAGCCAACGCATGGCGCGCAGAATGATCTGCGTGTTCTCGTCGGTGGAACGGGTGGGGTCGGTGTCGTCGATGCGCAGGATGAACGTGCCGCCGTTTGCACGGGCAAAAGCCCAGTTATAGATAGCGGTGCGGGCGCCGCCGATGTGCAGCTTACCCGTGGGTGAGGGTGCAAAGCGGACGCGAACGTCTGATGCCATGGATATCTCCTCGATTGCAGGATGGATGTCTAACCGCATCAGTATAAAGCAACAAAGCAACCTCCGCACAAAGGGCACCGACCCACTCATTGGGGACAGACCTAAATGACCACCCAATGAGCACCCGGCTGGTCATTTAAGTCTGTCCCCAATGAGTAGGTGCGGAAAGGGTGTGAATATTCGATTAACGCGATATGATGTGCCCTTGCATATAGAGCTCGGCGGAATGGTAACGGTCGCCGGGACACGTATTTTGAAAGGGGCTATCATGCCAGAAGAACTTCGTTCCATCCCACCCCAACGCGGGTCCTTTGTATTTACGTCGGAGTCGGTGACCGAAGGTCATCCCGATAAGATCGCTGACCAGATCAGCGACGCCGTCCTCGACGCAATCCTCGCTAAAGAAATAGAGCTGCAGGAGCAGGGCTACATTGCGCCCAACGGCGTGCCCGCCAACGTTGAGAACGTCCGTTGCGCCTGCGAGACCCTCGTGACCACCGGCACCGTCATCGTTGCCGGCGAGATCCGCACCCAGGCCTACGTCGACGTGCAGGAGATTGCCCGTGGCGTTATCCGCCGTATTGGCTACAACCGCGCAAAGTTCGGCTTTGACTGCGATACCTGCGGCGTTATGAGCCTCATCCACGAGCAGTCGCCCGATATCGCCCAGGGCGTCGACGAGTCCTTCGAGACCCAAACCGGCGCCACCACCGACCCGATCGACCTGATCGGCGCCGGCGACCAGGGCATGATGTTTGGCTACGCCTCCAACGAGACCAAGACCCTCATGCCCATGCCGCACTACCTGGCGAGCCGCCTGGCCGAGCGCCTGGCCGCCGTGCGACACGACGGCACCCTGCCCTACCTGCGCCCCGACGGCAAGACCCAGGTCACGGTGCGCTACGAGGACGGCAAGCCCGTCGAGGTCACGACCATCGTCATCTCCACGCAGCACGCCGCCGAGATCGAGGACATGGGCAAGATCAAGGACGACCTCATCGAGCACGTCATCACCCCCGTCATGGCTGCCGAGAACATGCCGTGGGACAACGCCGACATCTATGTGAACCCCACCGGTCGCTTTGTCGTGGGCGGCCCCATGGGCGACACGGGCCTCACCGGCCGTAAGATCATCGTCGACACCTACGGCGGTTACGGCCGTCACGGCGGCGGCGCCTTTAGCGGCAAGGACTGCACCAAGGTCGACCGATCCGCCGCATACGCCGCGCGCTGGGTCGCCAAGAACGTGGTGGCCGCGGGCCTGGCCGACCGCTGCGAGGTCGAGCTGGCCTACGCCATCGGCGTGTCCAAGCCGCTGTCTATCATGGTCGACACCTTCGGTACCGCGCATGTTGCCGAGGACAAGATCGTCGAGGCCGTCGAGAAGACCTTCGACCTGCGCCCGGGCGCGATCATCCGCGACCTGGACCTGCGTCGACCGATCTACGAGAAGACGGCAGCCTACGGCCACTTCGGCCGAGAAGACGCCGACTTCACCTGGGAGAAGACCGACCGAGTCGAAGAACTCAAAGCAGCCTGCGGTCTGTAAGCTAACGAGAAAAGCCACAGCCAAATAACAACGCACCAAAAGAAGTACCGCCCCCAAGCGGTACTTCTTTTTTATTTAAACGGTGGTGAAGATGAGCCAACCTGGGACATGGAATAGGTCACCGGCTAATGAATTTTGCAGCAGAGCGACTCCAACCATGTATCCTAAGTTCCGAGGGCTTTAGTATTTGGTCGATCGCGAGTTCCGCACGAGCCGGAGGCCACTTAATGTGGCCTCCGTGCGAGCCAGGACTGTAGAGCAGGCGACCAAATACCAAAGCCCTCGGAACGACGGGATAAAGAAGGAGCAGCCATGGCAGGCAAGCCGCAAACACTAGCTACGACCTCGGCATTCGAGATCTTGGGGCCCGTCATGGTCGGCCCCAGCTCATCGCACACCGCCGGAGCCCTGCGGTGCGCCCAGGTTGCCGCCAGCCTGCTCGAGGGCCGCATCACCAAGGTTACCTTTGGCCTGTGGAACTCCTTCGCGCACACCTACCGTGGCCACGGCACCGACCGCGCGCTTGTCGCGGGCATCCTGGGCCTCGACACCGACGACGAGAATATCAAGCAGGCCTTCGACCTCGCACGCAAGCAAGGCCTCGAATATCACTTTGACATTAAGGGCGACGACGCCTCCATCCACCCCAACACCGTCGATATCGAGATGTTCGACGACAGGGGTGCCACGGCACAGGTCCGCGGCGAGAGCCTAGGCGGCGGCAAGATGCGCATCAGCCGCATTAACGGCGTCGGCGTCGACATCTCGGGCATGTATTCCACGCTCTTCGTAGCGCACCACGACGTCCCCGGCGTGCTCGCCGCACTCACGAACCTGCTTGCCTACGCTCACGTGAACATCGCATTCTGCCGCACCTACCGCACCGAAGTGGGCGGCCAGGCCTATTCCGTCTTTGAAACCGACGGCGCCCCCGACGACACCGTCGTCCCCCTGCTGCGCAAGCTCGATAACGTCGATTACGCCACGTTTATCGAGCTCCCGGGCTCGGCCTCGTCGCTCTCCCCCGGCGTCTCGGCCAAGGAGATCTTCGACGATGGTGAGCAGCTGCTCGACGCCTGCGCCGAACTCAAGCTCAACATCGGCGCCGTCATGGCCGTACGCGAGGCGCGTCTGACCGGCGAGGACCACGCTATCGCCGCCATGCGCCGCGTGCTCGACGTCATGCGCGAGGAGACCACGACCCCCATCGCCAATCCACAGCGATCGCTCGGCGGGCTCATCGGGGGCGAGGCCAAGCTCGTCGATGCCACCGGCCACAATGATTTGAGCGAAAGCCTGATGGGCGCCGTTCAGACCGATGCCGTGGCCCGCGCGATGGCCGTCCTCGAGCGCTCCGCCACCATGGGCGTGATCGTCGCCGCCCCCACGGCAGGCTCCGCGGGCGTCGTACCCGGCTGCGTGCTGGCGCTCGCCGATCGCCTGCAGCTCGACGACGAACAGATCATGGACGCGCTCTACTGCGCCGCCGCCATCGGCCTCAACCTCACCACGAGCGCCTGCGTTGCCGGCGCCGAGGGCGGCTGCCAAGCCGAGGTCGGAAGCGCCGCCGCCATGGCAGCCGCCGCGCTGGTGCAGATGCTCGGCGGCACGCCCGAGCAGGCGCTCGACGCCAGTTCCATCGCGCTGAGCAACCTGCTGGGCCTCGTTTGCGACCCCGTCGCTGGCCTCGTGGAGGTGCCCTGCCAAAACCGCAACGCCATCGGCGTGGCGGCGGCCTTTAGCTCGGCACAACTCGCCCTCGCCGGCATTAAGAGCCTGGTGCCGTTTGACCAGATGGCACATGTCATGCTCTCGGTGGGCCACGCGTTGCCGGCCACGCTGCGCGAGACGGCAAGGGGCGGCATCGCGCAGGCTCCGGCCGCACTTTCGGCCTGTGCAAAATGCGGTGTGTGCGGATAGCGACAAAGAACGACTCAGAGGTGGGACAAATGTCCCACCTCTTTTGAATGCCACTGTTTCCATACCACAAACAACTGGGTAATCGCTATAATGCAAGCCCAGTAAAAACACGATGAGCCGCAAGGCGAAATTCGAAGGATATGCATACGATGTCGCAAAACGATCGAACTCAACTGATTCCCGATCCGCAGCAGCCGAGCAGGCACACCGGCGGCGTTCAGTCGCCGCGTCCTATCGCGCCGAGCCACGGTCAGCAGCGTGGTGCGGCAAACGCTTCCCAACGCCCGAACCAGCAGCGTCAGGCAAACGGCAATGCGCCCAAGCAGCCCCCCACGCACGCTCGAGGCAATCGCGGCCCCGCACGCAAACCCGCCGAGAACAATAAGTCAGGTAAAAAGACGACGCTCTTTGTCGTCCTGGGTCTTATCGTCATTGTCTATATCGTAGGCGTCGTAGCGTTTTCGCAGGTAGCCTACCCCAACACCACCATCGCCGGCGTCGACGTCTCGTTCTCCAACGCTTCGTCTGCCGCCACCAAGGTCAACTCGGCTTGGAAGCACTATAAGCTCACCGTGACAGGCGATGACTTTAGCTGGACCTATCAGCCCGAGTCCGATGAACCCATCGTCGACGGCGAAGCTGCCGCAAAAGAGATCATCAACCACAACGAAGCCTTTGTATGGCCGGTTCGCCTTGTGGAATCCTTAAGCGGCAAGACCAAAACAACCGCTACCTCCAACGAAGTCGATCTAGATCAAGACGTCGACCTGTCCATGCTCTCCGATACCTTTGACCAAAAGCAGTTTGAGAAGGATCTGGGCGCCGCCATCGACGAGTTTAACGAGGGCCGTTCGGGCGCGTTCGAGGCCAATAGCTCCTATGACGAGCAGGCCGGCAAGTTTACCGTCGAGAAGGCGCGCTCCAACGAAAAACTCAACCGCGAGCATGTCATTAAGTATGCCGAGCTCGAGCTTGCCTCGCTGGCCGAGACCGTAGATCTTTCCAAGCTCGGCAACGATGCCTATGAGCCGCTCAATGGAACGCTGACCGATGATCAGATTCAGGCTGCATGCGATGCCGCCAACAACTTCTTAGGCGTCAACGTGACCCTCAAGCTCAACGGCGAGGATGCCGGCAAGGTTGATGGCAGCTCCGTGTTGCAGTGGATCAGCTTTGCCGATCCGGCCAACCCCACGCTCGATACGTCGCAGATCAGCAGCTGGGCAGCCGAGCTTGCCAACGGCTTTAATACCGTGGGCTCCACTCGCTGGTGGACGCGCGCCGATGGCAAGCAGTGCGCCGTCGAAGGCGGCGACTTTGGTTGGTCCATCGACAGCACCTCGCTCGCCAAGCAGGTCGAAGACGCCATTAACAACAAGCAGACCGGCGAAATCGAGATCAAGTACTCCCAGAAGGCCGACACCTTTACCGCAAAGGGAGAGCCCGACTGGAAGGCATACGTCGATGTCGATCTGTCCGAGCAGCACGCGCGCTACTACGACGAGAGCGGCAATATCGTATGGGAGGCCAACTTTATCTCGGGAAAGCCGGGCGAGGACGCCACGCCCGAGGGCGTCTGGCAGATCAACAGCAACGATGGCGCCAGCAAACTCATCGGTGCCAAGGACCCCGAGACCGGCAAGCCCAAATACGAAAGCCCGGTTAGCTACTGGATGCCGTTTGAGGGCAACATGATCGGCTTCCACGATGCCACCTGGCAAAACGACAAGAGCTTCGATAACGCCGAGTCGTACAAGTGGTGCGGCAGCCACGGTTGCATCAACCTGCGCCTGGCCGACGCCAAGGCACTTCACGACTGCATCAAAGTCGGCCTGTGCGTGGTTGTCCACTCGTAGTGCAACGCGCGCATTCCTACAACGTGGAGCCGCTGCGACCAATCTAACAGTTCCGAAAGAATCCGCCATATGCGCCCGCCTTACGCGACGGGCGCATATAATTATTGAGGAACTTTCTATAAAGGAGACGCTATGCCGAATGTCCCCACCATCACCCCAGGCCCGGATGATGCCGAGTACACGCCCGAAGGTGCCACCGAAACGATTCCTCTGATTAAAAACGTACATGCCGACAAGCAGAGCGAACGCACGAACGATACGGCCGAGATTTCCGATGAAGAGGCATATGCCAAGCTCAAGGCAAAACGTGCCGAACGTCGACGCAAAAAGCTGATTCGACGCGGCATTGCCGCCGGCATCGTGGGTGTCATCGCGCTCATTGCCATTGTGGCAACCCTGGTTATCAATGCGCAGCCACAGGGCGATAGCGGGCCTGCGACCGACATGGTGACCGAGGGCACGTTTAGCACAACGGTCGAAGCGAAAGGCCAGCTCAAACCCATTTCGTCCTCAGTGGTCTCCCCTTCTGTTGACGGCACGGTCGATACGATCAACGTGCAGGCAGGCCAATCCGTCAACGAGGGCGACGTGCTTATGACCATTAAAAACGACGAGCTCGATCGCAACGTTGCCGAGGCGCAGCGTGCAGTTGCAGCCGCTCAAGAAGACCTCGCCAACGCGCAGAAAGCCGCAGCTGCCGCGCAGGCCAACCCAACGACGGACGTCGACGGAGCTTCCGCAGCGGCTGGCATCTCCGCCGCATCAGCGGACACGAACGCCGTATCGGCCGCGCAGCGCAGCCTCGCATCGGCCCAGGCAAACCTCGATCAGGCGAACGCCAAGGCCGCCAGCCGTACGGTCACGGCCCCGAGCTCGGGCAGCATCGTGGAGCTCAACGCCAAGGTGGGCGCCACGGTAACAGGCGGCATGATCATGGGCGAAAGCGATACGAGCGGCGGCAAGCAGTGCATGCAGATCGCCGACCTGTCCAAGATGAAGGTGACGGTTCAGGTGGGCGAAAAGGATATCGCCAAAATTGCCGTGGGCCAAAGCGCCAACGTGACCTATCCCGCGTTTCCCGATATCGTGAGCCAGGGCACCGTCACGGCCATCGCCTCGGTGGCAAACTCCGACTCCTCCTCCGGGAGCGGCGGCAGCGTGACCTTTAACGTCGACATCCTCATCGAAGCGCCCGACGCTCGCCTGAAGCCGGGCATGACTGCCGAGGTATCGGTGGTGACCGAGCAGCTCGACGACGTGGTGATGGTGCCGACGATGGCGCTCATGACCGAAGACGGCGAACACTATTACGTCAACGTGGCAACCGATGACGAGGGCAAGCAAACCCGTCGCGTGAAGGTGACCATCGTGACGCAAAACGACAACGAAGCCGTAGTCGGCAAGACACAGATCAAGCGCGACGACCAGGACAACGAAATCAATCCTGGCGTGCCCACAACCAAACTGCGCGACGGTGACACCCTCGTCATGGACACCGGAGCGGGCGCAACGGCTGACGGCGGCCACAGCGCGGATTCGGGCAGCATGTCTGCCGACGAGGGTATGTAATGCGTCCCGTCATCGACATTCGCAACGTGCACCGCATCTTTGAGAGCGAGGCCGGCTGCGCCCATATCCTGCACAACGTGAGCCTGGCGGTAGATCCCGGCGAGTTCGTCGCAATTACCGGCCCCTCGGGCTCGGGCAAGTCGACGCTCATGAATATCCTAGGCTGCCTGGACAAGCCGACAGCAGGCGACTATTACCTGCAAGGGCTCAACGTGGCCGAACTCGATGATGACGAACTCACCGAAGTCCGCGCTCTGAGCATCGGCTTTGTCTTTCAGAGTTTCAACCTGCTACCGCGCCTGTCGGTTATCGAAAACGTCATGCTGCCGCTGGCCTACACCAACGTGCCCCGAAGCCAGCGCGAAATGCGCGCCGTGCACGCGCTGCAGGCTGTCACGCTGCCCGTCGACCACTGGGACCACCGCATATCCGAGCTCTCGGGCGGCCAGATGCAGCGCGTCGCAATCGCGCGCGCCCTCGTCAATGACCCACCCATCATTCTTGCCGACGAGCCGACGGGAAACCTGGACTCCGCTACCGGAGCGCTTGTGATGGAGACCTTCCATAAGCTCCAGGAGCGCGGCAAGACCATCATACTCATCACGCACGACCCCGGCATCGCCGCCGAGGCCGACCGTGCCGTGACCATCCGCGACGGTCGTATACACGACGGCGCGTATATTCCACATACACCGCGGGCCCTGCGCAGCGCCGTAGATAGCCTGCCCATGATTTCCGCCTCCGCCAACCCGCCGAAAGGAGTGGTAGCATGAGCGCCCGCGATCTCATCCAGGAAGCACTTCACTCGCTCGAGGCCAACAAGGGGCGCAGCCTGCTCACCATCCTGGGCATTGTCATCGGCATCGCATCGGTCATCGCCATGACTTCGCTCATCGGCGGCATACAAAACAGCCTGGTCAACAGCCTGGGGCTCAATGCAGCCCGCATGGTGCAGATCTATTCGTCCCAAGAACTCACTGATTCTGACGTCCAGAAGCTTCAAAAACTGGTGCCGCAGATAGAGCAGATCGGCATTGTCGACAGCGCGTATACCGAGTATAAGACCGGCGATAAAAGCTATACCGTCATGGCGCAGGGTGTCGATAGCGACATGCTCGACACCGTGGGGGCCAGCAAGCTCGTTGCGGGGCGCACCTATTCCCAGGCCGAGTCCCAATCAGGCTCGCGCGTGGCGCTCATCAGCCGCGGCGGCGCCGATCAGCTTTACGGCAACGAACAGGACGCACTGGGGAAAACCATCAAGGTGTCCAACGGCGAGGTGCAGATTGTAGGCGTGATTGATGGCGGCAGCGACTCCATGGGCTCGCTCACGCTGTATATGCCACGCGAAACCATCTCCGGCCTGTTTGGCGACGAGAATCCTTCATTCCCCAGCGTGACGGCACTTGCTGCCGAGGGCACGGACATGGACGAGCTCTGCAAAACCATCGAGTCTAAGGTGCGCGCGATGAAGGGCATCTCGGAGGATGATGAGTACGACAGCGTATCGGCGACCTCCATGAAAAGCGCCATCGATGCACTCAACTCGTTTATGGGCGCCTTCTCGCTCATCATGGGCGCTGTCGCCAGCATCTCGCTGCTTGTCGGCGGTATCGGCATTATGAATATGATGCTCACCAACGTGACTGAGCGCATCCGCGAGATCGGTATTCGCCGTGCCTTGGGCGCCAGTCGCCGCGATATCACCGCGCAGTTTTTGGCCGAGTCCTCGGCGCTGTGCGTCACCGGTGGCCTGCTGGGCGTCCTGATTGGCTATCTGCTGGCCTGGGGCCTCGCGATGTTTGCCGCAGGATCAGGGGTTCTCAGCGAGCTCGGTGCCAGCGGGCAAATCACACCGAGCTTTTCAATCGCCACGGTGCTGCTGGCCTTCGCCGTCTCCGTCGGCATCGGCGTAACCTTTGGCTTCTACCCTGCCCGCCGCGCGGCAAAGCTCGACCCGGTGGAGTGCCTACGCTACCAGTAAGCCACCACCAGCTACCAGTAAGCCACCACCAACAAGTTGCGGTGAATTAGGGACTGAATATGCTATCTAGCAGCAAAAACAGACACTATTTCACCGCAACTTATTGAAGGGCTGTTTGCGCCAGTTCTGGGCGTCGTCCTCGAGCTATTGATGGATGACGGGCTTGTACGGGTCGAGCTTGCTCGGGACGCTCCTCCTCGCGGGCGGGAGGGCGCGCAGGCGCGGCAAGCGCCTAGCGCGCGAACTCCCGTAAGAGCGCGTCTTCCACTTCCCGAAGCGAAAGGGCCCCGCCTCCCTCGGCGGGACGGGTGACCACGATGCAGCGCGCTCCCACGTCGCGCGCGGAGGCGAGCTTCTCGGCCGTGCCGCCTACGGTTCCCGAGTCCTTGGTCACAAGCCACTGGGCGCCCACCTGCCGAAGCATCGCCTCGTTGAGCTCGCGGGTGAAGGGCCCCTGCATGCCGATGACGTGCGACGGCGAAAACCCCGCGTCGATGCACTTCGTTATAGCACTGGGCAGCGGGAGCACGCGCACGAAGAAGCGCTCCGCGAATTCGGCGACGCGCGTGTAGGGAGCAAGCTCCTTGCTCCCCGTCGTGAGAAGAGCGCGACCCGGGTTCTCGGAGAGAAAGCGCGCCGCGCAGGCGATCGACGCGACCGACACGACGCCTTTGGGCAGCGCCTCGACTGGGCGCGCAAGGCGCAGGCATCGTGCACCCACGGCGAGCGAAGCGGCCCGGATGTTACCGCTTGCGAGCGTAGCGAAGGGGTGCGTGGCGTCGACGACGATGCGCGCGCCGGAAAGCTCGCGCTCCATGTCGGCCTCGTCGAGCCTGCCCGCATGCACCTCGATGTCCGGAAGCTCACCCAATAGCTCGCCTCCGTACTCGGTTGCCGCGTAGGCACGGGCGGGGATGCCCGCCCCGCTCGCCCATTCGCACAGAAGGCGGCCCTCGGTGGTGCCGGCGAAGATGCGCAGCGCCGGCGCGGATGCGGGAGCCGTCACTTCGGGCCGCCTGTGCGCGTGATCTGGTAGAGCAGCGCGTTCATAATGGCAGCCGCCACGGTCGAGCCGCCCTTGCGACCCCTCGCGACGATGGCCGGCACGCGTCGCGCGAGTAGCTCCTCTTTCGCCTCGACCACGTTCACAAACCCGACCGGCACCCCAACGACGAGAGCGGGCGCGATCTTCCCCGCGTCCATGAGCTCGGCGAGGCGCAGAAGTGCTGTGGGAGCGTTGCCGACGGCCACGATGAGCGGACCCTCGATGCCGCAAGCTTTGTCCATGCTCGCAACGGCGCGAGTCGTGCCCGCGGCGCGCGCAGCCGCGGCGACATCGGGGTCGGCCATGAAGCACACGGCCTTGCAGCCGAGCTTCGCGAGCGCGGGCTTGCTTATGCCTGCGAGCGCCATGTTCGTGTCGGTGATGATGGGAGTGCCCGCCCGCAGGGCCTTCACCCCGGCCGCTACGGCACCGGGGGTGAAGTGCAGATTCCGGGCATAGTCAAAGTCGGCGGTGGTGTGAATCACCCGCTTGACCACGGCGGCGGTTTCCGACGGAGGCGTCAGGCCCAGTTCCGCCAGCTCGGCTGTGATGATGGAAAGGCTTGTCCGCTCGATGTCGGCGGGCAGATGATGCTGCGGGATCATACGCGGTTCCCTCCTTTGCGGTCCATGCCCATGGCGGCGTATACGGCATCCATGTCCAGCGCGGCCCGCACGCCGTCGGCCAGCAGGTCGAACTGCTGCTGCCGGTACTGCTCCATCGAGAGCAACGGTGCGTCGGCGGGGGAGATGCCCTTCTTTTTGCACAAAAATGCGGTGAGTTTTTCGGTCAGCTCGCCGGTGTCAAACAGCCCATGCAGGTAGGTGCCGAACACATTGGCCTGCACACACCCTTCCGGCGTGCCGTCGGCCAGAATGCAGAACGGGCGGCCCTGCACTGTCGTGCGCCCGGCGTGGATCTCGTAGCCGGTCAGCTTTGCCCCGGCAAAGGGGATGGCCTCGGCGGTGGCATGGGTCTGGCGCAGCTGCTTTTCGGCGTTGAACACGGTGTCCGTGGGCAGAAGCGCCAGCCCGCGCAGGGTGCAGGGGGTGCCGCTTTCTTCGCCGTCCGGATCGGCAAGAGTGTGCCCCAGCATCTGGTAGCCGCCGCACACGCCCAGCACAGGGGTGCCCTGCGCGGCCAGCTTGAGCACCGCCGCTTCCAGCCCGCACTGACGCAGCCACAGCAGGTCGTCTATGGTGTTTTTGGTGCCGGGCAGGATCACCACATCCGGCGTGCCCAGCTGGCGGGGACTCTGCACATAGCGCACCCCCAGCAGCGGGTGCTGTTCCAGCGGCATGAAGTCGGTGAAGTTGGAGATGTGCGGCAGGCGCAGAATGGCCGCATCCAGTGGTTTGACGGCCCGCCCTGCCTCCAGCCGGGTGGAAAGAGAATCCTCATCCTCAATGTCCACCTTCAGGTAGGGGATGACCCCCAGCACCGGCAGCTGCGTTTTTTCTTCCAGCATGGCAAGGCCGGGACGCAGGATCTCCACGTCGCCCCGGAACTTGTTGATGAGCAGCCCCTTGATGCGGGTCCGCTCGTCTGGCTCCAGCAGGGCCACCGTGCCGTACAGCTGTGCAAAGACGCCGCCCCGGTCGATGTCTCCGGCCAGCAGCACAGGGGCGTCCACCAGCTTGGCAAGGCCCATGTTCACAATGTCGTCGGCTTTCAGGTTGATCTCGGCCGGGCTGCCAGCTCCCTCAATGACGATGATGTCCACCTCTTCGGCCAGACTGTTGTAGGCGGCAAGGATGTCCGGGATCAGCGACCGCTTCATTTTAAAGTAGGCGGCGGCGGGCATCTGCCCCCGCACCTCGCCGTTCACGATTACTTGACTGCCGGTGTCGCTGCTGGGTTTGAGCAGGATGGGGTTCATGCGCACGTCCGGTTCCATCCCGGCGGCCTGCGCCTGCACCACCTGCGCCCGGCCCATTTCCAGCCCGTCCCGGGTCACAAAGCTGTTCAGGGCCATGTTCTGGCTCTTGAAAGGAGCCACCCGGTAGCCGTCCTGTGCAAAAATACGGCACAGTGCGGCGCACAGCAGACTTTTGCCTGCACCGCTCATGGTGCCCTGCACCATAATGCAGGTTGCTTTGTTCATGCCAGTACCTCCGCAAGGGTCTTTAACAGTTCATCGTTTTCCGGCCCGGTACGCACGGCGGTGCGGTACCAGCTGCCGTCCAGCCCGGGGTAGTTGCTGCAGCTGCGCAGCACCACGCCCCGCTGCCGCAGGGCATCACCCAGCGTTTCCGGCCCCTGGAACAGCAGGTAGTTTGCTCGTCCGTCCAGTACCCGCAGGCCCAGTGCCCGCAGCCCGGCCGTGAGCCGGGGCCGCTGCTGCGCAATGAGTGCCCGCACCTGTGCCACATAGGCCGTTTCGTCCAGTGCGGCAAGCCCGGCGGCCTGCGCCAGACTGGACACCGCCCACGGCTGCCCGGCGGCCTGCATGGCTTCCATCAGGGCCGTGTTGGCACACAGGCAGTACCCCAGCCGCACCCCGGCCATGCCGTACAGCTTGGTAAAGGCCTTGAGAATCAGCAGATTTTTGCTGTCCAGCAGGGCTTTGGCGGTCAGGGTGTCGCAGTCGGGCAGAAAATCCAGAAAACATTCGTCCACCACCAGCAGTGCCCCGCAGGCTTCGCACCGGCGCAGGATGCGCTCCACAAGGGGCAGCGGCGTGAGCTGCCCGGTGGGGTTGTTGGGCTGGCAGAGAAATACCATGTCCACCTCCGGCGTGATGGAGGAGAGGATGGAATCCGTCACGGCAAAATCGACCTCTGCCTGCAGAAAATGTCGCCGCACCGCACAGCCCGCACTTTCCAGCGCGGCGGCGTACTCGGCAAAAGTGGGGGCGGTCACCAGCGCGGTGCGGGGCTTTGCCGCCCACGCCAGCCGGAAGATCAGGTCTGCCGCGCCGTTGCCGCAGAGGATAGATTCTGCCGGGATCCCCTCGTGCGGGGCCAGCTTTGCCCGCAGTGCCCGGCACAGGGGGTCGGGGTAGCGGTCGGCGTGAGGCAGGGCGGCAGCAATGGCGTTCGCCACGCCCTGCGGCAGGCCCAGCGGGCTCACGTTGGCCGAAAAATCCAGCGCGTCGTGCCCGTACTGTGCCCGATATCCGGCCCAGTCGCCGCCGTGTGTCAGCTGTGTCATAAGATCACCCCTCGGATCGCCAGCCCCAGCAGCAGGGCCATCAGGCTTTCGGCGTACATCATTTTATTGGCGCGGCGGATGTCCTCCGGCTCAATGGGACGCAGGGCGTCGCCAATGGTAGGCTTGGGGTAATATTCCCCAAAATAGTAGGCAGGCCCGGCCAGCTGCACGCCCAGTGCTCCGGCACACGCGCTCTCGGTCTGGGCACTGTTGGGGCTGGCATGGTTGCGCCGGTCCCGCCGCCAGATACGCCACGCCCCTTTGGCGCTGTTGCCGGTCAGGGCCGCCGCCGCGCACCACAGCAGACCCGCCAGACGGCTGGGCAGATAGTTTGCCGCGTCGTCCAGCTTGGCGGGGATGCGGCCGAAAGAAAGGTACTTTTCGTTTTTGTAGCCCAGCATGCTGTCCATGGTGTTGATGGCCTTGTAGGTCAGCGCCAGCGGTGCCCCGCCGATGAGCATATACAGCAGCGGCGCAATGACGCCGTCGCTGGCATTTTCGGCCACCGTTTCCACCGCGGCCTTTGTCACGCCCTCTGCGGTCAGGTTCTGGGTGTCGCGGCCCACGATGCGGCTCACGGCTTTGCGAGCAGCGGGCAGGTCGTTCCGGACCAGCTCGTTATACACATTTGTGCTCTCCTGCGCAAGGCCCCTTGCCGCCAGCGCCTGCCCGCACCAGAACATCTGCACCGCAAGGCCCAGCCACGGGCTGAGCTTTGCCGCCGCCAGACACACAAGGCTCGTGACCAGAAAGGTGCCCACCGGCAGGCAGAACGCCGTCACGGCACCGCCCAGCAGCTCGCCCTGCGGGGTGCCGGGCAGGCGGGCACGCAGGAATTTTTCCAGCCGGGAGATGCATCTGCCCATAAGCACCACCGGGTGCGGCAGCCACGCCGGGTCGCCGAAGAGCGCGTCCAGCACAAAACCGCCGACAACTGCCTGAAGGATCATGCCCTGCTCTCCTTTGTGTACTGGACGGTCTTCACGAGATACAGCAGATGCTTTTCCGTCCAGTCCTTTGCATCCAGCACAAAGCCGCCCGCGTTGGGCCCGCACCATGCGTAATAGTCCCTGTGGGGGACGGCAAACCGCTCCATGGCGGCCATCTGGGTGCCGCCGTGGGCCAGAATGACCAGCCGTTCTTCGCCTGCGGCAAGAGCTTTATCGATCAGCTCTGCCACGGTGCGGCAGATGCGGTCTGAAAAATCCGTCTTGCGCTCTCCATCCGGGCAGGGGCTTTCGCAGTTGGCCTTCACCCATGCCTGATACTCGGGGTCCTTTTCCATCTCGATGAAATTGCGTCCCTCAAAGCTGCCAAAGCACATCTCTTTCAGGCCGTCCACCGGCACAAGCTTTGCCTCCGGGAACAAGATGCGCGCCGTCTGGCTGGTGCGCTGCAGGGTGGAAACATAGACCACATCGGGGTCAAAATCTGCCCGGCGCAGCTGGGCAGCGCCTTCGGGTGAGAGCGGGATATCGCGCTGGCCCTGATAACGCTTCTGGGCGTTGTATTCCGTCTGGCCATGACGCAGAAGATAGATCAGCATTGAGACAATTCTCCTTTCAAAACCGTTGGGATGCCGCAGAACATCTGCACCACGCATTCGGCCCGTGCGGCCAGCAGGCAGGCAAGCCTGCCCGCCGCCTCGCGGTCGGCGCGCTGTTTGACATCCATCGGCACAACACCGCCGCCTACCTCGGTGGCGATGAGGATATCGTATTCAGAAGCAAGGCGGTCTGCCAGCCGTTCCAGTGCCTCGCGGTCGGCGGCATCGGCAGCCAATACCTGCACGTCCGAAAGACGCTTGCCGGGAAGTGTTTGCGCAAAGGTGCGCTTGCCGCTGTAGAGCGGCCCGGTAATAAAGATCATAGCAGCCCTCCCCACTGGCAGGCACACAGTGCCGCCAGCATCCAGAGCTCGGCCTTTTGCAAAAACCACCCGGCAAGGTCGCCGGTGATGCCGCCGAACTGCTTCCGGCTCACAGCATGGTAGCGCCAGAGCACCGCCAGCGCTGCCAGCACCAGCGCCCAGCCGCCCAGCGCCGCCATGCCCACGCACAGCACTGCGGCCAGCACCGCTAGCACCCGGCGCACCACAGTTTTGTCTGCTGCAGTGGCAAAGGTGTGTGCAAGACCGGTGTTTTTTGCCATGGGGAACGATGCCACCGCAAGGCCCGAAAGCGCCCGTTCCAGCACCAGTGCCAGAACCCACAGCACACCCACGCGGGGTGTAAAACTCACACAGGTGCACAGGGCAAAATAGGCCAGAAAATAGCTGCACAGCCGGATGACCGCAAAGGCACCGCAATGGGGGTCTTTTAATATTTCCAGCTTCTTTTCTCGGTCGCCGTAGCTGGAAAGGGCATCGCAGGTGTCGGCATAGCCGTCCAGATGGATGCCGCCGGTGATCCATACCGGGATCAGCGCAAAGCCTGCCGCCTTGGCAAGGTCCGGCAGGGGCAGCGTGCCACACACACACCACGCCGCACCAATAACGACACCAATGAGCGGGAAGGCGCACATGGCGTAGCGCATATTTTTTTCGTTCCAGTCGAACTGCGGCATCGGCAGGGCCGAAAACATGGCGAACGCCACCGCAATCGTCTGTAAAGCTGTCACGGACCTTCACTTCCTTTGTAATAGACGGGGATGCCGCAGACAACGCGCACCACGCGGTCTGCCCGCGCCGCCGCAGCGTTGTTGACGGCGGCCAGTGCGCGCAGATAGCGGTCCGTATCGCCCGCATAGTCTGCCCCACCGCTGAACACCTCATTGGAAACCACAATCAGATTATCACATTGCAGCAGCATCTTGTCAATGCCCCGCAGGATCGCCGCCGCGGTTTCCGTCCCTGCACCGTCGGGGTCATACAGCTCATTGGCGGCCAGGTTGCCCAGGTCCTCCAGCAGCACGGTGCCGCGCCGGGGCAGGGCCACGCGGTCCAGGTGCAGCGGGCACTCTACCGTGGTGAACTGCTTTTCGGCCCGCATGGCGCGGTGCTTTGCCACGCGGGCGGCGCACTCGGCGTCCCATACCTGCATCGTCGCCAGATAGGTGCGCGGCAGCGGTGCGCGCAGGCAGAGCGACTCCGCATAGGCGCTTTTACCGCTGGCCGCACCGCCGATGACCAGCGTCAGCATTGCGGGGTGTACGGCGTGATGCCGCCCTCCGCAAACGAGTAGCAGCCGTTGTAGACGGCCAGCGCCATATCCCACAGCGGCAGGCTGGCCACCGCGCCCGTGCCCTCGCCCAGATGCAGCTCTGCGGTGATAAGCGGTTTTTTGCACAGCGCGTCCAGCACAATATGTGCGGCTGGCTCACTGGACACATGGCTGGCGAAAACGGCCTTTTCCGCCGCGGGGCAGAGCCGCACCGCGCACAGCGCCGCCACGCCGCTGATGAATCCGTCCATCACGATGGGTAGCCTTTCGAGCGCACCGCCCAGAAACACGCCGCACAGCCCGGCAATATCAAAGCCGCCCAGCGCCGCCAGCACCCCCAGCGGGTCCGCGGCGTCTGGGTGGTTGCGGGCAATGCCGCGTTCTATCGCATCTATTTTGCGGTTCAGTCCTGCGTCGGAAAGTCCCGCGCCGCGCCCGGTCATCTCGGCCACAGGGCGGCCCAGCAGCACGCTGGCAACGGCGCTGGACGTCGTTGTGTTGCCGATGCCCATTTCCCCCGTCGCCAGCAGCTGTGCGCCGTTCTGCTTCTGCGCGCGCACCAGCGCGATGCCCGCGGCGATGGCCTGCACGGCCTGTGCGCGGGTCATAGCCGGGCCGGTGGTAAAGTCAGCCGTGCCCGCAGCAATGCGGCAGTCCGCCGCGCCGGGCACGGGTGCGCCCGCAATGCCCATATCGACGGGCACGACGTCGCAGTGGGCCGCAGCGGCCATACGGCAGACACTGGTGCGGCGGGCGGTCAGGTTTTCGAGCACGGCGCGGGTCACGGAGGCATCGGTCTGGCTGACGCCCTGCGCCACAACGCCGTTGTCCGCGCAGAGCACCAGCACCGCGCGGCGGCTGACATCCGGCACGGGGTCGCCGGTCAGCGCGGCGGCGTCCTCGACCATGGCTTCCAGCCGACCCAGTCCGCCCAAAGGCTTTGCCAGCGCAGCCCAGTGGGCGTGGGCTGCGCCGCGGGCGGTCTCGTCCGGCGGGGTAACGGCTGCAAGCAGGTTTTTCAGTTCGTTTTCGGTCATGATGTTTCCTTTATATAATGTTCGGCTGCAGCCGCAAAGCGCTTCGGCAGCGGCGTACCGGCCCAGTACAGATGCGGAAAACCCGCAAAGAGATGCTCATTGGCAAAGCCGCAGGACCACTGCCGTCCATCTGCCTTGGCGGCTGCAAAGGCCTCGCCGTTGGCCGTAGTGTCCCAATGGTGGAACTCATGCACCGGCAGGCTCTCCCCTGCGGCAAACAGCATACTGTCGG
>CALEXE010000097.1:0-18802 GCA_937925265.1 uncultured Collinsella sp. | reverse complement strand
GGGGACCCCGCCGTAACCCTTAAAGGCCGGGGTGCCGCCATGCATACGGATAATCTGCTCCGCGAGCTGATCGAGCTCAAAGGTCGAAACACCAGGGCGCACCATGGCTCCAACGTGGCGGAGCGCCATCTTAGATAGCGCTCCTGCCTTCTTCATCTGCTCGATTTGCGTTGCAGACTTAATCTTGATCATAGACCGAGAGCCTCTTTGACATCCCCGTACACGGTCTCGCGAGCCTGGTCACCGTTGACCGACTTGAGCAGACCCTGGCCACGATAGTAGTCGACGAGCGGGCTCGTGGACTTCTCGTAGACGTCGAGACGGTTCTTGATGGTCTCGGGCTTGTCGTCGTCGCGCTGATACATCTCGCCGGCGCACTTGGGGCAGGTAGCATCGGCAGCGGTGCCGGTGTAACCGCAGGCGCGGCAGGTGCGACGCGAAGACAGACGATCGATGATGACCTCGGGGGCCACGTCGACCAGAAGGGCGCAGTCGATCTCGCGACCCATGGCGGAGAGCTCGGAATCGAGCGTCACAGCCTGGGCGGTGTTGCGCGGGAAGCCGTCGAGGATGAAGCCCTGCTGGGCGTCATCGGCAGCAAGGCGCTCCTTGACAAGGTCGATCACGAGCTGGTCGGGAACGAGCTCGCCAGCGTCCATGTACTTCTTAGCCTGAATACCAAGCTCGGTGCCACCCTTGACGGCAGCACGCAGCAGGTCGCCCGTGGAAATGTGAGCGACGCCAAACTCGGCGACGAGCTCCTGTGCGACGGTGCCCTTACCGGCACCCGGAGCTCCGAGCAATACGAGGTTCATGAGCAATCCTCCTCTAGCCTATTTAAAGAATCCATCGTAATCATACATCTTGATCTGGCCTTCGAGCTTATCGACCGTGTCGAGCACGACGCCGACCATGATGAGGATGGACGTGCCGCCAAATGCCTGGATCAGATGGTTACCCGTGAAGGAGAAGATGATCGAAGGCACGATGGCGATGAGCGCCAAAAAGACAGCGCTGGGAAGCGTGATCTTGTTGAGCGCGTTCTTGATGTAGGCCGCGGTAGCCCTACCCGGACGGACGCCCGGAATAAAGCCGCCCTGCTTCTTAAGGTTGTCGGCCGTGTCATCGGGGTTGAACACCATGGAAGTGTAGAAGTACGCGAAGAACACGATGAGGACAACGTTAAGCACCCAGTTGAGCCAACCGGTCGAAAGCGCAGAGGCAACTGCCTGAATCCAGCCGATGCCGGGGAAGAACACGGCAATCTGAGCCGGGAAGTACAGCAGCGCCGAAGCGAAGATGATCGGCACGACACCCGCAGTGTTGACCTTGATGGGCAGGTAGGTGGTCTGGCCACCCATCATGCGACGGCCCACGACGCGCTTGGCGTAGGAGACCGGAATGCGGCGCTGGCCGCGCTCAAGGAAAACAATCAGCGGGATAACCAGCAGGATGATGGCGCAGATGATCACCATGGTGATGATGCCACCGGCATTGCCCTCGGTGCTGGAGAAGATAGCCTGCGGCAAACCGGCCATGATGTTCGCAAAGATGATCAGCGACATGCCATTGCCGATACCGCGCTGGGTAATGAGCTCACCAATCCACATGATCAGCATGGCGCCCGCAGTAAGCGTGCCGACGACCATGAGGTCGAAGATGATCTCGGGAGCGCCAGCGCCATTAAAGCTGATGCCGAAGCTCTTAAAGAGGAAGAGGTAACCCACGGAGTTGAGGATTGCCAGAGCCAGGGTGAGGTAACGCGAATACTGCGTAATCTTGGTCTGACCGACCTCGCCCTCGCGGGCAAGCTCATGCAGGGAAGGCACAACGGCCTGGAGCATCTGGAGGATGATCGAGCTGGTGATGTAAGGCATGATGCCCAGCGAAAACACCGAAACATAGCTCAACGCGCCGCCAGAGAAAAGATTCAGGAGGGCCATAGCACCTGCGGCGACCGAATTGTTATCGGTCGAGAAAAGGCCCAGCATCCCCTGGAAGGGAATGCCGGGCACAGGAACGTGCGCACCAATGCGGTACACGACGAGCATAGCTATGGTAAAAAGAATCTTTTCGCGCAATTCTTTGATGCGGAAAGCATTCTTAAGACCATTTAGCACGGCAGCTCGACCTTTCCGCCGGCGGCCTCGATCTTGGCCTGCGCAGAAGCGCTGACCTTGTCGACCTTGACCGTGAACTTCTTGGTGAGCTCACCATTGCCGAGCACCTTGACGGGCTCGAACTCGCTCTTGGTGATGCGAGCGGCCTTAAGAGCGGCACCGTCGATCACAGCGCCATCCTCGAACTTACGCTCGAGACGCTCAACGTTAACGGCGGTGTACTCGATACGACGGGGGTTGCGGAAGCCCGGAAGCTTGGGCAGGCGCATAGCCAGCGGAGTCTGGCCACCCTCGAAGCCGGCACCCTTGGTGCCACCAGAGCGGGAACCCTGGCCCTTCTGACCGCGGCCAGAAGTGGTGCCGTGACCCGAAGAATTGCCACGGCCGACGCGCTTGCGGTTCTTGGTGGAACCGGGCGCGGGAGTAAGATCGTGAAGCTGCATTTGCTACTCCTCTACAATCTCGACAAGGTGCTTGACCTTGAAGATCATGCCGCGGACGGACTCGTTGTCAGCAATCTCGCGAACCTCGCGGATCCTGTGGAGACCGAGGGCACGGACAGTACGGACCTGGTCCTGCTTGCAACCGTTGGTGCTGCGGACCTGCTTGATCTTGATGGTGTCAGCCATGCTTAGTTCTCCTTACCGACGAACATCTCGGAGACCGTCAGGCCACGGCGAGCCGCGACGTCCTCAGGGCTGGAGAGCTCCTTGAGGCCCTCGACGGCAGCCTTGATGATGTTGAGGCCGTTGTCGGTACCGAGGGACTTGGACAGGACGTTCTTGATGCCAGCAAGCTCAAAGAGGGGACGCACAGCGCCGCCGGCGATAACGCCGGTACCCTCGACAGCGGGCTTGATGATGATGCGGCCGGCACCAAAGTGGCCGAGAACCTCGTGCGGGATGGTGCCCTGCTCGGTCACCGGCACGTGGAACATGTTCTTCTTGGCATCGAGAGACGCCTTGGAGATGGCCAGGGGCACCTCAGCGGACTTGCCCATGCCAACGCCGACGTTACCCTTGCCGTCGCCAACGACGACGAGAGCGACGAGGCTCATGCGACGACCACCCTTGACGGTCTTCGACACGCGGTTGATGTAAACGACGCGCTCCTCGAACTCGGAGGCCTCGCGCTGCTGCTTCTGATTACGAGCCATGTGCTACATACCTCCTAGAACTCGAGACCGGCGGCACGAGCACCGTCGGCGAGGGCCTTGACGCGGCCATGGTAGATACGGCCACCGCGATCGAAGGCGACCTTGGTGATGCCGGCCTCGATGGCGCGCTTGCCAACGAGCTGACCGACCTTCTCCGCAGCCTCCTTGTTCGAGGTGTGGGTGCCCTTGAACTCGGCCTCGAGGGTCGAGGCAGAGACGAGCGTCAGGCTGGAGCCCTTGCTGTCGTCGATGATCTGGGCATAGATGTTGGCGTTAGTACGGGTCACGCGAAGACGCGGACGCTCGGCGGTACCCGAGACCTTGCCGCGAACACGACGCTGACGACGCTTGAGGCCTTCCAGCTTCGCCTTATGCTTGTTCATACGTAAACTCCTAAAAAGGTTGATCTTGCCAGCACCTGACGGGGTGCTGGTCTTATGCGAGTGAGTCGGTTACGACTACTTGGCGGCCTTACCCAGCTTGCGGCGGATGTGCTCGCCAACATAGTGGATACCCTTGCCCTTGTAAGGCTCGGGGGGACGATGACCGCGGATCTCAGCGGCGATCTGACCGACCTGCTGCTTGTTGATACCCTTGACGTTCACGTGGGTGTTGTCGGGAACCTCGAAGGTGATGCCCTCGGGAGCCTCGACGATCACGGGGTGCGAGAAGCCCAGGGAGAACTCGAGGTTCTTGCCCTTCTGCTGCACGCGGTAACCGACGCCGGCGAGCTCGAGCTTCTTCTCGAAGCCCTCGGAAACGCCAACAACCATGTTGTGGATGAGGGCGCGGGTGAGGCCGTGGCGGGCACGGGTCTCACGCTCGTCGTCGGGACGGGAAACGGTGAGGACGTTGTCCTCGACGTTGATAGCGAGCTTCTCATAGACATCGAGCTCGAGCTGGCCCTTGGGGCCCTTGACGGCAACGTTGTTGCCGTTGACTGCCACTTCGACTCCGGCGGGAATCTGGACAGGCTTATTACCGATACGAGACACGGTGATCTCCTTTCCTTCTACCTACCGAGCGAATTACCAGACGTAAGCGATGATCTCGCCGCCGACGTTGTGCTTGCGAGCATCGCGGTCGGTCATGACGCCATGGCTGGTGGAAATAATGGCGGTACCAAGGCCACCGCGAACGCGGGGCATGTCGGCAACGCCGGTGTACTTACGCAGGCCCGGCTTGGAAATGCGGCGGATGCCGTTGATGACCTTAGCCTTCTTGGGACCATACTTAAGCGTGATGTGCAGAGTCTTCTGGGGAACGGTGTCCTCGACATCGTAGCCCTCGATGTAGCCCTCCTCGTGCAGAACACGAGCGATCTCGACGAGCTTCTTGCTGCTCGGCATGGAGACCGTGGCCTTGTTCACAGAGTTAGCGTTACGGATGCGCGTAAGCATATCTGCGATCGGGTCTGTAAGGTTCATACAGATTCTCCTTCGTTCTTGATGAACACGTGCTCTTGGTTCTTCGCCGCCCTTAACGGCAAAGCCTAACTAGCGCGTTTTCCCTGTTCCAAACGGATGCTTGAAACGCTGGTAGTGACTTACCAGCTGGCCTTCTTAACGCCGGGAAGCTCGCCCTTGAGTGCAAGCTCGCGGAAGCAGACACGGCACAGGCCGAACTTGCGGTACACAGAGTGCGGACGGCCGCAGCGCTGGCAGCGCGTGTACTCACGAGTAGAGAACTTCTGCTTGCGATTGCACTTGACGATCATCGATGTCTTAGCCACTTATATCCTCCTCACATAGAGTATTGTTCGCCCCAAGCGCCGCCCCCTTCTGGGAACGGCGCTCATAGGGCAGGTGAACCTATTTCTTGAACGGGAAACCGAAGGCGTCCAGAAGGGCCTTGGCCTCCTCATCGGTGTTGGCGGTGGTCACGAAAGTGATGTCCATACCACGCTGGTGATCGACGGAGTCGAAGTCGATCTCGGGGAAGATGAGCTGCTCGGTGACGCCCATGGAGAAGTTACCACGGCCGTCGAAGCTCTTGGCGGAGATGCCGCGGAAGTCGCGGATACGGGGGATCGCGACGGAGGTCAGACGATCGAAGAACTCCCACATACGGTCGCCACGCAGGGTAACCTTGCAGCCGATCGGCATACCAGCGCGCAGGCGGAAGGTAGCGATGGACTTGCGGGCACGGGTGATCATCGGCTGCTGGCCGGTGATGGCGCGCAGGTCGCGCACGGCACCGTCGATGGCCTTGGAATCGGTAGCGGCCTCGCCGACACCCATGTTCACGACGATCTTCTCAAACTTGGGGATCATCATGACGTTCTCGTACTGGAACTTGTCCTGAAGCTGCTGCTTGACCTCGTTGTTGTACTTGGTCTTCAGACGCGGCACATACTTCTCTTCTGCCATTGTTCACTCCTTCTTGGGGTTTTAAGCACGGGGCGTGGCCACGATGGGTTGTCCTCGTGCCTCCTGGCTGCATCCGCGCCGCTCATGGCATTTCGCGGTTTGGACTCGACGCAGCAGGAGCCGACAAAACAATCGGTACTATACGCGCATCGGGAGCGTATTTCCAGAAAAACCTCGTCTGCCTGCACAACTCCACAACTCCCCCGCACAAATGGGTCCCAAAAAGCAGTTGCGGTGAAATACGGACTGTTTAAGCCTGTTAAGCCGCCAAACAGTCCGTATTTCACCGCAACTTATTGATGGGGATGAGACTATCGCTTGCGGGGGACGAGTTTGGTGCGGCGCAGGTGGATCATCTCGGCGGCGATGGAGATGGCAATCTCCTCGGGATCCTCGGCCTCGATGGCAACGCCGATCGGCAGGCGCAGCCCGTCGATCTGGCCCTGCGTAAAGCCCTCCTGCTCCAGGCGGGCGCGCACAAAGGCGGTCTTGCGGCGCGAGCCCAGGCAGCCCAGATAGGCGGGTTTAGCGCGCATGGCCTGAATCACCACGTCGATATCGGACTTGTGACCCGCCGTGGCGACGACCACCAAGTCGCGCGGGCCGATGGGGCACAGCTCGCTCAGGTTCTTATAATCGACCAGACGACGGTCGTAGACGCCGGGCACCCATTCGGGGGTCAGCGTGCCGGGGCGGTCGTCGCAAGCCACGACGGCAAAGCCCGCCGCCGTGAGCACCCGCGCCGTCGCAGCGCCCACGTGGCCGCAGCCAAAGATATAGGTCAGGCCCTCGGGGCAGAGCGTCTCGATGTGCGCCGGGGGAATCTCGGAGGCGGCGTTGGTGTAGGTGACCTTACTCCCCTCCTCCACCAGCGAAAGCTCGGGGCAGCCGGCAATGGTATGGCGCGATGTCTCGCCATGGTACTCAACCACATCGCCCTCGAGCGCGCTCGCGATAAACGGCTCAAAGTCGATGACGAAGTCGCCGATGCGCCGATAGGCCAAGACGTCGGCAACCGACTGGAACAACGGTGCCTGGGTCGAGTCCAGATGCAGGTAGCACAGGCAGATGGCCCCGCCGCAGATCATGCCGGTATCGGAGTTCTCGCCGCCCATGGTGTAGCGGACCAGACGCGATTGCCCTGCGGCCAGCAGCTCGCGCGCCTCGTCCAGCGCAAAAAGCTCAATCTTGCCGCCGCCGATGGTGCCCGCTTGGCTGCCATCGGCAAAGACGGCCATCCAGGCGCCCACGCCGCGTGGTGATGACCCCGCCGTACCGGCCACGACCACGAGCTCGCACGTCTCGCCAGCACGCAGGGCGGCAAGCGCCGCATTCACAACATCGAGCTTTTCCATTGCCGCCTTCTATCCTCTAAAGACATCGGTGAGCATAGCGAGTGCCTCGAGCACGCCGCCGCCGACCGATGTCGCCTTGTCCGAAATATAGTTGATGTAGCTGGCGTCGCCGCGCGGATCGACATCGGCGCATTTAAAGCCCTCAGTCACCTGCACGCCGTTCGCCAAAAGCCCGCGCAGACAGCCATCGATCTGCGTGCACATGGGCGTATCGCCCGCGTAGCCAATCACGTCTCCGGCGCTCACGATGTCGCCGATTGCGCGGTCGGACCGAAACACGCCGGCGGCGGGGCTGTGGATAACACGTTCCTTGCCATAGCCGGCGATAATGCCCGGCACGCCCGTGTTAGGCTGGGGCGAACCTTGGGTAATGACACGGCCGAGAAAATGCCCGCGCATGGTCTCGACCACGGCGTCGCAGTCAACCGGCGCGGTAAAGCCCGGCCCCACGGCGATGACGGCGGGCGCCATGTCGCGCGTGGTGCCCAAGTTGCGCTTAGCCAAAATCGCGTCGACCACAGCCGCGGGTTTCAGCTCGCCGATCATCTTGGCCTGGGGGTCTACCACAACGGCGACGTCTCCAGCCTCGGCAATCGCAAGCGCCTCAGCCGGCGTCTGTGCCAAGCGAGCGCGAATGCCCTCGACCTGGACCTCGCCCAGGCGAATGGCCTCGCAAAAACTGATTGTGCGGCGGATGCACGTGGGAACCGCGATATCGGCCATGACAACCGACACGCCGGCGCGCACCAAACGGGCAGCGACACCCGTGGCGATATCGCCAGCGCCGCGAACATAAACGAGCATTCCCGGGGCACCTCCCTGTGCTACGGTTTGATCAGAGCAAAAGCGGTTCGACCGCTACTCTGATGATTATTTATTATCACAGTATTATACGGCGGTGAACAGATGGAAACGACGAGCGGAAACCTTGCCTCCGCGCTCAAGATCGAGCCGGGCATAACCGCAATTATCGGCAGTGGCGGCAAGTCGACCTTGCTGAAGACGCTGGGCCTTGAGCTTATGCGCGCTGGCGGCCGCGTGCTCCTCTGCACTACCACGCACATGTTTCCCGTCGCCGGCGTGCCATGGGACGGGTCGAGCCGTCGCCTGGACGCCGCGCCATGGAAGCCGGGGGCCCTGCATGTTCCCGGCTGCACCTGCGAGGCATGCGCGGGACTTGTCCGCGGAGGCATCTGCCAGGCAGGTGTTTTGGACCCGGAGACAGGCAAGCTCTCCGCCCCCGCTGAGCCGCTCGACCAGCTGGCGCAGCGCTTTGACTATGTGTTGGCCGAGGCAGATGGCAGCAAGCGACTCCCGCTCAAGGCGCATGCCGCCTGGGAGCCGGTAATTCCCGCCGCCACGGCAAACGTTGTCTGGGTCGTCGGCGCCTCAGGGCTGGGCAAGCCCGTCGCCAAGGTTGTCCACCGCCCCGAGCTCTTCTGCGAGCGCTGCGGCTGCGAGCCCACCGACGCTGCCACCCCAGAGCGCGTCGCCATGGTGCTCAATGCCGAGCTGCAGATGCTGAACCTCGACAATGCCCGCATCATGCTCAACCAAGTCGACACGCTTGCCGATCCAACGATGGCAGATTGCTTCGAGGCAGCCCTCGGCCGCCCCCTCATCGCCACCAGCCTCCAGGGGTAGCCCTCCTGTTAGCGGGGGACGTAGCGGCCGGGCTGGGCTCCGGTGGGCTCGCCGTCGCGCGCAGCCAGTACGCCGTTCACAAACACGGCCTTGGCGCGGCCGTGCGCCTCAAGGCCCTCGAGCGGCGTGTAGTCCACAGCCTGATGCTGCGTCGCCGCGCGAATGGTCCAGCGCGCCTTGGGATCCCACACGCACACGTCGGCATCGGCACCCTCGGCAAGACAGCCCTTGCGCGGATACATGCCAAAGACGCGCGCCGGGTTCTCGCTCATCAGGCGGCACAAATCCTCGGGGCCCAGCTGTCCCTCAAAGCTCGTGGCGATCGCGACGGGGCGATGCTCCACACCGGGTCCGCCGTTGGGAATCGCGCGGAAGTCGTCGCGCCCGCGGTCCTTTTGCCCGTGCAGATTAAAGCTGCAGTGGTCGGTGGCGATGGTATCGATCTCGCCGGCCACAAGCGCCTCGCGTAGAGCCGCACGGTCGCCGGCATGGCGCAGCGGCGGACTCATCACATACTTGGCACCCGCAAAGCCGTCCTCCCCCTGCTCCAGATAGCAGGTATCGTCGAGCATCAGATATTGAGGGCAGGTCTCGACATAGATATTCTTCTGCCCACGCGCCTTGGCAGCGCGAATGGTCTCGAGCCCCAGCTTGGTCGAAAGGTGCACCACGTTGACCGGGGCGTCCCCGGCCAAGTGCGCCAGATACAGCAGACGGCTCACTGCCTCAGCCTCGCACACATCCGGACGGCTGAGCGCATGGCCCTCGGGCCCGTGGATACCCTGCTCAAACACGCGCTTCTGCAGCTCATTCACCAGCGTACCGTTCTCGCAATGCACGCACAGTATGCCGCCAATACGCTTGAGCTCCTCGAGCACCTCGAGTGTCTCGGCATCGTCCAGGCGCAGGTGGTCGTAGGCAAAGTAGGTCTTAAACGACGAAACGCCCGCCTCGCGCATGGCCGAAAGATCGGCGCGGTTGCGCTCGTTCCACTCGGCGAGTGCCATATGAAAAGCGTAGTTGGCCGTACAGGTTCCATCGGCACGCCGGTGCCACTCGGCAAGGGCATCGGGCATGGTCACGCCGCGATCGGCCGTCGCGTAGTCCACGATGGTCGTCGTACCGCCGCAGGCAGCCGCACGCGTACCGGTCTCAAAGCTATCGGCCGTCCAATCCATGCCAGTCCAGCACTGCATGTGTGTGTGGCCGTCGATAAAGCCGGGGAACACCCAACAGTCGGTGGCGTCCTGGACGGTATCGCCCTCGCCCGGCTCGATTGCCGCGGCAATCCGCACAATCTTGTCGCCCTCCATGGCAAGGTCGGCGCGACGAAGCCCCTGCGGCGTCACGAGCGCGCCGTTTTTGATGATGATCATAATTGCTCCTTATTGATTGATGCAGTTGGCCACGCGATCAAAATACGAGCAGGCGGCGATATGCTCCGTTATGCGTCGCTGTCCCTTGACGGTATCGACGTCCCACAGCTCGTAGGCACGCGCCTCGACCAGCACCACGTCGGTACGGTCCTTGAGAATCGAACCGCCGCCGTCCTTACCCTCAAGACACATAAGTGCATCGAACAGTTCCGCCGGAAAGAGCACCGGGCTCGAAGGCTCACCGTTGCACGCAAGACGCACCGGATGCCTGCGGCCATGCTCGTCAAATGCACGAACCATAGCCTCAAAAGAATCCGAACTCACGAGCGGCTGGTCACCCGGCAAAAAGAGGCAACCTTTCCAGTTGCGTTCGACTCCCCACGAAAGGCCCGCACGGACGCTTTCGCTGCGCAGCTCGCCATCGTGCAGCACGCACGGGCAATGCTTGTCATCACAAATCTGAGCGGCCTCGGGCCAACGCGTCGAAACCACGACGTCAAAGCCCCGGGGAACCGAATCAATGGTCCGGGCAATCAGCGGCTCGCCATAGATATCGGCGAGCATCTTGTTAGAGCCAAATCGCTTGCCCTCGCCCGAAGCCATAATGACGCAACCAAGTTTCATGGCGATACCTCCCCTGAAACCATCGTACCCATAACTCGCGTCGCGGGGCATCTACATCGAAAGCGCTTATCCCGCACGCCCACGATGCAAAAAGGGGCACCCCGCCGGTTGGCAGAGCGCCCCCTTTACATGGCTTACCTCAGCCCAGCTTTAGGCCTGGAACCAACGGGCGGTGTTGCGCTCGTCGAGGGCCTTGAGGGTAGCGGCGGGATCGGCAACCTTCTGCAGGAACATCATGGCTGCGATGGCGTACGGCTTGTAGCTGGCCTCCTTGTACATGCCCACACGGTGCATGTCAAAGACGTCGGCGTTGACCTCGCCGTGCTCGCAGGAGACACCGGAGATGTCAGCGGGCAGCGGGTGCATAAAGATGGTGTCCTGGCCGTTGGCAGTCTTCTCCATGAGCTCGGTCGTGGAGCACCAATCCTGATGCGTAGCGTTCTGGGCGAGCAGCTCTTTCTCGAGCGCAGCGATGCCGGCGTCGTCGCCCTCGGCGTACAGGTTGGTGCGCTTCTCCATGGCGGCAAACGGAGCCCAGCTCTTGGGGATCACGATGTCGGCGCCCTCGAAGGCCTCGGCCATGGTGTTGACCTGCTTAAAGGTGGTGCCGGACTCGGCGGCGTAGCCCTTAGCGCGCTCGACGACCTCGGGCATGAGGTCGTAGCCCTCGGGGTGAGCCAGGGTGACGTCCATGCCAAAGCGGGGCAGCAGGCTGATCAGCGACTGCGGGCAGGACAGCGGCTTGCCGTAAGAGGGCGAGTAGGCCCAGGTAACGGCAACCTTCTTGCCCTTGAGGTTCTCGAGGCCGCCAAACTCGTTGATGAGGTAGAGCATGTCGGCAGAGGACTGCGTGGGGTGGTCAGAATCGGACTGCAGGGAGATGAGCGTGGGACGGTGATCCAGAACGCCATCCTCGTAGGCCTGCTGGACAGACTCGGAGACCTCGGCCATGTAGGCGTCGCCCTTGCCGATGTACATGTCGTCGCGGATGCCGATGACGTCGGCCATGAAGGAGATCATGGTAGCGGTCTCGCGGACGGTCTCGCCGTGAGCGATCTGGGACTTCTTCTCGTCCAGGTCCTGCAGCTCAAGGCCGAGCAGGTTGGCTGCCTTAGAGAAGGAGAAGCGCGTACGGGTGGAGTTGTCACGGAACAGGGAGACGGCCAGGCCCGAGTCGAAGATCTTGGACGAAACGTTGTTCTCGCGCAGCTCGCGCAGGGCGTCGGCGACGATGTAGAGCGCCTTGAGCTCATCGGTGGTCTTGTCCCAGGTGTGCAGGAAGTCGCTGCCGTACATGCCCTTAAAATCGAGGCCGTTCAGCTGCTCGACGAGCTCGGTAAACTTAGCGTCCATGTAAATGTCCTTTCTAAAGGTGAAACGATCGCAATGAGTAGATGTGCCCCGGCATGCGCGTGTGGCTAGAACATGCAGAGCGCTATGACGAGGACCCGCTACCGTTGAGGAAGCATGGGAGATAACGACCGCGGGCCCCAAGTCAACAGGGGGGTGCCGGGGACACGAGCGGCCCCCGGCTCAACAAGATCGAGGAATGGGACTAATCGATCTTGTTGTTGGTCAGACCGGCGCGGAACACGGTGGCGTCGCCATCGGCCTGGCTCGGATCGTAGAGGTTCAGGGCAGCCACATACATGGCGGCAGCGGTGACCAGGTCGTCCTTGTAGGTGACCTCGTTGGGAGCGTGAGCCTGAGACTCGGCACCCGGGCCGAAGCCGACGCAGGGGATGCCATAGCGGCCCTGGATGGAAACGCAGTTCGTGGAGAAGGTCCACTTGTCGCACAGCGGACGACCGGTGCGCTTGTCCATGCTGGGCTCGCAGCCGATGCGCTCGTCACCGAACATGGCCTTGTGGGCGTCGACGAGGGCCTTGACGTGCGGAGCGGTCTCCTTGTTGATCCACGTGGGGAAGTAAGCCTCGGTCTCGTAGACCTCGCCGGTCCAGGACGGACGGTCGTACATGTACATGGAGACCTTCACGTCGTCGCCGTACTTCTTGGCGGCCGGCAGGTTGCGGATCTCGTCCAGGCAGGACTCCCAGGTCTCGCCGGCGGTCATGCGACGGTCGATGGAGATGGCGCAAGAGTCAGCGACAGCGCAGCGGCTGGGGCTGGTGTAGAAGATCTGGCTGACGGTGCAGGTGCCGCGGCCCAGGAAGCGGGCGTCCTCAAAGTGCTCGGGGTTGTACTTGGGGTCGAGCATCTTGACGAGGCCCTTGATGTCGGTCGACTCGTCGCAGCCGTTGTTGTTGAGGGCGCGGACGTCGGCGATGATGTCGGCCATCTTGTAGATGGCGTTGTCGCCGCGGTCGGGAGCGGAACCGTGGCAGGAGGTGCCGTGAACGTCGACGCGGATCTCCATGCGGCCGCGGTGACCGCGATAGATGCCGCCGTCGGTGGGCTCGGTGGAAATGACGAACTCGGGCTTAATCCCGTCCTTGTTGTAGATGTACTGCCAGCACATGCCGTCGCAGTCCTCTTCCTGGACGGTGCCGACGACCATGATCTTGTAGCCCTCGGGGATGAGGCCCATGTCCTTCATCATCTTGGCAGCGTAGGTAGCAGAAGCCATGCCGCCCTCCTGGTCGGAGCCGCCGCGGCCGTAGATGATCTCGTCGGTCTCGTAGCCCTCATAGGGATCGGCATCCCAGTTCTCGATGTTGCCGATGCCGACGGTGTCGATGTGAGAGTCGATGGCGATGATCTTGTCGCCCTCGCCCATAAAGCCCATGACGTTGCCCAGGCCGTCGACCTTGACCTCGTCATAGCCAAGGCTCTCCATCTCGGCCTTGATGCAAGCGACAACCTCACCCTCCTCGCAAGACTCAGAGGGGTGGGAGATCATAGCGCGCAGGAAGCGAGTCATATCAGCACGATGGGACTCAGCAGCAGCCTTGATAGCGTCGAAATCGAGTTCTTTAGCCATTGTTCATAACCTTTCAAACGAAGGAATCTACCTGTGAGGTGGCGGAGCGATACCTATTTACTCCGCTGCTCGGACAGTCCTGCGCAAGACGGAAAGCACATTAAGTGCTTTCCTTTGCGTGCGGAACTCGCGACGGAGCAAATAGGTATCGCTCCGCCTCCCGGGTTCATGCATCTGCAGGACATAGGGGTTCTGATAGAAATTTGGCGCGGCGCGTTGCGCCGCCCAACGATTAGCAGGTCGGATACTCGCCCTCCCAGACGATGCGACGGTACTGATCCGGGTCCGTGTCACCTTCCGTGGAGAAGCAGAGCACGGAGCTCGTCTTGTCCAGGCCGATGAGCTCCTTGAGCTCGGCGTACTCGGGATCGAGCATAAGGGTCTCGACCAGACCGGTGGTCACGGCGCCGGACTCGCCGGAGATAACGCGCGGGTCGCCCTTCTCGGGAGCGCCCAGGGTGCGCATGCCGCGAGCGGTGACCCAGTCGGGGCAGGACACGAAGGCGGTGGTGTGGTTGCGCAGGATATCCCAACCCAGGATGTTGGGCTCGCCGCAGCACAGGCCGGCCATGATGGAGGGCATGTCGCCGTCCACGATGCGCGGATTGCCGTCGCCGGCGGCAGCGCCCTTGTACAGGCAGGCGGCAGGCGCGCACTCGACCACGACGAAGGTGGGCGGGTTATCGGGATACAGGTTGGTGAAGTAGCCCACCACGGCGCCGGCGAGCGAGCCCACGCCAGCCTGGACAAAGACGTGCGTCGGGCGGTTGATGGCCATCTCGCGCAGCTGCTCGGCAGCCTCGGAAGCCATGGTGCCGTAGCCCTCCATGATCCAGGACGGGATCTTCTCGTAGCCCTCCCAGGCGGTATCCTGAACGATGACGCCGCGCTCGCAGGCGTCGGCCTCGGCGGCGGCCATGCGCACGCACTCGTCGTAGTTGACCTCTTCGATGGTCACCGTGGCGCCCTCGGCGGCGATGTTATCGAAGCGGGGCTTGGTGGAACCCTTGGGCATGTGCACGACAGCCTTCTGGCCCAGCTTGTTGGCAGCCCATGCCACGCCACGGCCATGGTTGCCATCGGTAGCGGTAAAGAAGGTGGCCTGGCCAAAGTCCTTGGCAAGCTGATCGGAGGTCAGGTAATCGAAGGTGCACTCGGCAACGTCCTTGCCGGTCTCGTCGGCAATGTAGTTGGCCATGGCAAACGAACCGCCCAGAACCTTAAAGGCGTTGAGGCCAAAGCGATAGCTCTCGTCCTTAACGCACAGGTTGGACAGGCCCAGGCGCGCGGCCTGGCCGTCCAGGCGGGCAAGCGGAGTAACGGTGTACTGGGGGAACGACTGGTGGAAGGCGCGGGCCTTCTTCACGTGGTCGAGGCTCATGATTCCCAAGTGCTTGTCATCGCTCTTGGGCATCGTGTTGCCCGCCCACTGGATCTTATCGGCCATACGGTGAACTCCTTAAGTTCTCTCTTGCCGGCCCCCGCATACGCGTTTCAGCCCGATCCCATTCACACGGCTGAACTTTTATGTGGATGCCAAACAAAAAGTTTGTTAGCACTGTTCTATCACACTTTTTGATTGGAAAACCTAACAAATTGTTTGTTGCCGTAATCGGTACCTTTTCGCCGCCGAACGGTCACATAACACAGCGACGATTTCGTTATTTGCGAACAAGTGGGGTTTATGGCACAGTGAGCCCAAACTAATTTTTAGGAAGGCACCCATGACCCCCGCACAGATTGAGTTTTACAAGCGCCTCGCACACGGTCTGGCGCTCCAATTTGGTCCCAACTGCGAAGTCGTCGTCCACGATCTGGAGACCGAGGACGTGGACCACTCCATCGTGGTGATCGAAAACGGCCACGTCAGCGGGCGCAAACTGGGTGACGGCCCCAGCCATATTGTGTTTGAGTCCATGCACGAGGGCACCACCGACGTGCACGACCGCGAGCCGTACCTCACCAAAACCACCGACGGCAAGCTGCTCAAGTCCTCGACCATCTTTATCCGCAACGACGAGGGCAAGCCCGTCGGCATTTTGGGCATCAACTTTGACATTACGCTTATGAAGGCTTTTGAGCGCTCGCTCGATGCCTTTACCGGCACCGGCGGCACGGGCTACACCGAGCCCGAGCCCATTACCAAGAACATCGGCGACCTGCTCGAGGACCTGCTGCACGAGTGCGAGCAGTTTGTGGGCAAGCCCGCGGCGCTCATGACCAAAGACGAGCGCATTCGTGCCATTGGCTACCTCGACCGTCGCGGCGCCTTCCTCATTTCCAAGTCGAGCGAGCGCGCCTGCGAGTTCTTTGGCATCTCCAAATACAGCTTCTATAGCTACCTCAATGAGGCCAAGGCGGCAGCAGGCGACAAGTAGGCACTCGCCTGGATTGCCCCTCCCCTTTTGGGCGCGAGTTCTGGAAAGCATGAATCCAAGACCGAGCCGCTTGGAAAGTTCCATATAATCGATGTCATTAGTATTTCGAAAGGATGGAACAGAATGGCGTTGAGCAAGGCATCATGCACCGGTCGCGGATTGATTCCGGCAATTGGTGGACATGTGCACCGCATGTTCGATGAGGGTGAAGACGACCTGTTTTCGCTGAGCCTTGACGACGTGATGGATGATCGCCCGTGGACCGCCGACGAACTCATGGGCGGCGGGGCTCGTCCGTCAAGCCTCAATCCCGCACTTGCGCCTAAGCCCGCATCTGCGCCGACTCCTGCGCAGTCGCCTGTTTCGACGCCCGCACTCACTTCGGCGACCACGCCCGCTCCCCGCCCCGCAAGCGACCCGTCCGAAACGGCGGCATTTCTCGCTGCAGCGACGCAGGGCAAATCGGCCGACAGCACCGTTATGTACAGCGCCCAGCAGTTGCCTGTTCCTGCGGCACGCAAGCCTCCGGTCACAAGGCTCGATGAGCCCGTTGCCCATCAGGTTGCCTACGATTCCTGGGCTGCAACCGATCTGGATGAGACCTCTACCGGCATGCCGGCGCTCGACGTTCCAGTTAACCCGCTTTTTGCCGCCAACACGAGTGCCGCGGACTATGAGAGCGGTACGGCATTTTCCGATTATTCCGATGGCTATGCTGGCAACGGTCGCATCGAGACCGAGGATTATGGCACCGCATCGAGCGATTATCTCAACGATCCGTACGCTGCCACGCCTGCACCGGAATATGACCCGGAGGCCGCGTCCGCGCCGGTGTATACCAAAAGCACAGGCGAAGAACGCTTCGCCGATTATTACGCCGAGGAAAAGGCGCTGCGTTTCTCGGAATTTCCGCAGGCAGTCAAGGTTGCCTTTATCGCCATTGTCATTGCCCTGCTCGGTGTCATTGCGTTTGAGGGATTCCGGCTGTTCTCCGGCCCCACCCAAGCGGAGTCGGAGACCCAGCAAAAAGAGGACGATAACGAGTATCTGGACATCAACACCCTCAAGGGCGACCCCAACGACGGGGACGACGAGTAGCGAGGGTTAAGGGAGGGCCGGAAGAGCCGGCGGCATGTTACGGCTCCAAAAGCCCTGCCATAAAGATGGGCAGATACAGCACGTCACCATCGCGGTGAAGATTACATTCCGCAAGTACCAGGGCGCGATCGATTCCGTAGCCCTTCGTCGCGAGCGCGTTGTCGAGCGCCGCATGGGACTTAAAGCTCTTGCCCGACTTGACCTCGATGGCAAGGACCTCCCCATCGAGCGTCTCCTCCACAAAATCGAGCTCGCCGACTTTTTTAGACGTAAAGTAGCGCAATCTGAATCCGTGGGCTTTGAGCTCTTGGGCAACGAAGCCCTCAAACGCCGCCCCCATGTTCATGCCAAAGGCGTCTTCCGCCTCCCCATCAAAAACGCCTTGGGCGACCCTTTTGGAATACGACGACATGAGCATTCCGGTGTCCAAGTAAAACAGCTTAAATAGATTTCGCTGCTCCCCCAATAAAAGGGGTGCCACGGGCGCCGTTACGTTATACACGGGAAGCGCGACATTCGCCTCCGACAACCAGAGAAAATGATCTGTCACCTGCGAAAAACGTTTGACACCGTTAATCGACGACAGCTTGAATCGCTTGTTTTTGGAGCCGGCCTCGCTGGGAATCAAATCATAGATATCGCGAATAACCAAGCGTAGCTCGGGCGGAGCGTACTTTGCGATGTCATCGCGATACAGGGCGTGAAGATCGCGATGGATGTTTCGAACCTCGTCGACATTGCGCGTCGCCAAGAAGGAATTGACCGCGTCGGGCATGCCTCCCACCACCACATACTGATGGAACAGATCGAACAAGCGGTCATACAGGTAGCCGGGGAGCTCCCCCTCATCCTTTAGACGGTCTCTGAGCATGTCAAACACGCTGGCACCAACGCCATTTGCCCAGCAAAACTCCTCAAAGTCGAGCGGGCACATCTGGACCTGCTCGACATACCCCACCGGCAGGGAATCGATGCCCTCGAGCTCAACGCCAAGGAGCGATCCGGTAAGGATGTATCGAAAGTCGCCGCGCTGGACCAGATATTTGATAAACGTCACCACGTTGGGGCATCGCTGCACCTCGTCGATAACCACAACGGTCTTGTTCGCAACCATCGGCTGCGTTGCAGCAATAGACATGCGCATAAGCAGGTCATCCGCGCTTTTTGCCGCCAAAAACGAATCGCGCACGGACGCGTCGGCGATAAGGTCGAACGTCACGACATTTTCGAACGATTCGCTTGCAAAGACGTTGACCAAATATGACTTTCCCACCTGTCGGGCGCCCTTGACCAAAAGAGCCTTGTTAGGCGACGAGGCAAGCCAAGATTCAAACTGTGCTTTCGCTTTTCTCTGCAGCATAAGCGTACCCCTTATTACGTGCTGTTTTAGCACTAGGATACACTTTTCCGTGGTTGCTAGGTGCTCATTTCGACACTTTTTCGAGGTTTTAAAGTGTGTATCACGACACTTTTCCGTACTTTTACACGGGATATTTCGACATTTTTTCGAATTTAAGCCTAACAGCAGCCGGCGAAATCAAGCGCCGCCCGCGCGTCATTTCGCAAGCGCGCTTGATTTGTGTCCGCGCGCGCTGATAGACTCCACCGTGCCTGCAAGGAGCGGGCACGTTTTATCCAGAGTCGGGGTAGAGAGTTGGCTCCACGACCCCGACGCCAACCGGCCAAGAGGCACGGTGGCCCTGCCAACATCGATGAAAGGAGTCCGTATGGACAATTTCTC
>CALEXE010000096.1:0-37726 GCA_937925265.1 uncultured Collinsella sp. | reverse complement strand
ATTTTCCGGTTCGACGAACAGCCGATCGTGTCAAATTTGGTCTAACAGAGCCAAATACTTTGACACCAGGCGCTCCATGGTGCCATCGGCAAGCATTTCTTGGTAGGCATGGGTGAGCTTAACGTCGATGCCGCGTGTGTCGTTGATATCGAAAGCGGTGCCCAAACCAACCTCTAGCAGCGGCTCAGACAAAATGCGATACGTCACGCCATAGTCTTTTTCGTAGGTGAGCAGCGAGGACTCATGCGCGGCGATGGCGTCGACTAGGCCCTCGACAAGCGCCGGGTTCAGGTACGAGCGGTCCGAAAAGCTGTAGAGCTCCTTAATCTGCGGAACGTTTTCATTGGTGTGATTGAGCAGAATCGATTCGGGCTTGGTGGTGGACTGGACCGCCACGACCCTACCCTCAAGATCGGCAAGCGTGTAGATATCGCTTTCGGGATCGACAGCAACCACCTGTCGGCTCGCAAGGTACGGCCCCGCCCAGCGATACTCGCCTTCGCGGCCCGTCATACTAAAGCTGCCCATGACGCAATCGAGCTCGCCGCTCGCCAGCAGCTCTTTCTTCTTTTCCCAGTCGATCAGCTGGTACTTTGGCTTGTAGCCAATGCGGCCCAAAGCCTCGGTCAAAATATCGACATCCAGGCCAACAATATCGCCGTACTCGTTGCTATACACAAACGGTGGATAGAGGTCGCTGCCAACGTTGAGCGTCTTAAGGTTGTCGTCTTTGACCTGCGAGGCGGCTGCGCCTTCTGATGCAGACGCCGCGGCCCCATCATTCAACCCGGAACAGCCAGCTATCGCCACGACAAAGGCGCCCACCACTGCAAGCGCAACAAACAACGATATGGCGGCCGAGCGACGAGGTCTTTTCATCGAGCTCCAGACGATCCTGTTTACAGACTCAAGAGCAAAGATATTAGCAGACAAAACCGCGCTTGCGCTCAATGGTTACAGATGCTTTACCATACGGGGCCTTCCAGCCAATCTGGCAGACAGCCCCGCATGCAGCACTCACTTACCGTGCATTAAAAACGTAGCGGTCCAAGCGGTCGCACGCCTCCCTTACACGCGAAAGCGGCAGCGCCAGATTCACGCGAATGTGGCAAGGTCCATGGAATGGACGGCCGTCCTGATAGCCCACGCCCACACGCGCCCCCTCGTCGAGCAGCCACTGAATATCGCAGCCATGCTCGCGGCACCACTCCGTGCAGTCCAGGAACACCATATAGGTGCCCTGCGGGCGCGAATAGGACACGCCCTCAAAATGCTCGTCCACGTAATCGCAGAAGTAGTCAATGTTGCCCTCGATAACCTCGTTGAGCTCATCGAGCCACTCGTAGCCCTGCGGCTGGTAGGCGCCGATAAGCGCATGCATCGAAAGGACATTCATCTCGTTGTAGTGGGTCTTATTGGACACGGCGCACACGCGGTCGCGCAGCGTCTCGTTATAGATGATGTGGTAGCTGCCGACCAGGCCCGCCAGGTTAAACGTCTTGCTGGGCGCATAGAGGGCGACCGTGCGCATGCGGGCATCCTCGCTCACCGACTGCGTCGGGATATGCTTGTGACCGGGCAAGATGATGTCGGACCAGATCTCGTCCGAGATCACCACGCAATCGTGCCGGCGATAGATGTCCATGGCGCGCTCGATCTCGTCGCGCTCCCATACGCGGCCACAAGGATTGTGCGGCGAGCAGAACACCGCGGCGTGGATGTGGTTTTGGGTGAGCTTGCGTTCCATGTCCTCAAAGTCCATGCGCCACACGCCCTGGTCGTCGAGCTTAAGCGGGCTGTGGACAATGCGATAGCCCGCGGCTTCGATGGACTTGGTAAAGCCGATGTAGGTAGGGCTGTGGACCAGCACCGCATCGCCCGGCTGGACATACGCCCGCAGGGTCGACACGACACCGCCCAGCACGCCGTTTTCGTAGCCGATATGCTCCGGGAGCAGACCCTCGACGCCATTACGTCGGCTTTGCCATTCGATGATGCGGTCGAAGTACTCGTCGCGCGGATCGAAATAGCCAAACATGGGATGCTGGGCGCGCTGAATGATGTGCTCCTGGACCGTGGGCACCGTGGCAAAATTCATGTCCGCCACCCACATGGGGATGCGGTCGAAGCCCTCGTCGGGCGCGTTCGGAGCCATGCCAGGGATCTCGCCCCAGGAGTCAACGGCGATGGCGTCCATGCCGTGGCGGTCGATAAGCGAAGTAAAGTCGTATTTCATGCTGAGCTCCCGTGCAAAGCGGATTGTTTCGGTAGGCGTTATTGTCCACCAGCGTAGACGGTTTTTGCACGGGTTTTGGTCTTAAAGTTGGCGGGGTCGGACGAATCGCCGGTTAGTCCTGCGCCTCTTTGACGGCGACCACCGTTAGCCTGGTTCCGTCAACGGTAAAAGACACGTCGAGTCCGGCGTATGCCAAGTGATAAACGCGGTTTGGCTCGTGCTTGCTGCCTGCGCGGCGCGGATCTTGGCGAAGGACCTCGACCAGGCCGGGGAGCTTTGCGGGCGCGACCATGTCCTGCAGCGTTTGCGGGAGCTCGACATCGAGCTTTTGCCACGGCGCATCCTCAATCCAGCCACCAGTCGCATCCGGGTGACAGTCTGCAAACGGAATGTAGGGCTTGATGTCATAGATGGGCGTGCCGTCGCGCAGATCGGCCCCCAGCACATGGATGATGGGGCCATCGTCGGTGAGCTCAACACGGCTGAGCTTGACGCAGGTAAGACCGATGGGATTAGGGCGAAACGGACTGCGTGTGGCAAACACGCCCACGCGTTCGGCTCCACCCAGACGCGGCGGGCGCACGGTTTTCGACCATTTTGCGTTGGTGCCGGACCTGTCCCGCGTCTTGGCATCGGCGGCAATATCCCTGGCCGTGCCGCCGGGCGTGCCGTTTTCAAAACGCCACAGCAGCCATAAGTGAGAAAAGGAGTCCAGACCCTCAACCGCTGCGTTGGAGGCAAATTCCGGCTCAAAAACGATACGTCCCTGCAGATGGGGCGCCAAAAAGCTGTTGCGTGGGATGCCGAACTTTTGCGGCAGGTCGGTATGTATGCGTGCGATAGGTTCCATGCCGGTCATTGTACGGCACGGAGGTGTGAGACGTTGCGCGCAATTCTTCGCCGCGGTCCCCGTCGTGCAACCAACGGTTGCTTGGAAGGGCGTCAGCTGCCGCGTATGCTTAAAGCCACAAGCAGCAGAAAGGAGCCGTCATGGCCTTTGCAGAAAAGCTCATCGCCATCCGCCGCGCCCATCACCTTACCCAGGAGCAGCTCGCCGCCAAGCTCTTCGTCACACGCCAAGCCGTGAGCCGCTGGGAGCGCGGCGAAGTCACCCCGGGCATCGACATGATGAAGCTCATTGCCGCCGTAACCGGAGAGCCGCTGTCCCACCTGCTCGAAATGCCCGAGCACTATTGCCAGAGCTGCGGCATGATACTCACGCCCGACGACTGCGGCACCGATGCCGCGGGCGCCGCGACCGACCATTACTGCAAGTGGTGTTACGACCACGGCAAGTACACCTACGAGACCACGATGGAGGCAATGATCGAAGATTGCGCCCCGCGGCTGGCACAAAACACCGGCATGTCGCTCGACGAAGCCGTCTCGCTCATGGGCGCCATCCTACCGCAACTGGAGCGCTGGCGCACCGTGCAGGAAAACAAGGAGCGCTACGGCGCCGAGGCACGGGCGCGCTATGGCGACGAGGCCATCGATACGGCAAACGAAACGTTGCTGGACATGGATCCTCAGACATGGAACGACATGAAGGAGCTTGAACGCGCTATTCTGGGTCAGCTCTCGATTGCCATGGGCGACGGCGAACCGGATGGAAGCGAGGCGCGCAAGCTTGTCGCAATGCACCGTCGATGGATTGGCCTTAACTGGGGACACGAACCCCAAGACGAAGCATACCTGGGGCTCGCCCACGGCTACCTTGCCGACCAGCACTTTGTCGACTACTACGACAAGCCCTGCGGCACCGGGGCCACGGCGCTTTTGGTCCAGGCCATCGAGTCGTCGCTGACTCGCGCATAGACTGCGGCGGCTTTGGGTATTTCAATCGAAACCTCAACCGATTGGAGACCCATGGCTACTGATCACAAGCTCGTGCTGTACGTTATGACCGGCTGCCCGTATTGCATAAAGGTCAAGCGCTTCCTGGCCGATAACGGCGTGACCATCCCCGAGCGCAACATCTCGACCGATCCCGACGCTGAGCAGACGCTCATCGTCGTCGGCGGAAAACGCCAAGTTCCCTGCCTGTTCATTGACGGCGCGCCGCTCTACGAATCGAGCGACATCATCACGTGGGTACAGGAGAATTTGCTCTAGCGTTCTATTGCGGTCGGCCGGCCCCAACGCACAAACCCATACGAACCAAACATGTACGTCAGCATCCAAAGTCGATATTTTTCGACATCTTTGGATGCTGACGTACAGCTATTTGTGGGCAGTCGTTGGGGACGTTCTTAAATGACTAGTTACTTGTATTTTTGTCTACAAAATTGTATACAAAAAGAGAAGCCGCCTCATGGAGCTCATCGCTCGATGTTGCCCCGATCGGGATGGTTACATCATTTACCACGCCCTTGTCCCTCCTACGCGCAAGGTGCTCAGGGAAATCGGAATCGATCGATAGGAGGCGCTATGGACGCTAAACAGCTCGAAAAGATGATGGGGTTTGCTCCCGGTGAGCTAGAAAAGGCCGCAGCGGCATACGAAAAAGATGAGTGGCCGAAGGGCCATACCGTCAAGTTGGGAAGGCCGCCGATTTCCGATGAACCAAGCGTTGTTTTATCGGCACGTGTGGGCGAATCGGTTCTTGAAGCATTTGACGCAAAGGCAAAGCGCCATGGGCAAACGCGCACGGAGCGACTCAGGGAACTCATTACACTCGATGCAATGATTGCCTAGTCCCCTGCCGAACCAAACATGTACGTCAGCATCCAAAAACGATATTTTTCGACATCCTTGGATGCTGGCGTACAGTTTTTTGCATGGGTCCGGCACAGGCGATCCGTTCTTCTCCGTCCCCAAGGGATCATTTAGCCACAAAAGCGGGCGATGGGCGCAAGCTGCTGCTCGCGAAAGACACGGTCGACAGCGGCACGGTATTCATCGACCTTTTTGGTCTTGCGTACGAGTTTGTGAACGGTCGCGGGATCGGCGAAGGCGCATTTGGCGTAGAACCACCACTCCTTCATGCGAAAGACCGCGTTGCCCCCAATCTCGTCCGCATAGGCCGCAAACAGCATGTCATGGAAGCGTTGCAGCTCAGCGGCGGTAGCGGCAGGGTCGCCCTTAACCATGCGAGCCAGCGCGGGATTCGCAAGCAAGCCGCGCCCCAACATTACGTGGCGTGTTCCGGGATAGGCCTTCACCAGCGCATCCATGTCCTCAAGATCAAAGATGTCGCCGTTATAGGCCACGGGGAACGGCGCCCGTTCCAGCGTCTCGCCGTAAAACTCTTTGCGCGGTGAGCCCGTATAACGGTCCTTTTGCACGCGCGGATGCACGATCAACTCCGCCAGCGGCATTCGGCAATAGAGGTCGAGCACGCGCTCGTACTCGTCATCGCATTCGAGCCCCAGTCTGGTCTTGACCGACACCGGCAAGGGCGAGCGTTCGCACACGTCGCTCAAGAACACCTCGAGCTCATCCAAATTGCGCAGAAAGCCCGAACCCTTGCCCTTCGCGACCACCGTACCCGAAGGGCAGCCAAGGTTGAGGTTGACCTCGCGGTAACCCATATCGGCAAGCACCTGCGCCGCCCACACAAACTCGTCCGCATTCTTGGACATCAGCTGGGGCACCACGTTAAGTCCCTGGTTGTTGGCAGGATCGACCTCTTTAAACGCCTTGCCGCCAAAGCGATTGCCCACCCGCGGCGGCGGCAAAAACGGCGTGTAATAACAATCGAGCGCGCCGAAGCACTCCGCATGCACGCGACGGAACACATGCCCGGTAATCCCCTCCATAGGGGCCAGCGATAAATACATCAACATCCATTCTCAAATCAATGTGACAAAGGGACTGTCCCTTTGTCACATAATACGCCCACCGAGGGCGGGGGTTCTCTATACTGAGTCACATATGACGGTATCGCGCCAAAGGAGAACGCCGTGACCACGTCGCAGATATCCCTGCTCGCGCTCATCTTGGTTGGGGGCATCGGCATCCTGCTTATCGGAGTGAGCGCGCTCATGAAAGCCGTCGCTCGCAAGAAAGCCAAGGCCTGTACCGCCGTGACCATGGGAACGGTCATCGACCATCGCTTTATGGGCGAAGGCAGGATGTATCCCGTTTTGGAATACGCCGTCGACGGCACGCAATACCGCGCGAAAAAACAATTCCGTGGCATAAAGACCAAAAGCTTGTCGGGACTCCCCATCCGCACGCAAGCCACCGCCTACGAAGACGCCAAGGGCTGGCTGCACGTGCAGACAGGCCCCATCGCCCGCCTAGGCACCCTCGCGGAGCAGCTTTGGCCCCTCGGTAGCCAAATGACCGTGTACTACAACCCCAGCAACCCAGACAAAAGCTATGTCGAACGCCCCATCGTGGGCAACTTTGCCACACTGATGTTTAACATCGCAGGCTTCTTGCTCATCGCGATGAGCATCTTGCTCTATGTTCTTATCCAGCGCTAGCTCAAACTGATGCGCCCCGCGCCCCATGCGCCGCAACGACCGTTACGACACCAAGGATCAGCCATGGCAACACTCTCCGAACAAGAACGTAAGCGCATCCAGCGATACTGCATCTGCCCCAAGGTTGCCGGGGCGGCGCTTGCCATGGCATTCGTGCTGCCTTTTTTGATTATTCCCTTCGAAATGATTGACGATATCGTCTTCCATCATGAAAGCTTCCAGGAGACGGGCATGATGACCGCCTTGGTGCTCGCCGGCATTGAGCTCGTCATATTCTGCTACTGCACTCTCGCGCCGCGCTTTGGCATGCGCGGCAAGCAGTGGAGGGAAATGCAGCACCGGCTCGCCGTCGAGCAGAGCGAAAAAGACCGCTCGGCACAAATTGCAGGCGTTGTTGGCACGCAGGCCGCCGCGCGTCTGCTCAAGAACAGCGACAATGAAACCGCACGCAACCTGGGCGGTGCGGCAGAAGTCGCCGCTGCCGTAGGCGCCGTCGCCACCGCGGCAGACGTGCTTGCCGAAAGCTTTGCCAACGCAAAGGCAATGGCAGAGGCCTGTGGCGCGCCCGTCCCCCGTGCAAAAAAGTGGATCGTCGCGCTTGTGGCGCTGCCCCTCGCGATCGTGTGTGGCGCCTATATCCCGCAGCTGGCGCAGGGAAACATCGAGATGCAACAGAACGCAGCGGCCGCGGCCGAGCAGATCGCCATCGCTCGCAAGGCATTAGAGCCCGCATGCGAGTACGTGTCCGCCGATGACCCCTACGAGCGATATCAAGATTACGGCTATCATGTCCGCGGCTATCTGCACGAAGGCGACTCCGATACCCAGAAGGCCTATACCTACCTGGACTTTGACAACAAGGGGACGCTCAAGGAAGTGAGCTACGCGGCAGAGGTCGACCCCAGCGCGAGCCTTGAGGACAACCTCGCCCGCATCGAGCTCGACTTGTACGAACTTTCCTCTGTCGTCCAAACCGTAGACGTCAAGACCGTGAGTCCCGAGCTCCTAGCACCGCAAAAGCTCCCCGAAGAGTTTAGACAGGCTTTTTTGAACGGTTCGCTCTTCGAGAGAATCTCCATCAGGACGAGTGACAACCCCATCAAAACGTACTATTCGTTTGACACGGAGTCCGAGGACGAGTTTGATGAGTACACCCATCCAAGCATCCGTATCACGTTGGTGGGCAAAACGAGCTAGGCGCCCAATGCGACAAAGGGACTGTCCCTTTGTCACATTCCATAAAAAAGGGCACCGGCGTTAGCCGATGCCCTAAAGCTGCTGCAGATTAACTCCTACAGCGTATGACTAAGACGAATCGAACTATTCGTCCCAAGAGAGGCTCTTACCAGTCTTCTTTGCCAGCAGCAAGAACAGACCGATGATGACGTTGCATGCAATACAGAAGATGAAAACGCCCTGGAAGGAGCCGACAAGCTCGTATACCTTCATCATGACGGGCATGCCAAAGGCGCCGACGATATAGCCCACGGAGCAGATGAGCGCGAAGATGCGACCAAAGTCACGGGAGCCAAAGACGTCCATCACCAAAACGGTCAGAGCGGTGCCGGCGATGACGTACATGACGTCGTTAACACCGGCAGCAAGAATGCTGAGCGTCGAGTTGCCGCTGCTCATCATGAGCATGACAAAGGAGAGAATCGAGACGGCGAGCCAGCTCAGAATGGCCTTGGTGCTGCCAAACTTATCGCAAGTGGTACCGACGATCGGGTTGAGGAACAGGTCGAACAGCGATGCGGCGGAAACCATGAAGCCACCCACCATGGGGCTAAAGCCGACCTCGGCGGCATAGGTGGGGAACAGCTGGTTCATGCAGCAAGTAAGCTGAACGAGGCAGAGGAAGCCGATGCAGAAAAAGAATGCAGGCGACTTAATAGCGCGTGCGTAGCTAACGCCACGTGCACTATCCTCGGTCGTCTCCTCGGTCTCGGCGACCGTCTCGCCTTCGACATAGCCATAGGGCAGCATGCCCTTGTCCTGGGGCTTATAGCGGATAATCAGGATGGAAGCGGGAAGAATGAGCACGGCGGAGACGCCAGCGAGCACCAGATAACCAGTCCTCCAGCCAGCAGCCTCAATGACAGAGGTGATGACGGGACTCATGATGAGCATGTAAATCGAGTTCACTGCCCAAGCGAGACCAATTGCCAGGCCGCCAGATTTTTTGAACCACTGGTCAATAACATCGGACATGGCGACGCCGGTAGTGAAGGCGAAGCAAACGCCAATCAAAGCACCAGCTGCGATGAACATCCAGACTTCGGTGTAGAAGGCCATGCCTGCGCCAGCGGCGAGCAGAATAAGCTCGACGACGGGGAGCCAAAACTTGCCAACAACCTTGGGGATGAGTTTTCCGACAAACGGAAGAGCCGCTGCAAGACCAATGAGCGTTGCAGTGAAGTAATACGAGAAGATGGAGTAGTCAAATCCGAACTCCTCGCACACGGGCGCGACGAAGGAGCCAGCGATTACGCTATAGGATCCGGTCGTACCGGCAGACATGAGGCCGAGCGCGATCACGAGAACCCATGCGTAAACCTTGCTGCTCTTTAACTTTGCATTTTCCATTGATACAGCTCCTAGAGACCCAGAAGGGCGCACATAACGGCCTTAATGGTGTGCTGACGGTTCTCTGCCTCACGGAAGATGACCGACGCGTTGGCCTCAAAGCACTCGTCCGCAATCTCAAAGCCCTCGGTGATGATTTCACGATGCAGGTCGTTCTTGCACTGGTCGAGCAACATCTTGCCAACGCGGTGATTTGCGTTGTGAACAGAGGGGAGCTCGTGCATGCAGAAGATGTCGGGGTTGTTGGTGCGCTTGCACAGCTCACTGGTGACGCGATAGGGGTACAGGGACTCGGCGTCGCCAAGCCAAGAGTTGTAGTCGTCGGGGTCCAGAACCTCGTCGCCGCACTCGGGGTTGATGTAGCGCCACTCCTCGGTAACGATTACGTCGACACCGTCCAGAGCATCAAGGTCAGAGGTGATGGTGAAGGTCCTGTTAGGCGCGTACTTGGCGTAGCAGGCCTCAACCTCCTCGATCATTTCCTTGCACATCTGGTGACGGAGGTCGTCGGGGCCGATGGCGAGGAAGTCCATGTCGAGCATCGCGCACAGACGGCCATACCACACGGGGGCGCCGGCGCAGTTGCCAACGAAGGCCATCTTCTTGCCACGGCTCGTGCGCAGACCACCCCACTGCTCCTCCATCGTGAGAGCGTCAGCGAGCATCTGGGTCGGGTGATCGCCGAGGGTGAGGGCATTGATGACTGGAATATCGACCAAGTCGGCGACATCATAGAGGAACTGCTCATCCTTTTGTGCACGATAGACAATGAGATCATACATGCCGTTGAAGACGCGCATGGCATCCTCGATGGTCTCGCAATCGCCCATGTGGGAGTTGGTCAGATAGGTGAAGCCCATGCCCAGGTCGTTGCAAGAGGTCTCAAAGGCGCAACGAGTGCGGGTCGAGCCCCACTCAAAGTTGGCGAGAACGTTCTTGCCGGGGAAGTAGCGCTGGTCGACACCGGACTTTTTCTGGGCCTTGAGGTTCCAGGCAAGATCGATGAGGTAACGGAAATCCTCAGAGGAAAGATCGTGGATGTTGAGGTAGTCGCGACCGCGAAGGCTGTTGTTCATGCCTATTTCCTTTCAATTGTTTGATGGGTAAGTGTCGAATGCGCCCCCGAGGGAAACACGGATATCCCTCGGGGACTGTAAATGTGGCGCTTGGATCAGGCAGCGCAAGTTTAAGAACTTGCTAGCAGCTGGCGGCCACGTCCTTGGTCCAGCAGTGCACGCCGCCGCCGGACAGGTTAAGCGCGAGAGAGTCGATCATGATGACCTTGCGATCGGGGAAGCAGCTCTCAAGAACCGCCTTGGCCTGCTCGTCCTTCTCCTTCACGACTTCGCTCATGCCTTCGTGGTAATAACGCTGGCCAAGAACGACGCCGTTGCAGATGAGGAAGTTGCAGTAGCTTGCTGCGGCATAAAAGTGAACGGGGCCTTCGGGCCAAGGGGTGCCATCCATGAACTTGCCGCCCATTTCGTCGATGAAGCCCTTATACAGCTCGTAGTCCTCGTCGCCGGGGGCGATGACAACCTCGATCGGCTCGGCAGTGGGCATGCGGACGATTTCGAAGGGCTTGCCCTCCCAGTCCGTCTCGGCGCGTAGAATCTCGTAGGCGGCGTCGATGCGACGACGCGATTCCGCGCCCGCCTTGCTCGAGGCGGCCTCCTCATCGGATACCTCGGCAAGAAGAATCTTGTTCGGGGTGATAAAGCGGCACATCTCATCGATGTGGGCGGCGAAGCTCATGCCGAAGACAGGAGTTCCATCTTCCTTCTCGTCGAGGATGCCCAGTCGATAGTCGTCGTCCTCAAGCATAGGCTGCGGCAGCCAGATAACCTTGTTGAGGTTGTAGATGCGCTTGTACTCGGCCTCCACTTCCTCTTTTGAGAACTCGGGATTGCGCTTGCGGCATTCCGTGTCCTCGATGGCGATCAGGGTGCCGTGACCGTCAAACTCGCGGTCGCCGCCCTCCGAAACCATTTCGGAATTGACGATATCGAAGCACCCGAGCGCAACCGCCATGTGAACAGCTGCCCTGCGTGCGGACTGGCACTCTGGGGAGTTCTTGTCCCACACGCCATAATAGGTCCAAGCGGGGTTGACCATATAGGAATGGCCTTCGTCGTCGACCATGATGCTGGGGCCGTTGTCGCGAACGTAGAAGTTGGAGTCTTCGAACTGCGTAATCTGGATACGGTCGAGATCCACCCCTTCTTCTTTAAGGCGCGAGCAGGCTTCCTCGTAGGAGCCGGGGGTGCCACAGTTGAGGTTGACCGTAACGTCGCCATACTCAAGCAAAGCTTTAATTACGTCAACGCAGGGCTGGCGATTATCGAAGCCCTCTGCGCGAATGTAATCGGGAAGCCATGTCACATAGACGTTGGAGCGCTTCTCAAACTCGCCCGGCATACGATAGTTCTCGTACATGGTTGGTCCTTCCGTCGGGTTTCCCGCAATGCTGTCCGGCCGCGACAATAGCGGGGTTACACCAGCTATAGTACTACTATACCTACCGTTCGGTAGGTGTTTTTGTATAATTGCCATTCGCCTGTCGATACCTACCGTTCACCGTTTATAGTGGTCGTGTTTGGACACGAATTGATGTTCCGTTGCCATTCTTAATAATGTTGGCAATGCGGAAGTGATTTGCAATGGAGAAGTGAAGCGTGAGCACAAAGGGAAAAATATTGGACGCAATGTATGATCTTGTGGCAGAAGTCGGTTACGACAAGGCGTCCATTGGAAAAATCTGCGACCGTGTCGGTATATCCAAGCCATCGGTGTACTACTACTTTCCCTCTAAAGAGGATATTTTCACCACGCTCTTAGATAGTATGTTTCCGACTATCGACTATCAGCGCGACTACTCGCTAATAGTCGATAGGGACGGATTCAAGGCGGCGCTTATCGAGCTCGGCAATTCGGTTATAGGTGGCTATCGTAGTGATGAAAAGCGCCGTCGCGTGCTGGCCGAGGTCAGTATTCAGGCAAATCGAATCCCTGCAGTTCAGGAACGTCAGGCAACGGCGATCAACCGAACTATGGACGCGCTTAAAGACATCCTTCTCCATGGCCTAGAAATTGGCGCGTTTTCCGATGAAACAGACGTCATGCTGTACGTGCAGATTCTTTACACCGTACTTGAGGGAGCGAGCAATACCGTTGCCCAAGATGAAGACATCGATGAAAAGGCTGTTTGGGCAGGGATCGTCGAACTCATGTTTAAATAGGCGCGTAATAACAGAGGCACCTTGGCAAGCGCGATGCGACGACTTGCGGGGTCGCGGAATGGTTCGAAACCCGTGTTCGCGATGATTGCAAAAGTTGTTGAATAGAAATTGGGGCCGATTCCAGCTATGTTGGAATCGGCCCCAATTTCGTTTTAACTTGCGGAGACAAATGACAGGGCTGAAGGGCAGTTCGTTGGTCAGGTTATTTCGCGGTAGTCTTATTGAGGAGACCGGAAACTAAAGCAAATGTCGCAATCAGAAGGTTGCAGATGATACAGAAGACGAATACTCCTTGGAAAGACCCTGCCATACCGTAAACCTTCATCATGACTGGCATTCCGAAAGCTCCGACAACATAGCCCGCTGAGCAAATAATCGAATAGATCCTTCCAAAATCGCGTGATCCGAAGAGCGAGAGGAGAATCATCGGCATTGCAGTTCCAACGATGGCGAACATGACGTCGTTTACGCCGGCCGCGATGATGGAAACGGTCTCGTTGCTTCCGCCAAAGATGAGAAGTAGGAATGAAAGAATGCTGACTCCCGTCCATGCGACCGTTGCTTTAATAGCACCGAGCTTGTCGCATGTTTTGCCTACGAAGGGATTTAGGAAAATATCGGAGAGCGAAGCCGCCGAAACCATTAGGCTTCCCACGATGGGATTGAAGCCGACCTCGCTTGCATAGGTCGGGAACAGCTGGTTCATGCAGCAGGTGAGTTGCGCCACGCAGAGCAGAAGGGCACAGAGAATAAAAGATGGCGTTTTCGCGGCATCGCGGAGCGCCATGCCCGAAGAGACATCTTCCTTTTCATCGGCGCTGTAGCTCTCATGGGTTTCGGAGGTAGTCTCTCCGTACGGAAGCATATTGCGATCAGAAGGCTTAAGGCGAATGATAAATGCGCTTGTGGGCAATATCATGGCTGCAGAAACGGCCGCAAGTACGATGTAACCCGTACGCCAGCCTTGCTGCTCGATGACCAGTGTAATGACAGGACTCAATAGCAGCGTGCAGAGAGAATTAACGCCCCACGCAAGGCCGATGGCAAGACCAGACGATTTACTGAACCATTGGTCAATGACATCGGACATGCAGACACCCGTTGTGAACGAAAAGCAGATGCCGATCACTGCGGCGGAGACGATGAACATCCAGACCTCGGTGTAGAACGCCATTGCGGCGCCGGCGGCAATAAGGACGAGTTCAACGCAAATATGCCATGGTTTGCCGATTACTATTGGAATGAAACGACTCAAAAGCGGAAGCCCAAGCGCAAGGCCAAGAAGAATCGCGGTGAAATAGAAAGAGAAAGAAGTGTAGTCAAAGCCCAGGTCTTCACATACAGGAGCGATGAATGAGCCGGCAATGATGCTGTAGGTGCCGGTTGTTCCCGCAGACATTAAACCGAGCGCAATAACGACAATCCAAGCAAATGCGCCGCTCTCACGGGGGCGGTCCTTTTCGGCTGGTGCGATGAGAGTCATGGTTACTCCGTTTCTATCGGCAATGCAACCTATATGCCTACCGATAGGTATATAAAGATGGAGATTCTTCGTCAAGTGTTAAGCGGGGAGCGGGGACCCTTAACGTGCCGAACGGTAATTGGGCCCCCAATGTGACAAAGGGACTGTCCCTTTGTCACATTATTCGGAGCGTAGGGCTTCCACAGGGTCTTTCTTGGATGCGCTGCGAGCCGGCAGCAGGCCGGCAACGACCGTCAGCAGCACCGAAATTACAATGAGCATCAGCGCGTCTTGAACGGGCAGGCTCATCAGGTTGGGCACCTGCTTGGCCGCAAGCGCCCAGGCATTAACCGGAAAGCTCACGGCCACCACGACGACAATGGCAAAGACGCCGGCAATGAGGCCTTCGATAAAGGTCTCGGCATTAAATACGTTTGCCACGTTGCGCTTTGACGCGCCGATCGCGCGCAGGATGCCAATCTCCTTTTTGCGCTCCAGCACGCTGATGTAGGTGATGATGCCGATCATGATGGAGCTCACCACCAAACTGATACTCACGAATGAGATGAGCACCAAGCTGATGGTGTTCACGATGTCGGTCACCGAGCCCATGATGATGCCCATGTAGTCGGTATACGAGATTGCCTGCTCATCGTGACCAGCGGCTTTGACCTGCTTGTTGTACGCATCGATGTGATCGAGCACGCGCTCCTTGGCCTCAAAGTCGCGCGGGAAAATCTTGACCGAGATGGGGTCTGTCTCATCCGCATAGCCCAGCGTGGTCAGATTGTTATCGTAGGTGAGCTTTGACGCCTTGGCATAGCTCATCATGAGCGAACTCAGGTCCTCGGCGTCCATGTTGAAATGGATGGCACGCGCAAAGGCGCTCGCATCCACGCGCATGGCGCTCGCCAGGTTAGCAAAACTCGAAGACATCTGCGTCGCCATCTGGTCCATAAGCCCTGCCGCGCCCGCCTTGAGCTGAGCCGATACCGTCGTCGCGATCTGCTCGCTAATCGTCCTCATCACCTGATCCATAGCCTGCTGCAGATACGGAGCCAGCTGCTTTTGCACATAGTCGGTCATCGCCTGCTGCAGACGCTCGGCCAGGGCATCGCCACCGAGTGCCTTGAGCTGAGCCAGGTATTGCTGCGCCGTGGCATCACTCTCAAGATACGTCGAGAATGCGGCAGCGAGCTTTGACGCGTCCTTAAGATTATCGGGTGTCAGCGCCCTAAACTGATCAGACTGCAAAAAGCCCGTAAACAGCTGGTTGGCGAGCATTCCCACCTGCTGCATTTGCTCGGGTGTGAGTTCCAGACCGTCAAAGATGCCCGAGAAATCTGGGGTCGGTGCTTTTGCCATAATGTCGCTGAAGTCGATATCCTTACCTACGCCCGAAAGGTCAATGTCCAGCCCGGACAAGTCAAGACCCGACAGGTCCATACCGCCGGCAGTGCCCGAGAGCGCAGACGTATCGAACGAGAACGCGCCCTTGAGCGCCGCCTCGTCCACGCTGAACATGCTGCCCAGATCCACGCCTTGCTTGGCCTCGCCCTGCAGTTCATCGAAAGACTTGCCCGTAAAGACATCCGTCTCGGGATGGGCAAGTTGCTCTTTTACGATCTGCGAATTGGCGGCGCGCTCCATAAGCTGGCGAGTCAGCGCATGCGTATAGACAATGCCCGGGGACAATGCGCTCGCGTTTGCCGTCTCGTTGGGTCGCACCACGCCCACAATGCGCACGTCAATACCGTCGGCAACCTTGGCTTTCATAAAGTCGGCGTCGCCAGACATGTCAGTCCACATGCCGGTCTCTTCGTTTTTGCGATAGGCATCGGCCGGCGACAACACCTTAAACGTCGTGGACAGTGCATCGTCGTAGGTAAAGTCGCTGCCGGTCTTGGGCGTCTTGACCTTGCCGTCGGCCGTCATGGCACTGTTAACCAGGTCGTTGAGCTCATCGATATCCAGCGCGCCGATACTGTAGAGCGTGTAGTCGCCCACTGTTCCGCGGCTCGAAAGCACCATCACGGCCTCGTTGGCGGACGTAGGCCAATGGCCGGCAACGACATCGTACTGGCTATCGAGCAGGCTCTGGTCGTCAATCATCTCGTTAAAGACCGAGGTCCCCATGGATTCCATGCTCACCGTCGCCGCCGAGCTCGCGCCTCCGCTCATGGCCTCGGTCATAGCGTTGGGGACAAGCCGGACGGGCTTCTCGTCGCCCTTGCCCGCACGATAGACAACCGGCGTCACGCCATAGCCGTACTGGATAGCGTTGACCTCTTTGTCGATACCGTCGCCACCGTCGTCAAGCCATGTCTTAAAGCTCGTCATATCGTTAGATTTAACGCTTGCGAACATATCCTTTACGGCCGTGACCACAGGGATCTTGTCGGTTCCCTTAGCTTTGCCACCGGTAGCGTCATCGGACGAGCCCTCGCCCTTGGACGCCTCCTCATCGGTAGCCCCATGCCCGCCCATCATGGATGACAGGTCATAATCTTGTTTGGAAATCGTAAGCGGGTAGCTCGAGAGCGTGTCCTCCTCGACCTTTTTGATGTAGCCGTTTACGCCGTTGGACAGCGCCAGAATCGCTGCGATGCCAATAATGCCAATCGAACCTGCAAAGGCAGTCATGGCCGTACGGCCCTTCTTGGTCATGAGGTTTCGGGCAGAAAGCCCCAGCGCCGTCACAAAGCTCATCGAGGTTTTGCGCGTGGGCTTGGCCTCGCGACGCGCGGCCTCGGCAGCATCAAAGGGATCTGAATCGTCGGTGATCTTGCCGTCCGCCAGGGTGACGATGCGCGTGGCGTACCTGTATGCCAACTCGGGATTGTGCGTGACCATGATGACCAAACGATCGCGCGCAACATCCTTGAGCAAATCCATGACCTGTACGGATGTCGTTGAGTCCAAGGCGCCGGTCGGCTCGTCAGCCAGCACAATCTCGGGATCGTTGATTAAGGCGCGGGCGATGGCGACGCGCTGCATCTGCCCGCCCGAAAGCTGGCTCGGGCGCTTGTCAACGTGCTCGCCCAGGCCAACTGCCTCGAGCGCCTTGCGCGCACGCTGGCGGCGCTCGGCACGCCCCACGCCCGCGAGCGTAAGCGCCAGCTCCACGTTTTCCAAAATGGTCTGATGCGGAATGAGGTTATAGCTCTGGAACACAAAGCCGATGCGATTGTTACGATAGGCGTCCCAATCGCGGTCGCTGAAGTCCTTGGTCGAGATGCCATCGATCAGCAGATCGCCAGAATCGAAATGGTCGAGTCCACCAATGACGTTGAGCATCGTAGTTTTACCCGAACCCGAGGGACCCAGGATGGCTACAAACTCGTTATCGCGAAAAGACAGGCTTACGCTGTCGAGCGCTACCTGCGTAAACGACTGCGTAACGTACCTTTTGCAAATATCTCTGAGATCCAGCATGGACGGCAACCTCTCTCGCGCGGGCGCGCTCGCCCGCTCCCCCGCCGTTCGCATTCGACGCGTTTGTCCTACTCTATCCTCATTTTTGGCCGGTACCAGTGAGGAATGTAACGAACCGCGCCAAAAAACGAACGGGATGGCACGCCGCGTGGCGCACCATCCCGCATATAACATCCCCGATGCGACAAAGAGGCTGTCACTTTGTCACATTCCAATGCGCGCTACTTTTCGAGCCCGCACGGCATAACGTTAGCGCTGCCGCGGCGAGCCTCAGTCACGGCTGCAAAGAAGCGATAGCCGCCCGAGAAGTTAAAACACTCAAAGCCATGCTGCGCCAAAATGCGGCAAGCAATGTAGCTGCGAATGCCGCTCTGGCAAATCACGTAGACCGGCTTGGCCCGGTCGAGCTCGCCCAGGCGATTGCGCAGATCATCGACGGGAATGTTTACGAAACCATCGATATGCCCGCGCTCATACTCCCCTTCCGTACGAACATCGAGCAGTTGCACGCTGCCATCGCGTGGCAAGTTGGGCTCATCCTCCCAATGCCACTGCGCCAGTATGCCGCGATTGAGGTTCTCGATCATAAAGCCCGCCATATTGACGGGATCCTTTGCCGATGAATACGGCGGCGCGTATGCTAGGTCCAAATCCTTAAGCCTATCGCCGCGCATGCCTGCCTGGATGGCAGTCGCCAGAACGTCGATACGCTTGTCTACACCATCGATGCCCACGATTTGCGCACCCAGCAGGCGCAATCCCTGCTTCTCGAAGACAACCTTCATGGTCATGGGCGTTGCACCCGGATAATAACCCGCATGCGAACCGGGCGACAGGACCACGCTGTCGCAGTCAATTCCCGCCGCGCGTGCTGCCTTTTCGGATAGTCCCGTGCTTGCCGCCGTCAAGTCGAATACCTTGATAACCGATGAGCCCAACGATCCGCGGTAGCAGCTGTCCATGCCGGCTATGACATCGGCGACGACACGCCCCTGCTTGTTGGCGGGGCCGGCGAGCGAAATGACCGCGTCCTCGCCGGTCACCTGATGCGTGACCTGCACGGCATCGCCCACGGCATACACGTCGGCAGCAGAGGTCTCCATGCGGTCGTTGACCACAATAGTCCCCTTGATGCCCAGTTCGAGCCCCGCCTCTTGCGCTAGATGGCTCTCAGGTGCCACGCCAATGGCAAGCAGCACCATATCGGCTCCGATAGGGTCATCGCCCGCAACATGGGTGACAACGCGGCCATCAACTTCCTCAAAACCTGTCACATCGGCCTTGAGGCGCAGATCAATACCGTGCTCACGCACCTCGGTATGCAAAAGGGTCGCCATGTCGCAATCCAGGTTGTTCATAAGCTGGACGGGACGCTGCAGAAGGGTCACCTTGAGCCCCAGCTCGCACAGATTCTCCGCCGTCTCGACGCCAATGAAGCCGCCGCCGATCACGACGGCACTGCTCGGTCGCCGCTCTCGAACATAGCTGTGAATACGCAGCGTGTCCTCAACGGTGCGTAGGCTAAAGATTTTATCCGAGTCGATGCCCGGCAACGCAGGGCGAATCGGCTTTGCACCCGGCGACAGGATGAGCTTGTCATACGTCTCGACAAATTCCTCGCCCGTCAGCATATTGCGAACCTCGACCGTATGCGAATCGGGATGGATGGCAAACACCTCGTGACTCGTCTTGACCGCAATGCGAAAGCGATCCCAAAAGCCCTTGGGAGACTGCAGCGTCAATGCGCTCTCTTCTTCTATCACGCCGCCAATGTAGTACGGAAGCCCACAGTTGGCATACGATACAAAACCCGTGCGCTCAAAGATGACAATTTGGGCCTGCTCGTCGAGTCTGCGCAAACGTGCCGCCGCCGATGCGCCGCCCGCGACGCCTCCAACGATAACCACCTTCATAGCTAACGCACCACCTTTCCCGTGTAGCCGCTTATGCCGCCGATATTCTTGACACTGCCATACCCAGAACGCTTAAGAAAACTCACAGCTTGGTTGCTTCGCGCACCGCTCAGGCAATGCACGAAAAGCTGCGTGCCCTTTCGACGTATACCCATGATGCTACCCCGAAGCAGAAAAAAGAGTCGCTGTTTCCAGCGACTCCCCTTCAGTTGTCTGTCCCACGGACTTACTGTTCGCTCTTCGCGAGTGCCTGATCGATCAGTTTGTTGAGCGCCTCGCGCTGCTCAGCGGAGTTGATGCCGCCCATGATCGGCTCTCCCACAATGTTACCGTTCTGGTCGATCACGTAGGTGGTCGGGAACGAGTACAGGTTGGAGGTGAACTTTCCGGCCTCGCTGTCCGACTTAAACCAGATGTTCTTATACGTTACGCCCTTCTTGGAAAGCACGTCCTTGGCATCGGCCACCTCGTCTTTGTTGCCATCGAGCGTAAAGGAATTAACGCCCACGACCTGGCCGCCCTTCTCGGCAAGCTCCTTGTTGAGCTTCTCCAGATCGCCCAGCTCTCCCACGCACGGCTTGCAGGTGGTAAACCAGAAGTTCATGACGGTGACCTTGTTCTTGGAGAACAGCTCGTCGCTGTTTACATCGTTGCCGTCCAAGTCCTTGCCCTTAAAGCTGGGGAACTTCGTCTCCCCGCTCTCGCCGTTGGTCATGCCCGCGGTCGAGGCATCGACGCTCTCTCCCTCGCCGGGCGTGCTGCCACATCCGGGGAACTCCTTCTCCAGCGCCATGAGCTTATCCTCGATCTCCTTGATCTGCTGTGCACCGGCCTTGAGTGTCTTAAGCTCATCCGCCGTGAACTCATCCTTGGCGCCGTCGATGGTCTTGAGCAGGAAATCGCCGTAATTGCTGCCGTCCTCAATCATTGCCGAGTCTTTATTTGCCGCATTGAATACCTTTTCCCACAGCGCGTTATCACTCGAAAAGATCTCGTTCTCCTTCTGCATGAGCTTCGCATACAGCTCGGCGGCCTCGTCGGCATTGGCCGGCTTCTGCGCAGTGAGTTCTGCGATCTTAGGATCGGAGCTCGCAGATTCGCTCACATTGCCACCGGGCGCCGAACATGCCACAAGGCACAAGGCCAATACCGGCACCATAAACAGGGCCGCAATCTTAGAAAGCTTCATAGTCATTCCTCCGTTTTGTCGAAGCTTGTTTACTTTTTATCGGCGGTCAAGGGAAGTTTTTCCGCCGACACATCCAGGCCATAGCGATAGCTGATGGCATCGACGGGACAGGCCCCGATGCACTTTCCGCACCGGATACATTCGGCATGATTGGGCGCGCGGATCACATCAACGTCCATCTGACAAACCCTTGAACACTTGCCACACGAGACGCATTTGCACGCGTCAACCTGAATCCCCAGTAGGGATACCTTGTTCATGAGCGCATAAAACGCACCGAGGGGGCAGATCCATTTGCAGAAGGGGCGGTAGAACAACACGCTCAGCACCGCAACCGCAATGAGAATCGCGAGCTTCCAGGTAAAGAGCTTTCCCAGCGCGGAGCGGATTCCCGTATTCATGATGGACAGCGGAATCGCACCCTCGAGCACGCCCTGTGGGCAGATGTACTTGCAAAAGAACGGGTCGCCCATGCCCACATCGTTGACCACCAAGACGGGCAGCAGCACCACGGCAAACAGCAGCACGGCATACTTGATGTACGTGAGCGGCTTGAGCTTTTTCGTTGATAGCTTTTTGCCGGGAATCTTGTGTAGAAGTTCCTGCAGCCAGCCAAACGGGCACAAAAACCCGCATACAAAGCGTCCCAGCAGCACGCCAAGCAAAATGAGCGTACCGGTGACGTAGTAGGAGAAGTTGAACTTGGATGAACCTACCACCGACTGGAACGACCCAATGGGACACGCACCTGATGCCGCGGGGCACGAATAGCAATTAAGCCCAGGTACGCAGACTGTTTTTCCCGCGCCCTGATAGATGCCGCCTTTGGCAAAGTTTGGCAGGTGAATATTGGTGACCAGCGTCGCCGCCGCCTGAATGAATCCGCGAAATCGGGCCAAAACATGCGACGCAGTGTTTTCTCTTTTATCCAATTCCGATACACTCCAAGCACAGCCTAATCGCTTTGGCCAGCACGGCATCCGCCTCGCCACGCATAACACCAAAGCACACCATGGTAATTCCGACGATCAACAAAGCGACCTGTACCACGGGTTTTACCGCTTTGAACAACACGACCACTCCTTTCGTTACGCGACCATTGGACCATATCGGCTATAAAATCCGTGTTAAGCGCGATATGGAATGTGCAAGGAGACTGTTATGCGTATTTTGATCGTCGAAGACGAGCGAGCACTGTGCGATGCAATCGCGCGCAGCTTGCGAAACTTGGCGTACAGCGTCGACTGCTGTCACGATGGACAGGAGGCGCTCGACCTGCTGGGCGTCGAAGTCTTTGACCTCGTGGTGCTCGACCTCAATCTCCCCCGTATCAACGGCATGACCGTGCTCAGGGAACTTAGGAAAACCGACTGCGAGACCAAGGTACTGATTCTGTCCGCACGTGGCGAAGTATCCGATAAAGTTGCCGGACTCGATGCCGGCGCCAACGATTACCTTACCAAGCCGTTTCATCTGGACGAACTTGCGGCAAGGATCCGCAGCCTTACCCTCAGGCGCTTCGCACAAAGCGACATAGTATTAACCTGCGGAAAGCTCAACTTTGACACCAAGGCGCGCATCGCTTCCGTGGACAGTGAGGCTCTATCTCTTACACGCAAGGAAACGGGAATCTTGGAATACCTGATGCTTAATCAGGGGCGACCGGTAAGCCAAGAGGAGCTTATAGAGCACGTTTGGGATAGCACCGTGAACAGCTTTAGCAACGCAACCCGCGTTCACATCTCGTCGCTCCGAAAAAAGTTGCGCGGCGCTTTGGGATACGACCCGATTCGCAATCGGATTGGAGAGGGCTACGTTATGGAGGATGGCGAATGAAAGGGCTTTCGCTGCAATGGCGCATAACGATTATGACGGCACTGCTCACGTGTGCGGCATGCGTGCTGACGAACTGCCTGGTCGGCTATACGGGCATGCGCTACATGGATGCCATCGGCAGCGACATCTCGGCCTTTAACGCAACCGGCGAAGATTCGCTCCAGGCGTTCGACCCAACGAAAGCAGCCCTCGATGACAAGGTCACGATCGTCGTAAACGACGCACAGGAGTCTTTTGGCACGACAGCCTGGTACATCACGGCTGGAGTCACACTCCTTGGCGGCGCGCTGGCATACTTTGTGAGCGGCCGTGCACTCAAACCGCTACGGGCTTTTGCAGCTCAGGTTGAGCGTGTGCAACCTGACAACCTAAGCGAAATCAGACTCAATGAAGATGTGCCCACCGAGCTACAACGATGCAGCGCCTCTTTCAACGACATGATCGCCCGTCTTGGCGAAGGGTTCTCTGCACAGCGTCAGTTTACCGGCAACGCCGCACACGAGCTGCGCACCCCGCTCGCCCTTATGCAAGCACAGATTGAACTATTCATCTCCGAACACTCCGGTTTGCAACCCGAAACAGCCGAGCTGCTCGGCCTGCTACAAGAACAAACCGAGCGCATGTCTCGAATGGCCAAGGTATTGCTCGAGATGAGTGAGCTGCGCAGCGTTCCTTGCGAGGACGATGTTGAACTTGGTCCCTTGTCCGAAGAGGTCCTCACCGACCTTGCGCCACTTGCCGAAAATAAGGGCATAGCCCTCAATTGTGCTGGAGACGCTTTAGTAATCGGGAGCGACACGCTCCTCTATCGGCTGGTGTTTAACCTGGTCGAAAATGCCATCCGTTACAGCCGCCCCGGCTCGACTGTCAACGTCTCCATCTGCGACAACAACAGCCGCGTGTTCCTGCGAGTCGAGGACCAGGGCCCGGGAATACCCAAGCAGTACCGCGAGAGCATCTTCCAACCGTTCTTTCGCCTGGATAAATCCCGCAGCAGGGCATACGGCGGCGCAGGACTCGGACTCGCGCTCGTTTGGGAGATTGCAGCGCTTCACGGTGGCGCTGTAGAGGTCGAAGCAAGTTCCGAGAACGGGACCACTATGCTCGCAAGCCTTCCAAAACGATCCGCAGCATTAACCGATCAGTAAAACGAGAGGGGTCCCGCACACGTTTGCGCGGAACCCCTCTCCGTCAATGCAATTCGCCCAAAAGAGTAGAAGCTTACTCCCACTCAACGGTGCCAACGGGCTTCGGCGTGAGGTCGTAGCACACGCGGCAGATGCCGGGAACCTCGGCGGTGACGCGAGCGGTAATACGCTTGAGTAGCGCCCAGTCGAGCTCGGGAACCTCGGCAGTCATGACATCGACGGTGTTGATGCAGCGGATGATGCAGGGCCAATCGTAGGCGCGCTTGCCCTCGCGCACACCGGTTGCGCGGAAGTCGGGCACGACGGCAAAATACTGCCAGATGGTCAGACCGGCCTTGTCGATCTCCTCGCGCACGATGGCGTCGGCTTCGCGCAGCGCCTCAAGACGGTCGCGGGTGATGGCACCAAGGCAGCGGACGCCCAGGCCGGGACCGGGGAACGGCTGGCGCTCAACCATATTCTCGGGCAGGCCGAGCTCGCGACCCACGACGCGGACCTCGTCCTTGTACAGCAGTTTGACGGGCTCGCAGAGCTCAAACTGCAGATCCTCGGGCAGACCGCCCACGTTGTGGTGAGCCTTCACGCCGTCTTGGGACTCAAGAATGTCGGGATAGATGGTGCCCTGGGCGAGGAAACTGACCTCGTCGCCAACCTTACGGGCCTCCTCCTCGAACACGCGGATAAACTCGGCGCCGATGATTTTGCGCTTGGCCTCGGGCTCGTCGATGTCGACGAGCTTGTCGAGGAAGCGATCAGTAGCGTCGACATAGACCAGGTTCGCATCCATCTGGTTCTTGAAGACGTCGACGACCTGCTCGCTCTCGCCCTTGCGCATCAGGCCGTGATTCACATGCACGCAGATAAGCTGCTTGCCGATGGCCTTGATCAGCAGTGCCGCGACAACGGAGCTGTCAACGCCGCCGGAAAGGGCCAGCAGGACTTTCTTGTCGCCGATCTGCTCGCGGATTGCAGCGATCTGCTCTTCGATGAACGCCTGGGCAAGTTCGGGAGTGGTGATTCGCACCATGTCGTCGGGACGCTTGTTGGGATCCATGCAGAGCTCCTTTTCGGTTCGATGGGAGTGCGTTGCATGTATGCAAACGCACCGTCATATGACCTCATTATATGCAGAGCAAGGTCCGTTTCCCATCGCTGCGTCAGAGCTTTTTGCAGGGGTGGCAGTTTTTCTATATTCCAAGGTCAGCTAGGCTTCGACAGCCACCTTGGGAGCATCGCCAATAGACTCTTCCTTTATACGTTCGGCATAATTGTAGGCGATACCCACAAATTCCAGTCCCGAGCAACAGGAGTACAATTGCTGCTAATGTTGCCACCTGATGGGAGATGGAAGATGGACTGCGATGGCTACCCATGCGTTCCCATGCCGTTGATGTGTACCGCCTTTGTGCCGGGGCAGATTGACGCTGCGGTTGCAGGCATTTCCGACCCCGATTCGCGCGCCATTGCCACGGCAGAAGCGCTGTACTTTCGCGGACAGGCCACCCTCGCCGCCGAGACAGCACGCCCCCATCTTGACGCCACCGACCCCGCACTGCGCTATTCCGCATGCTTTATCTGCGGATATGCCAGTCTGTCGCTCAACCGTATCGCCGATGCCCGCCGTTGCCTTGCGGGCATCCTCGATACGTCAACTGACGAGGAATCGCCCGCCGTCCACGCCACGCATATCCTGTTCGCCTCGGCCGCGAGCGTCCTGCTGCACTTGCCTTCCCCGTATTCCGCCGAAGAGTTTTATCCGCTTGCGGCGCATCTGCCCGAAGGCCTGCGCCTGTTCGCCAGCTACGTGATGGCGCATGCCCTGTACCTGCGCGGCGAATATGGCCGCAGTCTGGGCATGGCGGAAAACGCCCTGATCATGAAACAGGGAAGTTATCCGATCTCGGAACTGTTCCTGCACCTGGCAGCTTCCATGGCATGCATGAGCCTCAAGGACATCGACGCCGCAAAAACGCACTTCGGAGCCGCTTGGGACATTGCGCGCCCCGACGGCCTTATCGAGCTCATCGGCGAGCACCACGGCCTTTTGCAGGGGCTTATCGAGGCATGCCTAAAAACGCAATACCCTGACGACTTCGCGCGCATCATCGAGATCACGTACCGCTTCAGCTACGGCTGGCGGCGCATCCACAACCCCGATTCGGGCGAGGATGTGGCCGACGATCTAACGACCACGGAGTTCACCATGGCCATGCTCGCCTGCCGCGGGTGGACCAATGCCGAAATCGCTCGTCATATGGGTGTGTCGCCGGGCACCGTCAAAAACCGACTATCCGGCGTATACGCAAAGCTTGGCATCGGCACACGCGCCGAACTGGTCGCGCATATGTTGCGTTAGCGACCGGGCTGCCAAGCGCATCGAACGCGCTCCGGGGCCTGGCGCTTTCGCGCGCTCAAATTGGACATTTTGGCCATCGAACGGCACTACCGCCACGGGGCACCTTCTCGCAAAATTGGATTATTTCCTCCGATGTTTGCGGGATGGGAGCCAAAGATGCTTGATCGCCGTTCGTTACTTGTTGCCGGAGCGTCCTCGCTGGCGAGCATTATGTTGCCGCGCGTGCCGGGAAGCGCAAACGCCTTCATATTGCCGTTCGCGCCCACCGCAGCCTATGCCGACGAAAAAGATCCCTTTAAGGTGCTCGTTCTCTCGCGCACCATGTTTGGTGTGGTCGTGGTCGACGTCGCCAATAAGAATACGCCCATCGCAGGTGCCCAGGTCACGCTCGCATCGCGCTATGCCGCAGACAAGCAGCTCACCGCCACGACCGATGACGAGGGCACGGCCATCTTTGAGGTCGCGCCGCTTTCGGAAGGCTACGTGGACGAGGCAACGCTCCTTGACGCGTACGACTTTAACGGCGGCATCTCCATTAGCATGGCGGGCTACCGCGATGTCGAGATTCCCCTTGCGCGTATCCAGGGCGGCACCGCCATAACCGCGCCCACGCGTCCGCTTTCCGACGGCGAGCCGTACTTCCGCCAGCTCACATTCGACGAATGGGACATCCAGTACGCTGAAGCCACGTTCATGGCATTGCCGAAGGACGACACGGCAAACGAGCAGCCCGATACGCACGCATTTACCGTGCAGGCTCATCTGCCGCAGGGCGGGCAGGCAACATTGCATATCAATAAAGTGATGCCCGCTGCGGGCAGCTCAACCGAAACCGTCACGCAGATTGGTCAGATCAAGGCCAGCGCATCGAGCGCGGATAATCTGGCGACGTTCACACTCGAAGACAAGTTCCTCGATGCAGCGTCGAGCCTTCTGGAAGAAGGATGCAAGCTGCGCTTTGTCCTCGACTACCAGGACAAAACCTACACGCTCTCCTCCCCCATGGCCGTTGTTACCGCGCCGGCGGCAAAGGCGGAATCCGGATCGACCACTATCGTCCCCACCACTATGGACCAAGAGATCACTCCGTTTGATTTCCCCGCATCGTTTCCCGGCATCGGTGGTAATAAGTTCACGTGCTGGATGCCCTCGTTCCCCATTCTGTTCGATTTCTCGTTTGCCGGGTACGTACTGTTTGGCGGAGGATACAAACCAGCCAGCTATATGAACGATTCGGGCAACCCTGATCCGGAATACTGGAAGAAATCGCCGCGTGAGTCGGGCGCCAAGCAGGCAAACCGCTACCTCGACGAGATGGAGGGGAAGTGGAATCAGTACAAAAGTATGAGTGCCGGTTCGGGCACCGATCCAAGAAACACCAAGCTCCTTCGCCACCATTGCACGCCGCTGTTCACGATGGATATCGCCACACAGCTGTACGGCTCGCTCGCCTACGATTGGGTGGGCAAAACCTGGGGTAACAACAACGACCCTGCATACGGCAATATTAAGGCCCTCTTCCAGGTAAGAACTGACCTCAATTGGACCGAGCAGTTTACCCTAGGACCGGTGCCATTTTTCCTAAACGTCAACCCTTGGGTGCTGGCGAAGCTGGCGCTCGCTGTGGGTGCCCACACGCACGGCAGCGGCGCGGCGTTTTTCAAGAACATTTCGCTCGACTATTCCAACACGTCGGGCTCGTTCACCATCCAGATCGGACTTGCCGTCACCTTTGGAGCCGGCGTTGCAGGCGTCGCTTCGTCTGCCGTGCGCGGTGCCGCATCCCTCACGCTGTTCATTGGGTACGAGAAGGCAGATGGACACCAGCTTCCGCGGCTGCGCGTGGGTGCAGACGTCGATGTCGATGTGATACTCCAGTTCGTAATGTTCAAGTGGACCACCAAGGCTTGGTCGGGGTCGTGGCCCACACTCATCGATTCGTGGAATATGTCGGTGAACAATGACGACCGGTATGTGCCCCAACGCTCTGAGCTGGCATTGGGTGGAGATACGCCTTACACGCTGGATGCCTGCTTCGGCACGCCCGGCAACACCGAGGCAGGTGGTGTGCCGCAGTTTATCGCGTCGGCCACCATCGTCACCAATTCCGAGCTGCTCGCACGCGCCGAGGTTGCAGCCGCCGCGATAAACGTCGCGCCTGTCGTGCGCGATTGGGATCAAGCGGTCACGCGCATTGAGCTCGAGGCGGATGCAGAAAGCGACGACACGGGACAGGTCGAACATTTCGTCCATGCGCTGATGGAGAACGACGAAAATGCCGCACCGATGTATGAGTACACCTACATCGGTCAGTCAACGAACGCCGTTGCGGACCCGAACGCCAATTCTGCCAGCGTGTCGGAGGACGAGCGTGGCGGCATAAAACCCTCGAGCGACAACGTGCTGTTTTCCGGCGTGCTCAGCGAAGCCCACATGAAGCTAACGATGATTGCCGGCGTAGAATGCCTGTTCCGTATCGCCTCGGTGCGCTACGGCGACAATGGCCGCTCGCGCCTGGTGGTGCACACAAAGGCAAACGGCACGTGGTCCGCTCCCACGCCCGTGGACTTTCCCCTTGGGTTTGGCGAGGGCGACGTGGAGCGCGACGGCATATTCGATTACGACTTCGACGTGGTGGAATATACGGACGGAAGAGGAAACCAGGACGCCTACGTGCTGCTGGTCTCGGGCGAGCGCCCCGCCGGCGACAACACCCTTTTCGATACGGCAAGCACAGCCGGCATACTGTCCGTTGTGCGCCTGCGCATAAGCAACGACGGAGTTCGCGTGATCTCGCACACGTCGTGGCGCAGCATCTCGCGCGGCCGCCTTCAGGAGGATGGCTACCATTGCCTGCAGTGCCCGCGCATCACGGTAGGCAAGACGCTGGTCGACGGACGCCTGTCGGGCGCCTACCTCCACCGCCGCGGAACCACCGCAGAGAAGGCGCTCGGCAGCGAGGCCGAGGTTGCGCTGGAATGCTTTACCCTGTGGTCGGATGATTTGGGCGACAGCCTGACGTTCCGCCAAGTTCTTCGCTTTCCGCAAGCACCGTCGAGTATCGAGCTGAGCGAGCCCGAGAATATCAACGGCAAAATGGTGGTGCCCGTTGCGTACGAGACCGCAGACGGTTGCGGCTGCGCATCGTACGCCGTGATCGGCCAGTCCATTGCGGGCTGGGGCGTTATGCCACCAGACGCCACGGTGCCCCATGCGGTGCCATGGCCGCAGCACACGGGCTTTTTGGCCACCGTCAACGAACAACTGCAGCATATTACTTGGACGCGAGGCGCATCGGCATTTGCAACGCAGCCCGTGGGTGCCGCAGGCTGTGGCCCGGCATCGTTTAGCGTAAGCAACAACGGCAGGTGTGTACTCTATGTAGAGAACACCGACGGCAAGGTGGGACAAACCTACGACGAAGAAGGCAACCCGGTAGCAGTGATGGGCAAGCACTTCCGCATCTTCGCCAGCACCTTGGCAGGCGATCTGTTCACGGAGCCGTTCGTGATGTGCGAGCTGGACCATCCCGTCGATCAGATAACGACATTTTTGACGTCGGGAGGCATGCTCTCCGCGCTCGCCACGCACATTGTGAGCGCGGAGAAGAGCGAGGCAGAGCTGCACGGCATCGAAGTGCCTCTGGTGGCGTGTGCCACTCCGACGGGCGCGGTCGCTACCTCGGGCGCGGTGGTGCCCGGAGCAGCAGGCGAATCCTTCATGGTCACGGTGCGAAACGACGGCAACACTTTGTTGACTGCCGGCACGATCGATCTGTACCGAGAGGGCTCCAGCCAGCCGTTCTCCAGCGCATCCATTGGATTCGGAGCGAACGCACGTATGGCTTCGATCTACGATCCAGAGCTTGCCGAAGACGCTTCGGCCAACGACATGGCACACGTGAAGTACGCGCTCGAGACGCTGGGCGCATGTTTTGCAACGCACCCACTGGTAGCCGACAACGGCAACGCCGTGCTGGCACCGGGTTGCACGGCACAGTTCCGCATGAGCTTCGCCATCCCCGAGAGCTGGAGCGACGAAGTGGGCAAACGCGTAACGTTGTATGCGAAGGCGCGTAATCTGGTGGCGCTCGATCCCGTAACGCTCGAGGAGATCCGACCGGGCGCAAACTCGGCGCTGAGTGCCGTTCTGCACGAGCTTCATGTGCCCGACGCGGCATGCGAACGCTCAGAAGTTCAGGTCGGCGTATGCGACAGCGCGGATACGACAGGACTTCACGACGCCCCAATGACGGTAGACGGCGATGGTGGCTCGAGTGGCAGCGGTACTGACGAGGGCGGCGGCTCCGGCGGAAGCAGCTCCGGCAGCGGCAAGGACCACGGCAATAACAAGCGCTCCGGAAAAGCGGGCGCGCTTGCGGGCACGGGCGATGTCAACGCTGCCCTTACGGCAGCCGCTGCAGCACTCGCCGCGGCAGGCGCGGGCCTCATCGCCTACAGCGCCCGCCGCACGGCGCTCGAAAAAGACGCCGCCGATGAGGTCAATTCGGATAAGCCTCGCTAGCTCCAAGTTACTTTTGCGAGAGACGCCGACCCGGCTCATCGAACACCAAAATGGGCTGGTTCTGAATACCCAGAGCCAGCCCATTGCGCATTAGATGTCGCCAGCGGAGTCGAGCTCGGCTTCCTCGCCCCGCATTCCACCGAGGACAGTGGGGCACTATCGTTTAAGGGCTTCGTTATTGTTCGATGGTCTTCTTGACGACTGCGGGGACGCCTGCCGCCACCACGTTGTCTGGAAGGTCTTCCGTCACGACGCTGCCCGCGGCAATTACGCAACCGCTGCCGATGGTAACTCCCTGCAGCACTGACACGTTCGCGCCAAACCAGCAGTTATCGCCGACAACGATGGGCAGAGCCTTCTCGAGACCCAAGTTGCGGTCCTTTGCCTTTAGGGGGTGCGAAGCGGTGTAGAAGCCGCAAAACGGCCCGATAAACACGTTGCCACCAAAGGTGATAGAGCCGCCGTCCATAAAGTAGCAGCCATGGTTTACAAAACAGCCCTCACCAAAGGTCGTCTTGCTCCCGTAGTCAAAGTAGGCAGGCGAAAGGACCGTCAGCCCCCCGGGAAGATCGGTATCGAGCAAGGACTTCAAAGCATCGAGCTGTGCGTCGCTTCCAGGTTTTGCCATATTAAAGTCATAGCAGAGCGCCTCCGCCTTCGCGCGTTGCGCCAGGAGCTCCTCGTCAAAGTTGGCATCATGCCACTCACCGCGCTCCATCTTCTCTTTCTCGGTCATTGCGCCCCCTCAAACAACATGCAGTCTTGATGCGGCAATTCTACCAGCCGATAAGCCACGGTTTTAACACGAGCACCACACCGCGCAGGGAATGACCGCAGAAGCCAAAGGTGCCCGACTCCGAACGATTGTTCGATGGATTTCGTGTTGGTTGGAATCGCCTATGGGCCGGGCTATGCTACCTTGACTATCTATATGACTTAAACGCAGCAAAGGAGCATCGAGAGAGCGAGCATGGCAAAAAACACCGCAAACTATGGTAACGACAGTATTCGTCAGCTCAAGGACGAGGAGCGCGTACGCCTGCGCCCCGCCGTCATCTTTGGCTCTGACGGGCTCGACGGCTGCGCGCATGCCGCCTTCGAGATCCTGTCCAACGCCGTTGACGAGGCGCGCCAGGGCTACGGCAAGCTCATCACCCTTACCGCCTTTCGCGATGGCTCCATTCAGGTAGAGGACAACGGCCGTGGCTGCCCGCTCGACTGGAACCCTTCCGAGAAGCGCTTTAACTGGGAGCTCGTCTTCTGCGAGCTCTACGCCGGCGGCAAGTACAACAACAACCAGGGCGGCGACTACGACTTCTCGCTCGGCACCAACGGCCTGGGCTCGTGCGCGACCCAGTACGCTTCCGAGTACATGGACGTCACCGTTTGGCGCGACGGTAACAAGTACTCTCTGCACTTTAAGAAAGGCAAGGTCGTCGGCGCCAAAAAGAAGGCACTCGAGATTGAGCCCAGCGACGAGGACCGCACCGGCACCACCATCAAGTGGCGCCCCGATCTTGAGGTCTTTACCTCGATCAGCATTCCCCACGACTGGTATCGCGAGACCATGCGCCGCCAGGCCGTGGTCAACGCCAACGTGACCTTCCGCCTGCGCATCGAGGACGACAACGGCGAGTTTTCCGAAGAGGATTTTTGCTACCCCAAGGGTATCGAGGACTACGTGCTCGAGAAGGTCGGTACCGACTACCTTACCGAACCCTTCTTTATCGAGGCCGACCGCCGCGGTCGCGATCGCGAGGACCTGCCCGACTACAACGTAAAGATCACCGCGTGCATGTGCTTCTCGCGCACCTTCATGATGCAGGAGTATTACCACAACTCATCGTGGCTCGAGAACGGCGGCTCGCCCGAGAAGGCCGCGCGCAGCGCTCTGACCAGCGCCATCGATGCCTATATTAAGCAACAGGGCAAGTACAACAAAAACGAGACCGGCATTAAGTGGCAAGACGTCCAGGACTGCCTGGTACTGGTGACCAACTGCTTCTCCACCCAGACGTCCTACGAAAACCAGACCAAGAAGGCTATCAATAACCGCTTTATCCAGCAGGCCATGACCGCCTTCTTTAAGGAGCGCCTCTCGACCTACTTGATCGAGAACAAAGACGCTGCCAACAAGATCGTGGAGCAGGTGCTCATCAACAAGCGCTCGCGCGAGAACGCCGAGAAGACGCGCCAGAGCATCAAGACCAATCTGCAGCAGAAGACCGACATGGCCAACCGCGTGCAGAAGTTCATCGACTGCCGCTCCAAGGACAAGAGCCGTCGCGAGATCTACATCGTAGAGGGCGACTCGGCAGCAGGCGCCATCCGCACCTCGCGCGATGCCGAGTTCCAGGGTGTTATGCCCGTCCGAGGCAAGATCCTCAACTGTCTGAAAGAGGACTACCCGCGCATCTTTAAGTCCGACATCATCATGGACCTTATGCGCGTGCTGGGCTGCGGTGTGGAGATCAAGGACAAGCGCATCAAGAACCTTGGTGCCTTCGACCTGGACAACCTCAACTGGAACAAGGTCATCATCTGTACGGACGCCGACGTCGACGGTTATCACATCCGCACGCTCGTGCTCACCATGCTCTACCGCCTGGTGCCCACGCTTATCGACGAGGGCTACGTGTATATCGCCGAGTCGCCGCTCTACGAGATCAACTGCAAAGAGAAGACCTACTTTGCCTACACCGAGCTCGAGAAGAACGGCATCCTCAAGGAGATTGGCGACCAGAAGTGCTCGATCAACCGCTCCAAGGGTCTTGGTGAGAACGATCCGGACATGATGTGGCTCACCACCATGAACCCCGAGACGCGCCGCCTGATCAAGGTAGAACCCGAGGACGTCACCAAGATGGAGACCATGTTCAACCTGTTGCTGGGCAACGACGAGGCGGGCCGCAAGCGTCACATCTCCGAGCACGGCAAGGAATACCTGGACCAGCTGGACCTGCAGTAGCAGCAAATCGATAACGACGGCCCATAAGAAGTTCAAGAGGAAATCGTGGCAAAGAAGAAGACGAAGAACCAGCCCAAGAAAAAGCAGGTCAACGCCGAGAACGTCATCGGCCTGCACTCCGAGGTCACCGATCAGCCGATCACGCAGACGCTCGAGGTCAACTACATGCCCTACGCTATGAGCGTCAACGTCTCGCGTGCGTTCCCCGAGATTGACGGCTTTAAGCCCTCGCACCGCAAGCTGCTCTACACCATGTACAAGATGGGTCTGCTCAAGGGCGAGCGCCAGAAGAGCGCCAACATCGTGGGCCAGACCATGAAGCTCAACCCGCACGGCGACGCCGCGATCTACGAGACGATGGTGCGCCTGGCCACCGGCAACGAGGCGTTGCTCGCCCCCTTCGTGGAGTCGAAGGGCAACTTTGGCAAGTACTATTCGGGCGACCTGAGCTACGCCGCCTCGCGCTATACCGAGGCCAAGCTCTCCCCCATCAGCGCCGAGATCTTCAAGGACATCGACAAGGACCCGGTCGACTTTGTTGACAGCTACGACGGCGCCATGAAGGAGCCGCGCCTGCTGCCCACCACGTTCCCCAACATCCTCGTCTCGGCCAACAAGGGCATCGGCGTCGCCATGGCATCCGACATCTGCGGCTTCAACCTCAACGAGGTCTGCACCGCCACGATGCACTATTTGCAGGACCCCGACTGCGACCTGCTCGAGTACATGCCCATGCCCGATTTCTCGACCGGCGGTGAGATCATCTACCGCCGCGAGGAGATGGAGAAGATCATCGAGACCGGCCTTGGCAGCTTCCAGATTCGCTCCCGCTGGCGTTGGATTCCCGAAGAGCGCATCATCGAGGTGTACGAGATTCCCTACACCACCAAGACCGATGTCATCATCGAGCGCATCGTCAAGCTCTCCAAGGAGGGCAAGGTCAAAGAGATCGCTGACATCCGCGACGAGACCGACCTCTCGGGCTTGCGCATCGCCATCGACCTTAAGCGCGGCGTCGACCCCGACAAGCTCATGGCGAAGCTCTATCGCTCGACCACGCTGCAGGATTCGTTCTCATGCAACTTCAACGTACTGGTCGACGGCTATCCCCGCGTTATGGGTGTGCGCCAGATCTTGCACGAATGGGCCAAGTGGCGTATTGAGTCCACGCGCCGCCGCATTAGCTTTGACCTGGACAAAAAGTCCGAGCGTCTGCACCTTCTGCACGGCCTCGAGGCAATTCTGCTCGACATCGACAAGGCCATCGCCATCATCCGCGGCACCAAACTCGAGGCCGAGGTCGTGCCCAACCTTATGAAGGGCTTCGACATCGACGAGACCCAGGCCGAGTTTGTCGCCGAGCTCAAGCTCCGCAACATCAACGAGGAATACATCCTCAACCGCACCAAGGACATTGCCAAGCTCGAGGGCGAGATCGCCGAACTCGAGGAGATCCTCTCGAGCGAGGACAACATCAAGAAGGTCATCAGCGACGAGCTGGCCGCGGTTAACAAGAAGTACGTGATGCCGCGCCGCACGGGCAGGATCGAGCCCCATGAGGTCATCGAGGTAAGCCTGGAGCCCGAGGTCGAGGAGTACCCGGTCACCATCATGCTCTCGCGCGACGGCTACCTTAAGAAGATGACAGACCGCGTGCTCAAGAAGGCGACCACGCTCAAGTACAAGGACGGCGACAAACCCTTTATCGAGTTCCCGTCCTCCAACACGCACGAGCTGCTGGTCTTTACCAACAAGAGCCAGGTGTACAAGTGCAAGGTCGCGGCGTTTGAGGATACCAAGTCGGCCCAGCTGGGCTCGTACCTTCCGACCGATCTCGAGATGGAACCCGACGAGAGCGTCATCTGGGTCATCGACCCCGAGGACTACAAGGCCGACGTGCTGTTCGTCTTTGAGAACGGCCGCGTGGTGCGTGTCGCGCTTTCTGGATACGCTACCAAGACCAACCGCAAGCGCCTTAAGAACGCCATCTACGGCGGCAGCAAGCTGCTGTATGCGCAGGTGCTCAAGGAGGACCGCGACCTCGCGCTGGTCTCGAGCGACTACCGCCTGATGAACTTCAACACGTCGCTGCTCAAGACCAAGACGACCACCAACACGCAGGGCGTCCAGGCCTTTACGGCCAAGAAGGGCCGCTCGGTCACCACCGTCGGCACGACCGAGGAAATCCTTGGCGCCGGCGTCTCGGCCGAGAAGTTCACCGCGCAGAGCCTGCCCTCTGCCGGCGCCCTCATGAAGGAAAATGACATGCCGAGTTTGTTTGACTAGATACCACGGCAACGAGATCGTTAGATACTTCGCAAAGCGACGAGACCCGGAACGCAACGGCATTGCGCCCGGGACTCGTCGTTTTTCTTCTCAACTATTTTTTAACGCAGATAAATTGATTTCTGCTTATTTTTCTGCGTAAAAAATGTCAGCGTCACTACTTCGATGCCCTTTGGTCAGTCGTTAGCAAAACTTGCAAAAGTTAGCAAAACTTGCAAAAATTAGCAAAACCTGCAAAGGAGCTACCATGGAGTACAGCAAGAACCCCTTTACCCCAACATTTGGAAGCGTCCCTCCCTTTCTAGCGGGTCGCGAGCATATCCTGCGCGACATCAACCGTGGCTTTATCAACGGCCCAGGAGATCCCAACCTGTCGACCATTTTTACTGGCGCAAGGGGAACGGGCAAGACGGCACTTCTCTCGCTCCTTTCAGAAACGGCGCTTGAACACGACTGGATCGCAGCAAATGTCTCCGCCATGCCAGGCATGCTCGAAGATATTATCGAGCGAACCAAAGAAGCCGCAGATAGCTACCTCTCACAGCCTCACGCGCGCATAAACGGCGTTCAAATTGGCCCAGTGGGCATCGATTGGACATACGCTCAAGAGGCTCAGGGCAACTGGCGCACGCGCATGAATGGCATCTTTAAGCAACTCGAAAAACATGACATCGGACTTCTCATCACCATCGATGAAGTCACCGTCGATCTCGAAGAAATGCTTCAATTTGCCTCTGTTTACCAGCACTTTGTACGCGAAGGTAAAAAAGTTGCCCTACTCATGGCAGGACTGCCCTACAAAGTATCGGCGTTGCTACGTAACGATTCCGTCTCGTTCCTCAGACGCTCCCAGTATCATCAGCTGGGACGAATCACTGATGTTGAGATTGCAAATGCATTTCGTAAAACCATTGAAGCAGGAGGACGCTCAATCACGCCAGAAGCGCTCGAGGATGCCGTGAAGGCCGTCGACGGATTTCCCTACATGATGCAGCTCGTCGGATATCGCACTTGGGATGTTTCGGAAAACTCGCCCCAAATCAGTACATCCGATGTCCAGCAGGGTTCTCTGCTTGCCCGTATGGAGCTGCGCGATCGTATTCTCGAAACGACCTATCAGGAGCTTTCCGATAAAGACATTGAGTTTTTGCTCGCGATGCTGCCCGATTCTGGCCCCAGCAGGGTCTCGGAGATAGCCAAACGCATGGGCGTCGCCAGCAACTACGCAAGCCAATACAAACGCCGCCTCCTCGAGGACGGCGTTATCGGGGAACGTGGACGTGGCCTCGTCGGCTTCGACATCCCCGCGTTCAGGGAATTCTTGAACGAGAAGGCCTCCTAGCGCGCCAAGATTGTCCGCAAGGACTTCAACGCATGGCAATCAGCAATCCTCTTGGTAAGGACAGCAAGCATTTCCACCAACACCGATTGCCATGCGTTCTTCTTGTCCTTAGACGAGCTTGCGAGCGAGCTCGCGCACCTCTTCCAACTTGGGCGACGATGCCATGCTGTCGCGCTCGGTCATACCGCTGATGGTGACAATGCCCTGGTCCTCCCACTTGCAGTACGCGCAGGTTGCCTTGTACATGGCGATTGCCGCATCATAGACGCCTTCGCTGTGGCTATCGAGCAAAAGTGCCGTCTTGGTGAACGGGAAGCCCGTAGCGCCGAAGGCGTACAGGCGGTCGATGACGGCCTTCTCCTGCGCGGTGATATCGAACCAGTAGATCGGCGAAGCGAAGACAACCATATCGGCGCCTTTCAGCGACTCGATCACGTTGGCCATGTCATCCTTCTGCACGCAGACGCCCTCATGAGCGAAGCAGTACTGGCATCCCAAGCAGCCGGCGATCTTCTTGCTGGCAACGCGGACGACCTCGACCGCATTGCCGCCTTCACGCGCGGTCTCGGCAAACGCTTCGACCATGGTGTCGGTATTGGCGCCCTTACGCGGGCTGCCGCTCAATACAACGATATTCATAGGAATCTCCCTCCTTCATGCCGCAGGCGCACGATGATTCGGGACAGGTTTTCGTTAGCACCCTCGTAGCGGTTCTCCGCCCATTACAGTCTGAAATAGGCCATCGATAAATTTCGATGGCGAGCATTCGGCGC
>CALEXE010000095.1:0-3234 GCA_937925265.1 uncultured Collinsella sp. | reverse complement strand
TCCCTTTCGCCTGACGATTGAATCCGAACTCTTTCCGGTGTCGCGCGATTCGGGCATCTTTTGGCCTGGTCGCGGGCGTGTCAAGCATCCGCGCGAGAAGACCTTTGCTCTCTCGGTACACAATTCCAAGCGCGGCGCTTACCCCGATGTCCCGCCGCTCTATCTTGAGGATGGCACGTGGGTGCTCAAGTACTCGTCGCAAAGTGCTTCGGTCGAAAACTGGCGCGACCAGGACTACAACCAAAAGATGATCAACTGTATGGAGTGCAGCGTTTCCGCACGCAGCTCTTTGAGGCCTATACCGGTCGATGCGCCGTCTCGGGTTGCAATGTCGACGAAGCGCTCGAAGCTGCGCATATCGAGAACTACTCGGGTCCCAAGTCGCAGGCTGCCAGCAACGGTATTCTGCTGCGCCGCGACCTGCATTCGCTGTTCGATGCCCATCTGATTTCGTTTGAGCTGGTACGCGGCGATTATCAACTTTGCGGTTCGTACCTTCTGCAGCATACGGATTATGCCGCGTTTGCGGGCTCGGTGTTGCGCGAGCCGGACGAACATCGCTTTCGCCCCAACGCTCGATTCCTCGAGGCCCATCGCGCCGAGTTCGATTTCTCGGAACCGCGACGTCATGCGGAGGCCGTTGCTCCGTATTAGTCGGCTGCCGCCCGTTTCAACCCAATCATGTCGATTGATCGGATCGCGCCATGCCACATCGATGGTCGCGCGATCCTGCCATCCTTTCCTCAACAGGTAAAACGGGAAAGGGGAGACCATGGGATGGCGAAGCGATATCGCGCGAGGCGTGTACGGAAACCTACCGCGAGCGTTAATGGACCGGAGCCTGTTCCCGCTCGTCGAGGCCAGCTGCAGTCAAATCTGCTTGCCCTGTCCTCGCTGCGGCGCAGACCTCCCATGCCTAGACATCAGCTTCATCGACATCCGCGACAAACATGCCGCCGAAACGCGGGCTCGAACAGGCCTGCGCCTCCCGGTCTATCCTCAGCAATATCCAACCTGCAGATGCGCCATTACCTATGACGGGGCGGGGCCGTAGCGTCGATGATCGAATTGTCAGTCAAGATAATCAAATGAGTCGAGAAGCACCGCCCTACGCTCGCAGCGCTCCAATGGGGAACACGTAGACGTCGTGCTCGGCGTCGTAGCGGCAGAAGGGCGAGGTTGCGGTGATGACGGCGCAGAACTCCGGTTGGGGGTTGCGCGCTGCAGGGTTCAGAGCGACCTTGCGGCGCAGACGCTCGATGTTGCGGATTCCGTCGCTAACCTTGGATTCGCCGAGCTTGATTTCTATCGCTGCCCAGCGGCCATCGTTCAGCTCGATGATGGCATCAACCTCAAGCCCGTCGGAGTCGCCATAGTAGTGGAGCGAGCCCGGATGCGAACCGGGCAGGCACGAGGTGTAGACGCTCAGATCGTGAATGCACAGAGACTCAAAGAGCAGGCCAAAAGTCTGGCCATCCGCAAGGAGCCTTTCGGGGTTCATGCCAAGCGCGGCTGCGGGAATGGAAGGGTCGGCAAAATAGCGCTTTGGTTTGGTGCGCAGGCGGGACTTTGCGCGGACGGGCGCATCCCAACCGGGCAGATTTACGATCGCATACATGCTCTCCAACATGTCGAGGTAAAACGCCACGGTTGAAGTTGCCGGCTGGGCATCGCTGTCGCCCAACGAGGCGTCTGCCGCAATGGTGTTGAGCGTAGCAGAGGTCGCAACGTTGCGGGCGAGCGAGGACACGATGTGTCGCGCCGTAGACCCCACGCCTCCTTTTTGCGGAACGCTGACTTCGTACATGGCATCGAGATACTGGTTAACGACCTCTGCGGCCATCTGGGGGCTCGCCCCGACAAGCGCCGGCCATCCCCCGCAACAAATCGCGTCGGCCAGCATGGGGAGCGAGCCTGTATAGGCGGAAGTTTCGAATGATCCTTCGAATAGGTTTTTCAGCGAAACGGATCCCGTTGAAAGCCCTCGTTCCCAAAGCGTCATGGTGCTCATGTCGAGAAGAGCTATGCGACCGGCGCCGCTGTGGGTGACAGAGTCTTTTGCCGGCGTCGACGACCCGGTGAGGATAAAGAGGCCCTTCTCGCCGCCGGATGCATCTACGGCGCGGCGTGTGGCGTCCCATGTTGCTGGGGTCTCTTGCCACTCATCGATGACGTGCGGCTTATTGCCCTGAAGAGCGAGCGAAGGATCGGCTTCGACCAACAACTTTACGTTTGGGTCGTCGAGATGAACGACGCTCTCACCGAATGCGAGCGCGGTCCATGATTTACCGCACCACTTTGTGCCCCGAATCTCGACCGCACCAAAAATCTGGAGCAGGGTTTGCAGCCGTTCGTCCAAAAGGCGAGGACGGTATGATTTGGGCTGTTCCGAACCATAAGAAATCATGATTTGATAAACCTCACTACCTGCGTATACTCGATTTACGAGGAATTTTACACTCGATTTTCGAGGATCATCATACTCGATTTTCGAGGATTTTCGCACTGGATTTCCGAGGATATCTGGACTCGATTTTCGAGTTTTGCCCTACAGGTAAATCCCCTCGCACAGGGTCTTGTGAAACTGGGTGTGGTGATCGCGTGCCCAGGTGAAGAGTGCCTGGTCAAAGTTGCTCTGACTGGTGGGGATGCCATAGACGCCGGCGACTTCCACGCGTACGAACTCCAGCGTGGGCAGCTTGTTGATGGCTGTGAGCGCAAACGGCGACGTGGGCTCCTCGAACAGGTAATGGCTGCCTTGCAGCACACCACAGCCGGTGCAAGTGCTGGCGAGCGATACGGTCTTGGTGGTGCGCGACGTTACGGGCTTGTAGCCGCAGCGCTCGCGCAGGTAGTCGCTGATCTCGGCCGGCACGCAGCCCAGCGCGGGGACGATGGCCACGGCGTTGGCGCGGGCGGTGTCGATCGCGATGTGGCCCGCGTCGTCCATGGCGGACGCAGCACTGGGCGCAGCCTTGCTACCCGAGTCCTCGGCCGCCCAATACGGAATGCCAAAGGCCGCGACCGTCGTCTGTTTGTGGCACTTCCAACACTCGCGCTTGCTCAGCACCAGGTAGATGTAGGGCGCGCTGGGGTCGGAGCGATCCACGCCGGGCAGCCACGCGGCAAAGGGCTCGGGGTTGACGCCATCGGGCACGTACCAGATCTTCTTGACCCGGTCCCATTTGGCGCCCAGGGCCTTGGCCTCGTCTTTATGCGAAAAGGGAACATCGA
>CALEXE010000094.1:0-1970 GCA_937925265.1 uncultured Collinsella sp. | reverse complement strand
CGGCTGCTTCGCGACCTTCCTGGTCGACGGGCTCGATGATGGTGGAGACGGTCGGTGTGGTGAGATTAGTCCAGTCTTCGCAGTTGAGTCCCAAAAGGCCGATTTGCTGCGGAAGCAGATGGGCCATGGGCTGAAGTGCCTTGTAGACGCGGGGGAGCGCCCATTGGTTTTGGACAAAGATGAGCGTACGCTTGGCGGGATTAAACTTGAATTTAGAGTACTCGGTAAGCTCGTTGATTGACGGCTTGTTGTGATCGATGGGGATGGCTTTGTAGAGCTGTCCGTTCGCTGCCAGCGCCTCGGCATATCCCTGAAAACGTTCCATGCGGGTGCGCATTTCGGTCATATTGGCGGCAATGGAGAAAAAGTCCTCGTAGCCGGCATCGAGAAGCGCCTGCGTGGCATTGTACACGCCGTCGTAGAGGTTGGTTTTGATCCAGCTGGTGCCTGGGCTGTAGATGGCCGCATCGAAAAAGACGACCGGCTTGCCGGCGCGTCTAATGCGGTCGTGCACGGCCTTGAAGTTTGCCGTGGGCTGGATGATAAAGCCATCGACGCCCAGCGAGAGCATCTTGTCGACGTACATGAGCTCGGTCTCGGGGTTAAAGTTGCTCGTGCAAACGACCGTCTGGTAGCCCGCGGGGAGCATGACCTGCTCCATGCCATTGAGAACGAGCCCCGCCCATTTGTTGGTGTTATCCAAAATGATGATGGCAATGACGTGGGTTTGCTTGCCGGTGAGCGTCTGCGCTTGGGCGTTGGGAACGTATCCGAGTTCCTTAATGACGCGCGCGATTTTGTTCTGCGTCTTTTCGCTAAGCTTTTCTCGTTTGTCGTTGAGGTAATACGAGACGCTTGCCGTCGAGGTTCCCGCCTCTCGAGCGACGTCTGCGATCGTAACGCGCTGTTTTGCCACAGCGACTCCTTCCGACAGATGAGCATTTTCCAACATGATGACTTTGAGTCTTGGTGAGGGATGCGCTTCGGTGAGAGGCTTTTTCCTTTCATATGAGTATGCAACAAATGCGGCATACGGGTGGGGTCGAAATTTGTGACCGGCATGCGCATCTGCCGTCTACCGAGAAAATCAAATACTTCTTGACTTTTGAAATCGAGGGTAAAATCGCAGGATTCATTTTTGGTTAAACGCATAACTAAATAGCGTAACCAACGCTCTGACCTGCGCGTTTACCGAAATAAGCTGGCATTAAGAAAATTGAGCACCTATATTGGTCTTGTCGAAAAGACAGCAAGTCCAAACGGCAGGGGATGCTCCGGAGGCCTCCGCAAACGGTGTCTTGCGCACGCAACTCTATGAAAAGAGGGAAGCAATGAAGATCGTAGGCGTTGCCGCCTGTACCGTGGGTATCGCCCACACGTATATGGCCCAGAAGGCGATTCAGGATGAATGCGCCGCCCGTGGCATCGAGTGCAAGGTCGAGGCTCAGGGTGGCCTGGGTATCGAGAATGAGCTCACGCAGGAAGACGTGGACTCCGCCGACCTGGTCCTGGAGTCCGTCGACGTGGGTGTCGAGAACGAGGACCGTTTTGAGCAGAAGATGGCCGAGGGCAAGTTCCTCAAGGTCGGTACTTCCGATGTAATCGCCGATCCGGTGAAGATCATTGACCAGGCCGTTGAGATCATCAAGGCGACGGGTGGCGCCGTTGACGCGCCCAAGGCCGAGGCCAAGGCAGAGAAGAAGGCCGTCTCCGCTGCCCCGCAGGCCCCGACACCGGCGTCCAAGCAGTCTATCTTTGCCGATCCTGGCAAGACGCTGCTCAATGCATTCAATACCGGCGTTTCCTATTTTATCCCCATTGTCGTTATCGGTGGCGTGTTCCTCGCCTTCTCGTTGGCATCCGGTACTGCCGGTGCTAGCGGTATGGAGGTAACCAACCCGTTGATGGTGAGCCTTAATACCATCGGCATGGCCGGTATTTCCATGATGATTCCGGTGCTTGCGGCATAC
>CALEXE010000093.1:0-9238 GCA_937925265.1 uncultured Collinsella sp. | reverse complement strand
GCATACCCATCCTCGTTAGATTCCTGTGTGCGGGTATCTGTCAGCTCTACCAGTCTGCAAGGCTGTGTTTCATAAATGCTTTGTCCCATATGAATCTCATACCCTGTCATCTTCACACCTGACAGCACCGACAACACACCGGTCAATTCTTCAAATGTCCCCTCCACCTGCGTTCTCGTTTTTTCCCGTTCCATCTCTGTCTCCATCGGTAAAAGTTCCATGCCGCGCAGCATACCGCCTTCCTCCACACCGTAAAGATCGGTGATACGTGCTCCTAACATCTGATATCCGCCGCATATTCCAAAGATCACAGCATCCTGGTTCTTCGCGTGCTTTTTAATGGCAGCTTCTAACCCATTCTGGCGCATCCACTTTAAGTCACCCATCGTATTTTTGCTGCCGGGCAGGATGATCATATCCGGGTGATGCAGCTTTTCCGGCGTATCCACATAGCGGACAGAAACGCCTTCGATTGATTCAAATACCATAAAATCCGTAAAATTAGAAATTCTTGGCGTGCGTATGACTGCGATATCCAGAAGCCCGCCACTTTTCTTTGAAGTGAAACGCTCTGTCAGACTGTCCTCATCTTCAATCTCCACATGAAGATACGGCGTTACTCCTATAACCGGAACATTCCCTTTTTCCTCCAGCATCTCGATTCCGGGATCCAGAATAGTCTTATCCCCGCGAAATTTATTGATAATAAGTCCTTTGATACGCTCCCGTTCTTTTTCTTCCAACAAGACCAACGTACCTATCAGCTGCGCAAATACACCGCCACGGTCAATGTCCCCGACAAGCATTACCGGCGCATCTAATAGTTCTGCTAACCCCATATTGACAATATCATTTTCTTTGAGATTGATCTCAGCCGGGCTTCCGGCCCCCTCAATTACAATGATGTCCGCCTGTTTTTCAAGTTTCCCATACGCTTTTAAAATATCCGGGATCAATTTCTTTTTATATGCAAAATAATCCCTTGCCTTCATATTCTCTAACACTTCGCCATTTACAATAACCTGGGAACCGGTATCATTCGTTGGCTTCAAAAGAATCGGGTTCATGCAGACCTGAGGCTTTATGCCTGCCGCCTCGGCCTGCTCCCAGGCAAGCGCGCAGGCGCGGGTCAGCTTAAGGTCGATGCCGTAGGCTGCCAGGTACTCATCGTGGTGGCTCTTGATCAGACGGGCCACGCCGCCGCCGACGGTTCCCAGACCGATCAGACCGACGTTCACGGTGCGCAGGGGTTCGCTCATAGATAGCTCCTTCGTGCATCTTATGGATGGATTAACCGCTTAAAGGTTGAGTGCATTCTAGCGTGAACCGAGGGCGCGTGCTCGCCAGGCAACAGGAGTCGCACAAAACGGCACCTCAGAAACGCTGCGGAAACATTGGAAATATGCTCGCTACAAACGGAACTCCGTAACAAACTGTCAACGTTTGCGCCATAAGGTTTGCCCCGTACCGCAAGACGGCAAGTACATCGCCGCCTAGGTGCGCACAAAACGCGACCGGTGAGTCTGTTTTAATCAGGGCAGAGGAGCTTGTAACAGAATAGAAATATTACTTTCACACAATAAAGTGGTGTTTATGCATAAATCAATTGAAATACGCATATTTATGGATAAATGAACAAGGCCAAAGAAAAAGTTGAAATAATCGCCACTTTTCCCAACTAAAGCGTCTACTATTTTGCGAACGCCGAACACGGCGAAGGATGGCCTGTCGGGTAACCGAAACCCGACGAGATTTGAGAGGAGAGCCGCATGTCGAGCCTCACCGGTAAGTCATTGAACCCTGTTATGAATCGCAGGAGCGTTATCGCGAGCGCAGCAGGTCTGGGGGCGATGTCCATTCTAGCTGGCTGCTCCTCCAACGGCGGCGACAGCGGTTCCGCGTCGGGCGACGCTTCGTTTAAGATCGGCACCATCGGCCCGCTGACCGGCGCCAACGCGTCCTACGGCAAGTCTGTCACCCAGGGTGTCGAGCTGGGCTGCAAGGATTTTTCGACCAAGGAGTTGCCGCTTGCCAGCAAGGCCGAGGATGACCAGGCCGATGGCGAGAAGGCCGTCAACGCCTTCAACACCCTGCTCGACTGGGGCATGCAGGCCCTCGTCGGCCCGACCACCACGGGTGCGTCGGTTGCCGTTGCAGCAGAGTGCGGTAACGACCCCAAGACGTTCATGATCACCCCGTCCGCGTCCTCCGAGGACGTTACCAAGGGCAAGGATTGCGTCTTCCAGGTTTGCTTCACCGATCCCAACCAGGGTGTCAACGCTGCCAAGTTCCTGGCGCAGAAGTATGCGGACGAGAAGTTCGTGCTGTTCTATAACTCCGGCGACGCCTATTCTTCGGGCATCGCAGATTCCTTTAAGGCCCAGGCCGCTGAGTCCAAGCTCGAGATTGTTGACGAGGAGACCTTTAAGGACGACTCCGCCACGAGCTTTACCAACCAGCTGACCAAGGCCAAGCAGGCCGGCGCCACCATGATCTTTGCGCCGATCTACTACACGCCGGCGTCCGTCCTGCTCAAGAACGCCAAGGACATGGGCTACGACGTCAAGATGATGGGCTGCGACGGCATGGACGGCATCCTGGGCGTTGAGGGCTTCGATACCTCTCTTGCCGAGGGTCTGCTGCTCATGACCCCGTTCTCCGCCGACGACGAGAAGAACGCCGACTTCGTCAACGCTTACAAGGATAAGTACGGCGATACCCCCGACCAGTTTGCCGCCGACGCCTACGATGGCGTGCACGCGGTGGCCGAGGCCCTCAAGGAGGCCGGTCTTGGTGTCGACGCCGACCCGACCGAGGTCGCCGAGAAGCTGCCCCAAGCTATGCTCAAGATTACCGTTGACGGTCTGACCGGCAAGCTCACCTGGAACGATAAGGGTCAGGTCCAGAAGGACCCCACGGCGTACGTCATCACCGACGGTAAGTACGTACAGGCCTAATTGGCCGCCTTACATAGAGCGGTTTTGATCCCAAGCAGGGGAGGTTTTGGCCTTCCCTGCTTGCTTGGTATCTAGGGACAGTGTAACGTCCCTGTTTCATACATGTACTGGAAACCTATTCGAAAGGGGGATGTGGAACATGACGGTCTTTATCCAATACCTGGTCAACGGCCTGTCCATGGGCAGCGTCTACGCCATCATCGCGTTGGGCTACACCATGGTCTACGGTATCGCCAAGATGCTGAACTTCGCTCACGGCGACGTCATCATGGTCGGTGCCTATGTTTCGTTCTGCGCCACGTCGTATCTCGGCCTCCCGGGCTGGGCATCTGTAGTTCTTTCCTGCGTGGTCTGCACGGTTCTTGGTGTTCTCATTGAGGGCCTGGCCTATAAGCCGCTGCGCCAAGCAGGCCCGCTGGCCGTTCTGATCACGGCCATCGGTGTGTCGTACTTCCTGCAGAATGCCGCACAGCTTCTGTGGGGCGCCACACCCAAGAACTTCACTTCGCTCGTCGCCTTCCCGGTGCCGGAGTTCTTGGCCAAGTTCAACGTGAGCGCCGTCTCGCTCGTCACCATCGTCGCCTGTCTGGTTATCATGGCCGGTTTGGTGTTCTTTACGGGCAAGACCAAGATGGGTAAAGCCATGCGTGCCGTGTCCGAGGACAAGGCCGCCGCTCAGCTCATGGGCATCAATGTCAACCGCACCATCTCGATGACGTTCGCCATCGGCTCGGCGCTCGCCGCCATCGCCGGCGTGCTGCTGTGCTCCTACTCGCCGGTGCTGCAGCCCACGACGGGCGCCATGCCTGGCATCAAGGCCTTCGACGCCGCCGTCTTCGGCGGTATCGGCTCCATCCCCGGCGCCTTTGTCGGTGGCATTCTCATCGGCATCATCGAGGCGATGGCGCAGGCCTACATTTCCACGAGCCTTGCCAACTCCATCGTCTTTGGTGTTCTGATCATCGTCCTGCTCGTCAAGCCTGCCGGCCTCTTGGGCAAGTACGTCCCCGAGAAGGTGTAGGTGAGCGTTATGAAGTTTCTTAAAGACAAGCAGACGCGTCACGACTTTGTTACGTACGCCATGTGCCTTGTGGCGTTCGCCATCGTGTTCTTTATGCAGTCCAACCACATGATTCCGCGCATGATCGCCGGTCAGCTGGTTCCCATTACGGCCTATATCGTCATGGCCATCTCCCTTAACCTCGTCGTCGGCATCGCGGGCGACTTGTCGCTGGGCCACGCGGGCTTTATGAGTGTCGGTGCCTATACGGGAATCGTCACCGCCGTCGCGCTGGAGAGCGCCGTTCCCTCCGATCCGGTGCGCCTTATCATCAGCATCGTGGTCGGCGCCATCGCTGCCGCCATCCTGGGCTTCTTGATCGGCATCCCGGTCCTTCGCCTGAGCGGCGATTACCTGGCTATCGTGACGCTGGCCTTTGGCGAGATCATCAAAGAGATCGTCACCTGCCTTATCGTGGGCGTCGACTCCCGCGGCCTGCATGTGATCTTTAACATTACAGGTAACTCCACGATCGACGACCTGCACCTGCTCGAGGACGGCACCGCCATCATCAAGGGCGCCCAGGGCGCATCGGGCGTGTCGACGTACTCGACCTTCCTCGCCGGTGCCGTCCTGGTCATGGTCGCACTCGTGATCGTGCTCAACCTGGTTCGCAGCCGTACCGGCCGTGCCATTATGGCCGTGCGCGACAACAAGATCGCTGCCGAGTCCGTGGGCATCTCCGTCACCGAGTACCGCATGATCGCCTTCGTGGTTTCCGCCGCTCTCGCCGGCGCTGCCGGAGCCCTCTTCGGCGGTAACTTCTCGCAGCTTTCCGCCACCAAGTTCGACTTCAACACGTCCATCCTCATCCTGGTATTCGTGGTCCTGGGCGGTCTGGGCAATATGCGCGGCTCCGTCATCGCGGCGGCGTTGCTCACGGTGCTTCCCGAGCTGCTCCGTCAGTTCTCGGACTACCGCATGCTCATCTACGCCATCGTGCTGATCCTGGTCATGATCTTTACCAACAACCCGCAGCTCAAGGCGTTCTTCGCACGCATTAAGGACCGCTTTGCTTCCAAGAAGGAGGTAGCAGCCGATGCCCAGTAAGTTTGAGTTCAACAAGGGCAAGATGGTCCCGTATCCTTCTGGCGCCATCGTTCCCGACCGCGACCTGGGCCAGCGCCCGGCGCTCGAGTGCATCCACTTGGGCATTGAATTTGGCGGCCTTAAGGCAGTCGACGACTTTAGCCTGACCATCGGTAAGACCGAGATCGCCGGTCTGATCGGTCCCAACGGTGCCGGTAAGACCACGGTCTTCAACCTGCTCACCAAGGTGTACCAGCCCACGCACGGTACTATCCTGCTCGACGGCGAGGACACCTCGGGCAAGTCCGTCTACCAGGTCAACCGTATGGGTATCGCCCGTACGTTCCAGAACATTCGCCTGTTCAACACCATGACGGTGGAGGACAACGTTAAGGTCGGCCTGCACAACCAGGAGCGCTACTCTGGTTTTGAGGGCGTGCTGCGTCTGCCGACGTACTGGAAGCACGAGAAGGCCGCCCACGAGCGCGCCATGGAGCTGCTGTCCATCTTTGATATGGAGCACCTGGCAAACGAGCAGGCCGGCTCGCTGCCTTACGGCGCCCAGCGTCGTCTGGAGATCGTCCGCGCGCTTGCCACCAACCCCAAGCTGCTGCTGCTCGACGAGCCTGCCGCCGGCATGAACCCGTCCGAGACCGCGGAGCTCATGGAGAACATCGTCAAGATCCGCGACACCTTTGGCATCGCCATTATGCTTATCGAGCATGATATGTCGCTCGTCATGAACATCTGCGAGGGCATCTGCGTGCTCAACTTTGGTAAGGTCATCGCCAAGGGCACGGCCGAGGAGATCCAGAACAACGATGCCGTAATTGAGGCATATCTGGGCAAGCAGGATAAGGGGGAGAACTAAATGGCAGAGCCGATGCTTTCCGTCTACAACATCAACGTCTGGTACGGCGCTATCCACGCCATCAAGGACATCTCCTTTAACGTCAACGAGGGCGAGATCGTGGCCCTGATCGGCGCGAACGGCGCCGGTAAGTCCACGACGCTTAAAACCGTCTCGGGCCTGCTGCGTTCCAAGACCGGCTCCATCAAGTTTATGGGCGAGGACATTACCCATACGCCTGCCGATAAACTGGTGGGCAAGGGCCTGGCCCAGGTTCCCGAGGGCCGTCGCGCCTTTTTGCAGATGACGGTCGAGGAGAACCTGGAGATGGGCGCCTACACGCAGCCCAAGTCCACGGTGGCTCCGGGCCTTGAGCGCGTCTACGAGCAGTTCCCGCGCCTTAAGGAGCGCCGTCGCCAGGTCGCCGGCACCCTTTCGGGCGGCGAACAGCAGATGCTCGTTATGGGGCGCGCCCTTATGAGCAACCCCAAGCTGCTCATGCTCGATGAGCCTTCCATGGGTCTGGCGCCGATTCTGATTGAGCAGATCTTCCAGATTGTCGAGGACCTGCACAAGGCCGGTACCACGGTGCTTCTGGTCGAGCAGAACGCCCAGATGGCGCTTTCAATCGCCACGCGCGGCTACGTGCTCGAGATCGGCAAGATCACCATGACCGGCACCGGCCAAGAGCTCCTGCACGACGACAACGTCCGCAAGGCTTACCTGGGCGGCTAGGGACTTCCGCCGTTCTGCCGAACGGCGGACCGGCCGACGCTGCGCGGGCGCCCTGATCGACGTGCCGAAGCTCCTCACCCTTGGGGCTATGCCGCGGTACGAGGCCAGGTGGTCATGGTCCGGGAACCTCGCGATGTCGAATGACACCGCGAGGTTCGCCGCCGTCCTCGGCGGCCTCGACCCCCGAGTGGGCGATCCCCACGCGCTAACGCCTGCAAACAAGGGGATTGCCAAGACGCCGCCGGGCACCTCCGTCATAGACGTGGAAGTGCGGCCGCGCTGAAGCACTGCGCGGTGTCTGCTCGCTTATGTGCGCATCACGAAGGAAGACCAGATCGGTGAGCGGGATTGGCCCGAAGTCGAGAGATTCCTATCAGCCTCTCGTCGGTCGATGACCGGTTCACCACGCAGGAAGAGCGTGACGGAAGGTCTCGCAAAAAGGCTCCGAGCGCGGCGTGCTCATGCCCGTCGTGGTGCGCCCGAAGGGGGGGGACGGCTGCTACGAGCTCGATCATTTGCGAGGAGAAGACGAACCAGTCGTTGCAGATCCAATATGGATCTCGCCGACCTCGGCAAGCTGCTCGATGAGTGGAAGCCCTGTCGGGTCGTCTATTTCAACACCACCCAGAATGATGGTGTCATCGCGCAGGTCGATCTGCGTGTTGAGCACAGCGAGGTTAAAGCCGGAGGCCACAAATCCGATAGCAGCCAGGACGAGCCCCGTGGCAACAAGCCCACCCGCTACGGCAAGGTAAATCCTTTTTACGCTGGACATGTTTGCACTCCTTCCTATGCCGTGAGCGGCGCCGCTTCGGCGCCCATGCGGCTCTTATTGCCTCGATCTTTCCAGAAGGGCGAAACGGCTTTCTTCGCCCAAAGGGCAGAGAGGCGCGCGATCTGCTTGGACGCCGTCCAGGCGCCGGCTCCCGTGAGGAGCGCCACACCGATGGAAGCGAATCCCATTCCCATCGAGGCCAAAACGTACGGAACATGCCCGATAATGATGCCGTCCACGGCGAACAGGAGCCCTACCAGGCCCGCGCCCCCGAATGCCGCGGCCACGATCCACACGCAGAGCGCAAGAACCCAAATACAGATGTAGACTGCAGCGGCAACGGCGACGAACGCGAGCAGCAGCGGAATCCATACCGGAGAGCCCACGATGGCGAGCGCCCATAGAAGTGCCGTGCTCTTGCGCTTGGTCCTCGCGATCGCGCGCGGCACGGCGGGCAGTTCGTCGAGCGTTGCCTCGGCGACCTCACCGGGCGTGCCCATGGCGGCCACAGCCTCGGCCTCCGTCATGCCGTCCTCCATACGGTCGGCGATGGCCTCCGCGTAGAACTCCTGCGTTTCCTTTACCTGATCTGCCGGCAGGCAGGCCAGAAGCTCGCCCAGCCGGTTCAAGAACTCATCGCGCGTCATGGTGCGCCCCCTCCACGTAACGGTAGATCTCCTGCACGGATGGCCATTCGGCGAGGAGCTCGGCGATACGCTCGCGCCCGGCGTCCGTGATGCGGTAGTACCTCCGCAGCCGCCCGTTGTGCTCGGCGGAGCGCGCGGTGATGCAGCCCGCCTTCTCCAGGCGCTTGAGCAACGGATAGAGCGTGGATTCCGTGAGCCCCATACTCGCGGGCACGTCCTTCACGATCTGATAGCCGTAGGATTCCTCGCCCGAGACGGCCGCGAGCACGCAGGCCTCGAGGAAGCCGCGCTTCATCTGTGCCTCCATCCGCACACCTCCTTTCGTAGTATACTGTGTAACACCTACTATATGACACATAGTATATGATGTCAACAGTTGTCGTATAGGGAGTCCGGTCTGTCTGTCCCCTGCGGGTACTCATTGGGGACGTACTTAAATGAGTACCCATCGCTCAAGGTGGCACCTGGGGACGTTCCTTATGTGCCGGCACTTTGGGACACTCCTTGTCAAGGTTTTGTTCCATCGTGCGGGTTGCTATTTAACGTGCGACAATGCCGTGTGGAAATCGAAATGTCTCCTGGGGGCTATCTATGCTGTACGAGTTTTGTGCCGAGAACTTTGAGCGTGTGCCGGCGGCTATCGATGCCGGTGCTAAGCGCATCGAGTTGTGCGACAACCTTGCCGTCGGTGGTACCACGCCCTCGGCCGGCGTTATCAGCACTACGGTCAGCTATGCTCACGAGCATGACGCGCGAGTGATGTGCATGATTCGCCCGCGTGGCGGTGACTTTCACTACAACCAGGACGAGCTGCGCATGATGGAGATGGACTTGGGTCTTGCCGTGAGCGCCGGCGTTGACGGCCTGGTCTTTGGCTGCTGCAAGCCCTGTGCCGGCGGCTGGGCGCTCGACGAGCTCACCCTCGGCGCCCTCGTGATGGCTACGGGCTGCGCGACCGAGGAGTGCAAGCGCGGGGCCATCGATATCACCTTTCACATGGCCTTTGACCAGCTCTCGCCCGAGGCTCAGCTGGACGCCATTGACACACTCGCCGACTGCGGCATCACGCGCATCCTGACGCATGGTGGTGCTGCCGGAACGCCGATCGAGGACAACCTGGAGCACCTGTCGCGTCTTGTCGAGTATGCGGGCGACCGCCTGACCATCCTTCCCGGCGGCGGCATT
>CALEXE010000092.1:0-9249 GCA_937925265.1 uncultured Collinsella sp. | reverse complement strand
GACGCTGCAAACGCCCCTAAGCGGCAATCTGACGTTCAATCGTCGGTCGCGTACCGAAGTACGCTTCCCTCCTCTTTCACGTCACCTTGCTCGCTTAGGGGCGTTTTCGCTGACTCATGCTCAACCTGAGACGTTTCCACGCCTGTCAAGAGCTTAGCCGTTGGGGACGTTCTTAAACGACTAGTCATTCAAGAACGTCCCCAATGACTACCCGCAGAATGAGCGTGGCTGACAGCCGTACGGCAGCGGTCCGCGTGGCGGCGTATAATCGGCGGCAGATGACTTGGACGTTAGGAAACCATGACCGATAGCATGCAGCAGACGGCGCTCGACACGCTCGGCGCCTATTTTGGCTACACCTCGTTTCGCCCGGGGCAGGACCGTATGGTCGATGCGATCCTTGGCGGCTGCGACGCGCTGGGCGTTATGCCCACGGGCGCCGGCAAGTCCATTTGCTACCAGGTGCCCGCGCTCATGCTTCCCGGCATCACCTTTGTGGTGAGTCCGTTGCTGTCGCTTATGGAGGACCAGACCCGCGCGCTGCTCGCGGCGGGTGCGCGCCCCAGTTATCTCAACTCCAGCCTTACTCCGGCCCAGCAAAACACCGTGCTCAAGCGGGCGCGCGAGGGCCGCTACCAACTTATGTACGTGGCGCCCGAGCGCCTGCTCGAGCCGCGCTTTTTAGCCTTTGCGCAGGAGGCCGCGGCGGACGGCGGCATTGGCGTGCCGCTCGTGGCCATTGACGAGGCCCACTGCGTGAGCCAATGGGGCCAGGATTTCCGCCCCGCCTACCTGCAGATTCGTGAGTTCATCGATTCCCTGCCGCAGCGCCCCATCGTGGCGGCCTTTACCGCTACGGCAACCGAGCGCGTGCGTGCGGACATCCAGCAGATGCTCGGCCTGCAAAACCCCGCGACGGTGGTGACGGGCTTCGATCGCAAGAACCTCTACTTTGGCTGTGAGGAGATGGGCGACAAGGCCAAGGCCGCGTGGGTGCGCGACTATGTGATCGCGCATTCGGGCGAGAGCGGCATCGTGTATTGTTCGACCCGCAAGACGGTCGATGCGCTGGCAGGCGAGCTTGCCGAGGCGCTGGGCCCCAGCGGCATTCGCGTTGGCCGCTACCATGCCGGCATGGGCAACGACGCCCGCCGTCAAAGCCAGCGTGCCTTTATTGACGACGATCTTCAGGTGATGGTTGCCACCAACGCCTTTGGCATGGGCATCGACAAGCCCAACGTGCGCTACGTGATCCACAACAATGTGCCCGAGAGCATCGAGGCCTACTACCAGGAGGCGGGCCGCGCCGGCCGCGATGGCGATCCGGCCAGCTGTCACTTACTGTGGAACGGCAACGATTTTCGCATGCGCCGCTTTTTAATCGACCGCGGCGATGCGGCCGACGAGGCGCTCGACGACGAGCAACGCGCGTGGGCGCTCCAAAATCGATATCGTCTGCTCAGCCAGATGGAGGGCTACTGCAATACCACCGGCTGCCTGCGCGAATATATGCTGCGCTACTTTGGCGACGAGGCCGCGGCCGAGCATGCGGCCGTAGGCGGTACCGTCACGGACAACGCCGAGGGCTGCGGCAACTGCAGCAACTGCCTCACGCAGTTTGAGGTCGAGGACGTCACCGATATGGCCCGCGCCACCGTGCGTTATGTGGCCATGCGTCCCATGCGCTTTGGCAAGTCACTCATCGCCGATGTGCTTCACGGCGGCAACACCGAGCGCATTCGCCAGATGCATCTGGACGAGGATCGCGGCTACGGTGAGCTGTCGAGCGAATCGGTCGGCCGCATCAAGGACATCATCGGCCAGCTGTGCGGCCGCGGTTATTTGGCCACCTCGCAGGGGCAGTACCCGGTCGTGGGCCTGGGTCCGCGTGCCGGCGAGGTCGAGGACGAGGCGTTCGCCTTTACCGTTAAGCGTCGCGCGTCCAAGCGCAAGGCCTCGGCCCGTGCCCGCCGTGCGGTGGATTTGCTGCGCGAGGAGGCCGAGCTGGATCAGCGCCCGCGCGTGGGCGACGATGCCGAGCTGTTCGAGCGCCTGCGTGCCCTGCGTAAGGAAATCTCGACCGAGCTCGAGATGGCGCCGTACATGGTCTTTTCCGACAAGGCTCTGCGCGGCCTGTGCCGCCTGCGTCCGCAGACACGCGACGAGCTTATCCAGGTCAACGGCATTGGCGAGAAAAAGGCCGACGCCTTTGGCGAGCAGTTTATGGAGGCGATTGAAGAGTTTGAGTCCGAGCATGCGCGGGATGGAGCGTAAAGGTGGCAACTGACGATAAAACCGAGCGCGCTGGCGTGTCCGCCGTGCCGCTGTACCAGCAGGTTATGGACGACCTAAAGGGCGAGATCGCGCGCGGCGTGTACGCATCCGGCTCGCGCATTCCTTCCGAGATGGAGCTCGCGAAGTTCTACGGCGTGGGACGCATCACCGTGCGCCGCGCCATCGAGGAGCTGTCGCGCGCGGGGTATCTCAACCGCCAGCAGGGGAGGGGCACCTTTGTGTGCGCCCTCAAGCTCAAACGCAAGATTCGCCAGAAAGGCGATGTCCAGAGCTTTACCGAGGGCTGCGCCGCCAACGACATGGTTGCCGGAGCGCGCCTGGTGTCGCGCACGGTGGTTGCGGCGACGCACGAGGACGCGGCATTTTTTGGCGTGGAACCCGGCTGCGAGCTCATTGTGGTCGAGCGCGTGCGCACGGCAGACGGCGTGCCCGTCATGCTCGAGAACAACGCCTTTGTGCTCGCCGACCATCCCTACCTGCAGACGCTTGCCGATAAGGACCTCGCCGACAACTCGATCTTCTCGCTCGTTGCCGAGCATTCGGGTCGCGCGCCGCTCAAGTCCGACCCCTGCACCGTGGAGATTGCGCTGGCGGATGCCCGGGCGGCCCCGCTGCTGGAGGTGCCGGTCGGCGAGCCGCTCTTCTATATGGAGGCCTACTTTACCGACGCCGGCGGGCGCCCTCTACTGCTCGGGCGTCAAAAGATCGTGGGCTCGCGCTACGTGTTCGACATCTAACGTCCACAGATAGAACAACATAGAACAAATTTACCGGGATGACTTCACGGGCGTTATTACACGTGTTATAAATAGGACAACATAGAACGACCGCAGGTACGAGCTGCCGTCGTTCAAAGCCGTCACACAGGGAGGAACATCACCGTGAACGCACACGATCTGATTCAGGAGATTATCGAGCGCAAGGGTAAGATCGAGAACGTCTTTTGGATCGCCTGCGGCGGTTCGATGATCGACCTGATGCCGGCTAACGAGCTGCTCAAGCGCGAGGCCACCACGTTTGCCTCGACGGTCTACACGGCACGGGAGTTTTGCCTGATGGCGCCCAAGAGCCTGGGGCCGAAGTCGCTCGTCGTCGCCTGCAGCCACAGCGGCAATACGCAGGAGGTTGTCGATGCCTGCGAGATGGCGCTCGCCGCCGGCGCCGAGGTCGTGACTATGACCGACTACGCGGGCTCCAAGATCGACAACGGCAAGTGGACCACCTGGGTCTATCCGTGGGGCAAGGGCGAGTCGCAGGCCGAGGTCCCGCAGGGCATTGGCGTGCTAATGGCTGCCGAGCTGCTCGACCAGCAGGAGGGCTACGAGGCGCTCGCCGACATCTACGCCGGCCTTAAGCAGATGGACGCGCTGCTGCCCGCCGCCCGCGAGAAGGTCAACGCCGAGCTGGGCGATCGCTTTGCCGAGCTCTGCCAGCAGCACGAGTTCTTCTACATCCTGGGATCCGGCCCCAACTTTAGCCAGACCTACGCCATGGCCATCTGCTCGCTCATGGAGATGCAGTGGCAGCACTGCTGCTACATCCACTCCGGCGAGTACTTCCACGGCCCGTTCGAAGCCACCGAGCCCGGCGTGTTCTACTTTGTGCAGCTCGGATCGGGCGAGTGCCGCCCCATGGAGGAGCGCGCGCTGGCGTTCCTCAACACGCACACCGATACGGTCATGGTGCTCGACGCACTCGAGTACGGCGTGGGCGACGTGCCTGCCAGCGTGCGTTCGTACCTGGAGCCGATCTTCTTCTACAACATGAGCTGCGAGCTGCGCGCCGCCCGCGGCAAGGTGTTCGACCACAGCCCCGAGGTTCGTCGCTACATGGGCATCGAGCAGTACTAGGTAACGGGAATTATCTTTTTTGACGGGGTCTGCGCTGCGCGCGGGCCCCGTTTTGCGTTGTGGCGGCCGGATTCGTGTCTGCGCGAAAACGAAGGTGAATACTTTTCCGCGAAGTGAACGACCTATTTTGGACCCCCGAAGCATCCACACTTTTTGACGCCAAAACTGCAGGAAAAACTCGGCGAAACCGCAGGAAACGGCGTCTGAAAAGTGTCGATGCTTCGGGGGCTCGTTTTTGCTCGTTCACTTCGCGGAAAAGTATTCACCTTCGATTCGCAAGGGCGCAGCGCGAGTCAAAAAAGCGGGCCGCGCCGGGGATTTCCGGCGCGGCCCGCTTGGTATCGCGCTTAGATTCGCGAGGTGTCGCGGCAACCGACGCTTACTTTGCGTCGTACGCCTCGGCGTCCCACCAGTCGAGCTGGGAGATGTTGTCGCGGATGTGCCGGCAGCTCTTGTGGAAGCCCTCGAGCTCGTACTCGGACAGGTCGAGCGTGTAGACCTCCTCGACGCCCTCGGCACCGATCACGCACGGCAGGGAGGTAAAGATGCCCTCCTCGCCATACTGGCCGGTCATGAGCGTGGAGGCGGAAAGCACGGCGTGCTCGTTGTGCAGAACGGCAGCGCAGACGCGCGCGGCGGAGTTGGCGACGGCGTACTCGGTGCACTGCTTGCCCTGGTAGGTCACATAGCCGCCCTTACGCGCGAGCTCCTCGACCTCCATGTGGTCAAAGGCGTACTTGTCGGGGTTTTCGGCCTGAAGCTCGGTGAGACTCTTGCCGGCGACGGTTGCGGCCTTAAAGGCGGCAAGCTGGCTAAAGCCGTGCTCGCCGATCATGTAGGCGTCGATGGACTTGGGGCTCACGCCGACCTTCTTGGAGATCTCGGTGCGCAGGCGGGCGGAATCCAGACCGCAGCCCGAGCCGATGATCTTCTTGGGATCGTAGCCGGTCAGGTGCCACAGCTCGGTGCACACGACGTCGCAGGGGTTGGAGATGCTCACGAAGATGCCGTCAAAGCCGGCGTCGACGATGCGCTTGGCAAAGGTGCGGGCGGCGTCGGTGGTAAAGAACAGCTCGCCGTCGCGGTTGCCGGCTGCCAGCGCGACCTTGCCGGCGGCGTTGACGATGACGTCGCAGCAGGCCAGCTCCTCGTAGTGGTCGTAGCAGTTGACGATCTTGGTGTTGTACGGGACAAACGAAAGGGAGTCGCGCAGGTCCTGGACCTCGGACGTCACCTTGGCCTCGTTGATATCGCATAGGTACAGCTCATCGGCAATGCCCTGCATGAGCAGGCTGTTGGCGACATGTGCTCCTACGTGGCCCTGGCCGACCACCCCGATCTTACGCGTCTGGTACATATATGTATCCTTTCGGCCGAGTTTTTCGCGTCGAACCATTGTAGCGTCCTGTTGCCACTTTGCTAGGCTAAAGCGCCACAGATTTTGGGACATGCCGTAATCTCTACTTTTGGAGTGATTTGGGCCGCTGACGGCATCGCTGGGCGATGTGCTCGCGCGGATGGGGCCGGTCGTTGTACCATAGCTGCAACTGACTCGTAAGGAGCATCCATGCCCATTCGCATTCCCGACGCCCTCCCTGCCGCCGCGCAGCTCGAGAGCGAGAACATCTTTGTCATGACCGAGTACCGCGCGCTGCACCAGGACATCCGTCCGCTGCGTGTGCTCATCCTCAACCTCATGCCCACCAAGATCGCCACCGAGACGCAGATCATGCGCAAGCTCTCCAACACGCCGCTGCAGGTGGAGGTGGACCTGCTGCGCACCAAAACGCACGAGGCCACGCACGTGAGCGCCGGCCACCTGGAGACGTTCTACCGCACGTTCGACGACATCCGCGACATCCACTACGACGGCCTGATCATCACGGGCGCGCCCGTGGAGCAGATGCCGTTCGAAGAGGTCGACTACTGGCCCGAGCTCTGCCAGATCATGGATTGGTCCACCACACACGTGCACTCTACGCTGCACATTTGTTGGGGCGCGCAGGCGGGGCTCTACCATCATTACGGTATCCAGAAGTACGACCTGCCGGCAAAGGCGAGCGGCGTGTTCGAGCATTATCTGGTCAAGCCGCAAAGCCCGCTGGTCCGCGGCTTTGACGACCGTTTCTATGCCGTGCATTCGCGCAACACCGATGTGCGCCGCGAGGACGTGGAGGCCGAGCCGCAGCTTGAGGTCGTGGCCGTGTCCGACGAGGTGGGCCTGTATATTGTCAAGTCGACCGACAGCCGCCGCTTCTTTGTCTTTGGCCACCCCGAGTACGATACCGACACGTTGCGCCTGGAGTACGAGCGCGACGTGAAGCGCGGTCTCAACCCCCAGGTGCCGGCGCATTACTTCCCGAACGACGACCCCACCGCCGAGCCGCGCAACGTCTGGCGCAGCCAGGCTCAGCTGCTCTACACCAACTGGCTCAACTACTACGTCTACCAGACCACGCCCTACGACCTGGCCCGCGCCGGCGAGGAGCACTAGGCCGCTGTCGTGGCTGTGGCTGCGGCGGTTACCGTGGCCGCTACGCGACGAGCGTGGATAATCGGACGCATGTTGAATGAGCGTGGATAATCTCCCACTTTTGGTCGAGGAACAGGCCCAAAGTGGGAGATTTTCCACGCTCGATTTTTCTGCGGCTGTCGTAGGCGGCAGCACCACGCGTCGAGTGTTTACGGACAGCATCGCAAACTAGGTGGTTTCGAGCCACAGCTTATTTTCTTTTAAGGAAATCGACGGCTTTTGAGGCATAAAGATGTGGAGACAGGGACCTCTGGACAACCGCTCTACCTGCAGATATAGAGCATTGGCCTAAAACGTCCAAAACCGTCAAGCATTTGGTCAGCTGCTGGACAGCATTTGGTCAGACTTCGCATGAAACCGTCTGGTACGTTGGCGCCGTTCCAAGAGTTTGGAGGCGACATGGCAAACATGACGGCGAATCAAAGACTTGCAGGTCACATTAAGGCATGCGAACAGCAGATGAGCTGCGTGTACGCGCGAACTGCGGCGGAGGCAAAGCAGATTGAGCGACGGGTGGCGGCGGGAAGTCTAGAGGCGGTCATGCCAGGGCTGTATGCGCGTCCGGAATATTGGTCCGAACTCAAGTTTCGACAGCGTTATCTGCATCGGGTGCGGGCCCTTGCGCAAAAGCATCCCGACTGGACGTTTTGCTCCTATACGGCGGCTGTTATCTATGGCCTTTCGGTTTCGCATGCCGATTTGACGCACATCCATATCGCCGTGGCACCGGCACAATCAACGACGCCGGGCTCTCAGGTCGTTCGCCATCGTTATGTTCGTCAAACACGGGCCACCCAGATGGACATTGCCGTGACCGATATCGATCAAACGATTGCGGATTGCCTGGTCGATGCATCGTTTGTCGAAGGGCTGATCATTGCGGACTCGGCGCTCCATGAGCAGCTTTTGTCGAAGGAACATCTCATTGAGGCAGTTAACAAGCTCGGCTTGAATCGCCGCGGTGTTGTGACGGCGCGCAGGGTTGCACGGTGTGCCGACGGCCTGTCGGAAAGCGGCGGCGAGTCCAAGGCGCGGGCGCTGATGATCGAACGAGGCTGGCAGGTTCCGGAGCTGCAAGTTGAGCTGTTCGATCCGGTTGAGCCGGGAAGGCCGTATCGCGTTGACTATTTGTGGCGCGTGGGTGGCCGGTTGATTATTGGGGAGTTCGACGGATTCGTTAAAAGCGAGAAGGCGGCGGAGGAGGGCAAGCTTGCAAAGGCGCAATTTGATGAGCGCCAGCGCGAGTCGAGGCTTTCGCTGCTCGATAACTGTAAGATTGTGCGCTTGTGCTGGGATGATCTAAGGGACCCGACAAAGCTCGATCGCAAGCTCAAGGTTGCCGGCGTGCCGCGTGCATGCTGAGGCGGTGGCAGGGCGTTAGGCTGCACGAGCGTGGAAATCCGGACGGATGAGCGTGGGAATTTAGACGCGATTTGGTTGAGCGTGGATTTTCGGACACACGAGCGTGGATTATCGGACGTTTGAATAATGAGCGTGGATAATCTCCCGTTTTTTGCCCCCGAACAGGCCCAAAGTGGGAAATTTTCCACGCTCATTTTTGTGGGGTGCAGCGTGCCAGCCGTTAGGCGCTGATGATGTGAGGTAGCGGCAGGTCGTGGACGTCGGTGGGAACGCCGTCGACACGCTGCTCGTCAAAGGCGATGCCGATGATTTGGCATGCGGGTGAGAGCATGGGCAGGTAGCGGTCGTAGCAACCGCCGCCGTAGCCCAGGCGCGCGCCGGTTTGATCGAAGGCCACGAGCGGCACAACAATCATGTCGAGTGCTTCGGCAGGCACGATAGGGAAGCGGCCGCTGTCGATGTCCGTGGCTGCGAAGGCCCGCGTAGGGTGGCCGATAAACGGGGCCGCGTCCGCGTCGCCGGCAGCAACTGCCCGCATGCACATGCGTTGGCCACAAGCTGCGGCTTCGGCTGCCGAGAGCATGCACGGATAGGCCACGCGCCAGCCGCGTTTGGCGAAAGCTGCGGCAAACGCGGCAGGGTCGACCTCGGAACCCATCGCGGCATAGACGGCAACGGTGTGCGGCGCCGCGGCATCCAGACAATCCAACAGCTCAACAAGCCGCGCACAGATAGCGGCAGACTTTGCCGCACGGACATCCAAATCAAGAGCATCGCGCCGGGCAATCACCGCCCGCCGCAACTCAGCCTTATCCATCCCAGCCTCCTCTAGCAAACCTGCCAAAAAGGGACAGGTTTATTTTGGCAGGTTTTATCTGGGCAAACACCCAAACCACCACCCAAACCACCGCAAAGGGGGCTGTTCATGGACACCTTCGTGGTGGTTTTGACGAAGAGCGGATGTTCGCGGCGGTTTGTCTCGATCTGTAACAGTAGCTCGGCAAAATCGGACCTAGATGTTACAGATTGAGACAAAGGGCTGTCGTCATCCGGAAACGTCTCGATTTGTAACATCTGGAGCCGATATTGCCCCCTAGATGTTACAGATTTAGACAAACTGGTGGGACGGGCTGAGCTGCCCCGCCTAAGCAGCGGCAAAAGAAAAGGCTCTGTTAGACCAAGGTTGACATAAAAACGATGTCACCGCGA
>CALEXE010000091.1:0-23652 GCA_937925265.1 uncultured Collinsella sp. | reverse complement strand
AAGTCGGCAGTGGTATGGATGACGCGCTTCACGACGGGCTCTTCGAACGGCGGGAACGTGCGGCCGCCGAGCTCTTCGGTGATGATCTCGAAGCTGCGCCGCTCGATGTCGCCAGGCGCCATCTCCTTGGAATCCATCTAGTACTCCACTCCTTCTCTTGCACATATCCCCTGCTCGTAGGGATGTTTCTCGCACCGCATCTCGGTTATGTAATCGGCCCTCTCCACGATCTTGCGGGAAGGCGCGCGCCCGGTGAGCGCTACTTCGACGCCGCGCGCGGACATATCGAGCGCGCGGTCCACGAGCGTCTCGTCGACAAGCCCCTTCGAAAGCGCGTCGAGCGCCTCGTCGAGCACGAGCAGTCCCTCTTGCGCGCCCTCGAGCTCGGCGAGCGCAGAAGCGAGGTTCCCATCGTGCAGCTCGCACGTCGCGGCAAGTTCTTCCGACGTCATCGACCAGGTAAACTTGTCCGACACCTTCCCCGCGAACACGGGCACGCCGAAATGCTCGGCGAGCAGGCGCACCTCCCCGCTTTCGCCGTCTTTCAGGAACTGCACGACGACGACGCGGCGGCCTGCAGCGAGCATGCGAAGGACGAGGCCCATCGCCGCCGTGGTCTTGCCTTTGCCGTCGCCATGATACACGTGGATCATACGCCCTCCTCGATAATGCGGTAGACATACTCCATGTCGAGCGCCCCGCGCACGACGTCGGCCAGGCGGTCAAACTCGCGCGCACGGTGATCGGCCGCGGACGCCGCGCCCGCAGCACCCACGACGCTCTCGGGCAGGCCGCGCATGCGCGCGAGCGAGCGCGCGAGGGCGAGCGCAACCCCCGGTTCGTCGAACAGGCCGTGGAGATAGGTTCCGAACACGTTTCCGCAGGCCGCGCCTTCTGGTTTGCCGCCAATTGTGCCCGCAGGGGCGCAGGAGACGGTCGTTTCGCCGTCGTGAATCTCGTACCCGCGCGCCGTCATGCCGTTCCACGCCGAGAACGCGCCTTGGGCGCCCGTGATGCGCAGCTCCGACTGGGCGAGGCGCTTTTCCTCCTTGAACACCGTACTTGCAGGGATGAGCCCGAGCCCGCGCGCGGTGCCAGCGCCTTCCCTGCCGTGCGGGTCGGAAAGCTCGTCTCCCAAAAGCTGGTAGCCTCCGCATATGCCGAGCACCGGCGTGCCCGCGCCCGAAAGCGCGCGTACACAGGCTCCGATGCCGCTAGCCGCAAGCCAGCGCGCGTCGTCGAGCGTAGTCTTCGAGCCGGGAAGCACCACCAGGTCGGGTCGGCCCAGATCGGTCGTCGAGGAAACGTAGCGCACGCCCACGCCGGGCACGCGCGAAAGCGGGTCGAAGTCGGTGAAATTCGACAAATGCGGAAGGCGCACGACGGCGACGTCGATGACGCCGCGCGCCTCGCGGGCAGATAGGCGCGGCGCGAGCGAGTCCTCGTCGTCAAGGTCGAGCGTAAGATACGGCACGACACCCACGACGGGAACTCCGCACATCTTCTCGAGCGGGGCCAAACCCGGGCGCAGGATTTCCACATCGCCGCGGAACTTGTTCACCACAAGCCCCCGCAAAAGCGCGCGGTCCTCGGGCGCAAGGAGCGCGACCGTGCCGTAGAGCTGGGCAAACACCCCGCCTGGGTCGATGTCGCCCACGAGCAGCACGGGGGAGGACACGGCGCGCGCGAGCCCCATGTTGACGATGTCGTTTTCGGCAAGGTTGATTTCGGCGGGGCTGCCGGCGCCCTCGATGACGATGACGTCGTTATCCTCCGCGAGCGAATCGAACGCCTCCAAAATCTGCGGCATGAGCGCCTTCTTTCGCGCGAAGTAGTCCCTCGCAGCGAAGGCTCCCTGCGCCTTGCCGGCCACGATGAGCTGGCTTCGGTGGCCGCTTTCGGGCTTGAGCAGGATGGGGTTCATGCGCACGTCGGGCGCGATGCCGCACGCCTCGGCCTGCATGATCTGGGCGCGCCCCATCTCGAGCCCGTCGGCCGTGACACCGCTGTTGAGTGCCATGTTCTGGCTCTTGAAGGGAGTCACGCGCAGGCCGTCCTGCGAAAGTACGCGGCACAGCCCCGCCGCAAGCAGGCTCTTCCCCGCGTTCGACATGGTGCCCTGGATCATGATGTGCTTCGCCCTACCCACGGGTATCGACCTCCTTCGCCGAGCCTCGGCCATCCGCGCCCGCCATAGCGCCGCTGAAAGAAGCGCCGCCCCGTTCGTCGGGTTCGCCTTCGCCCGATGCACCTTCCACCCGAAGCACGCGGCTGAACGCCATCGCAAGCCGGGCATTCTCCTTGCGCGTGCGCACCGCGACGCGGCACCAGAAACGGGACAGTACCGAAAACGAGTCGCACGTGCGGACCAAAACCCCATGTTTATACAGGCGCTCGGGGATGTCTTTCGCCGGCGTGCGGACTAAAAGGAAGTTCGCATCCGAGGGCACGACGGAAAGCCCGAGCGAGGAGAGCTCGTGGGAAAGCCACGCTCGCTCGCCCGCCAATACATCGCGCGTGCGCGAGACGTATTCAATGTCTTCCAGGGCGGCGATGCCCGCGGCCTCGGCGACCGAGGAGACGGGCCACGCCTGCCCCGCCCGGCGAATTCCCTCGATGAGTTGGGCGTTTCCGCTGATCAGATATCCCAACCGCAACCCCGCCATTCCGTAGAGCTTGGTGAACGCGGAGAGCACGGCCACATGGCGCGAACACGCGGCGCGTGCGGCCACGCTCCTTTCGCAGGCGTCAGGCGCAAATCCGAGGAAGCACTCGTCCACGACGAGCAGCGCGCCCACCTGCTCGCAGCGGCAAGCCGCGGCATCGATCACGCTGGGGTCGACGAGTCGCCCCGTCGGGTTGTTCGGATTGCAGAGGTACGCCACGTCTCCCGGCCCCTCGATCGCGCGGGCGAAGGAGGCGGGCACGTCGAAGTCGTCCGCTTCGGAGAGCGGGAACTCCTGCACGCATGCGCCGTAGTACGATGCCGCCTCCGCATATTCAGAAAACGTCGGCGCGCACACGACGATGCGTTTCGGGCGCACCGCCGCGGCGAGCCGCCAGATGATGTCGGACGCGCCCGCGCCGCAGACGATAGTATCTTCGGGAATGCCCTGGGCGCGCGCTAGGGCGCGAACGAGGGCGAGGCTTTCCCTATCGGGGTAGGCGTCGATTCGAGAAAGCGCCTTGCAAGCTGCGGCGACGGCGCGCGGCGAGGGGCCTGCCGGATTCACGTTCACCGAGAAGTCAATGAGGTCGGAGGCGTCCCCTTCGCAAGCGATGCCAAGCGATTGCGTGCTACCCCCATGCGCACGGGCGCGCAGGATTCCCCCGGCAGCCCGGGGCGCGGCGTGGTCTTCCCTCATGCCATCGCCCCCACGGCGAGCACGACCGCCGCGCGCGCGGCACCGAAGACGACGAGCGCGCATACGGACGCGGCGAGCATAAGCCTTGTCGCCCGGGCGATGTCGCCCCACTCGATTTCGCGGGACGCGTCGCCTATCGTCGGTTTCTCAACGAGCTTGCCGAAATACACCGCGGGTCCTGCCAGGCGCAGCCCGAGCGCGCCCGCGCACGCTGACTCGGTCTGTGCCGCATTCGGGCTCGCATGGCGACGCCTGTCGCGGCGCCAGATGTGCGCCGCCCCGCGCGCGTCGAGCCCGACGATCGGGCATACGGCGATCATAAGCAGGGCCGATAAGCGCGAGGGAATCCAGTTCGCCGCATCGTCGAGGCGCGCCGAGGCGCAGCCGAAGTCGATGTAGCGCTCGTTTTTGTAGCCCACCATGCTGTCGAGCGTATTCACCGCCTTGTACGCCATGCCCAAGGGCGCACCCCCGATCATAAGGTAGAAAAGCGGCGCGATGACGCCGTCGCTCGCGTTCTCCGCCACCGTTTCCACGGCGGCGCGCGCGACGCCCTGCTCGTCGAGAACAGACGTGTCGCGTCCCACGATGAGCCCGACAGCTTCACGCGCCGCGACAAGGCCGCCCTTCGAGAACGCACGGGCCACGGCCAGGCTCTGGCGGCGCAGCTCGCATGCCGCGAGAATCTGATAGCTCGCCCATGCCTCGGCCACGAAGCGCAGGCCGGAGTGAACCATGCCGCAAAGATGCAGGATTCCCCAGGTCAAAAGCCCACACGCAAGCGGAAGCGCCACGGCGAGCACAAGTCCTGCGGCGCGCGTGCCCGCGGACGTTTGCGGGAATGCGCCCCGCAGGCGGCCTTCGGCCCACGTGATCGCGCGCCCCATGGCGACGACGGGATGGGGAAGCCAGCGCGGGTCGCCGAAGGCAAGGTCGGTCGCGAACCCGGCGGCGACGGCAAGAATCGTCATCACCGGGCATCGCCCCCCGAAGCGGGGCGAACGTCGCGAAGGCAGCGCCCATCCCAGGTGGCGGCCCATGCGCCGCCCGGCTCGGTATGCACGTCGAAGTATCCCATTTTCGGGACAGCTAGCTCGGAGAGCAATGCTTTCACGGTACCCGCGTGAACGACGAAGACGGCGCGCCCACTCCCCTGGACGCGCTCCGATTCGCACGCCTCCCGAAACGCCGCGACGACGCGGCGGGTGAAATCGCTCTTGCCCTCGCCATGCGGGCAGCGCGTCTCGCACCAGGAGTCTACCCAAGCGCGGTAGCGCGCATCCTCTTTAAGCTCGGCGGCGCTTCGCCCCTCGAAGTCGCCGAAATCCATCTCGCGCAGACCGGGGCACGCCATAAGCTCCGCGTTCGGGAAGAGGATGCGCGCCGTCTGGTCGGTGCGGGCCATGCCGCTCGTGATAACACGGAACACGTCACGATAGCACGCGAGGTCGCGCAAAGCGCGCTCGCCCGCGCTCGACAGGGGCTCGTCGGTACCCGCCCCGCTGTAGCGATGGTCTTCCGTGCCCGCCGTGGCACCATGGCGCACGAAGACGACTTCCAAAGGCGCGCCCGCGCCCTGCGTCCCTCGAGGCGCATCATCAAGGTTTCCCTTGATGACCTGGGGAATCCCGCACGTCATGCGCACGACGACGTCGGCGCGCGCAGCGAGCGCGCATCCCAGGCGCCCCGCGCGCTCGCGCCATTGGGCGTCTTCCGCACGCATAGGGACGACCCCCGAGCCGACCAAGGACAGAATCACTACGTCGAAGCCGATCAGCCGCTCGAGCGCCCGGTCAGAGTCGAGCGCGCGTACGAGTTCCTCAGCACAGTAAGCGACACGGCCGGCAAAAGCCGCGGGCACGCCGCCCTCCGCAAACTGCGCCGCGTCGACGAAATCGTCCGCCGCGAACCCGAGCTTTTCGCGCACGAAGGTCCTCTTCCCCGAATGCGCGCCACCTACCACGAGCATCATAGGAGCATGCCCCCCGCCACCAGCATGGCAAGCATCGCAAGCTCGGCCCATTGCAGAAACCATCCGGCCAAATCCCCCGTCACCCCGCCGAAGCGGGACAGGGCAACATGACGGTACCACGCGAGCGCCAAAAGCCCCGCCACCGCCATAAGGGCGCCGACGGCCTGAGCGCACGCGACCATCCCTGCAGCCGAAGCCGCAGCGAAAGCGCAAAGCGGCACGACGATCGCCGCGCGCTTCTTAGCAGGCGAGAGCCCCGCGGCCATGCCGTCCGCACGCGCGGCAGGCCAGCATTCAACGGCGAGCCCCGAAAGCGAGCGGGAGAACACGAGCGAGCACAGAAGCGCGAGGAACGCCCCCGCCGTAAGCGGCAGCGCGGTGAACAGGGAAAACTGCAGAATAAGGTACACAACAACACCGATGACCCCGAAGGCGCCCGCCCGCGGGTCGTGCATGATCTCGAGCTTTCGCTCGCGCGGGGCCCAACTTGCAAGCGCATCGGAGGTGTCGCAGAGCCCGTCTAGGTGGATGCCTCCCGTCACCGCCACAGGCAGCGCCACGAGCACGGCCGCGACGATGGTCGCGGGCACGCCGAGCAGGTTCGCCACGTACCCCCACGCCGTCATGAGGAAGCCTTCCGCAAGGCCCACCAGGGGAAACGCGGCAAGCGCATGGGTTGACCCGAAATCGGTCCAGGCCGATTTCGGGACGGGGATGCGCGAGAACGTTCCGAACGCCGCGCCGATTGCCTCTGCTATCTTCACCTTGTAGGTCCTTCACCTTTCATCCACACGGGAATCCCGCATACCACCTCGACTGCGCGGTCGGCCAGCGCCGCCACGCCCGCGTTCACGCGCGCGAGCGCGCGCCTCCATGCCTCGGTCCCCTCATCGTAGCGCATCTCATCGGCGAACACGTCGACGGTGACCACCACCGTATACGCAGCGGCCTGAGCGAGCCGTTCGATGCCTCCGAGCACCTCGCGCGCCACAGCGTCAGGGTCACGCGGGGACAAGCCGCCTTCCGCGAAAAGCTCGTTCGCAACCAGGTTGCCCACGTCTTCCAAAAGAAGCGTGCAGCCGCGCGGAAGCTCGGGCACTGCGGTGCCCACGTCACGCGTGCGCTCGAGGGTGAAAAACCCCTTGCCCTCGCGCAGCGCCCGATGGCGCGCGATGCGGCGGGTGCCCTCTTCCCCGAAGGGCTCCATCGTTGCCAGGTACACGCGGGGGCCGTCGTGCCCGAGGCACAGAGACTCGGCGTAGGCGCTCTTGCCGCTCGCGGCGGCGCCGATAACGAGCGTCACCGTCATTTCACGGCCTCGAAATGCTCGTAAGCAGCCATACCAGTCGCCGTGAACGTCTTCCCATCCCGGTACACGCACAGCGCCGAATCCAGAAGGGGCAGATACGCCATGGCGCCCGCGCCCTCGCCCAAGTGCATGCCTGCGTCGAGGGGTGCCTTTATGCCGAGCTCGAGAAGGAGCTCCTGGCTTGCGGGTTCGCTTGATGCGTGGGTGCCCACGAGGTAGCCCAAGGCGTTGGGGCACAGGCGCGCCGCGCACAGAGCCGCCGTGCAGGATATGACCCCGTCGAGGAGCGCCGGCGCCTTCGAGGCCGCGGCCCCCAGGTAGAAGCCGCAAATCGCCGCGATGTCGAAGCCGCCCACCTTCGAGAGCACGTCGATCGGGTCGGCGGGATCGGGCGAGTTCGCGTCGATAGCGCGCTCGACCACGTCGCGCTTGCGCGCGAGCGAGGCGTCCGAGAGCCCCGCGCCGCGCCCGACGAGGCTCCGCGCGTCCGCCCGGATGAGCACTGCGGCCACCGCCGCCGAGGTGGTCGTGTTGCCGATGCCCATCTCGCCCGCGGCGAGAAGGCGCACGCCGGTGCGGGCAAGCCCGCACGCGACGGCGATTCCGACCTCGATCGCGCGCACGGCCCCATCGCGAGACATAGCGGGGCCGTGCGCGATGTTGCCGCTCCCCCGCCGCACGTTCGCGCGCACCATGCGCGCGTCTTCTATGCCCCGGGCCATACCCACGTCGACGGGCACGACCTCGGCACCCGCGAACGCCGCCATGCGGCAGGCGCTCGTGGCCCCCTCGCACATGTTGCGCGCGACGGCTCGCGTCACGTCTTGCCCGCTTTGCGACACGCCTTCGGCAACGATCCCGTTGTCGGAGAAGAATACCGCGAGCGCACGGGGGAACTCGGCCACCTCGGCGCTCCCCTGAGCTGCGGCGATACACGCGACGGCGTCTTCAAAGTCGCCCAATCCCCCCAAGGGGTGCGCGATGGAGTCCCACGCGGCGTACGCGGCGGCGCGGGCGCACTCGTCTGCGGGCTCGATCCGGGAGAGCGTGGCTTCGAGCACGGCGCCCGGCGCCGACGAGAACGCGCGCTCGACTTCCTCGCGGATGCAGGCAAGCGCGGTTTCGGTTGCTTCAGCCATGCCGTCTCCTCTCTGCAAACGACGCTGCGGCAGACGCGAACGCGCGCGCAACGTCGGGGTTCGCAGGATAGTACACATGCGGGAAGCCCGCAACCAGGGACGGGGTGGTCGACATGCACGGCCAGCCCTTGTCGCGCCGGGGCTTCTGCGCCCAGAAGTCGCCGCCCGGGCAGGTGGACTGCCAGTAGTGGAACTCGTGCGCGCGGATGCGTGTGCCGCGCGGCCCGTAGAGCCCGTCGCGTTGGGAAGTGAGCACCACGTACCCGAAATGGGACAGCCTTCCCCCATTCTCGCTTGCGCCCTCAAGGGCGCCCGCAACAGGCCAGCGCCGCCCCTCGCTATCGGCGATTTCGCGCTGCAGGTACAGAAACCCACCGCATTCGGCGACCGTCGGCATGCCGGATTCCACCGCGCGCCGCACCGCCTCGCGCATCGGCGCGTTCTCGGAAAGCTGCCGCGCATGGAGCTCCGGGTAGCCGCCCCCCAGATAGAGGGCGCTTGTCCCCCGGGGCAACTCGCTATCACACAGGGGGCTGAAAAAGGCCAGCTCGCAACCCAGGTCCTCGAGCGCGCGCAGGTTCTCCTCGTAGTAGAACGAGAACGCCTCGTCACGCGCAACGGCGACGATGGGCCGCGTTCCCGCGATCGGCTCCAACCGGTAAGGTTCCTCGCGGATATCGGGTGCCGTCGCCGCTATTTCGAGCAAGCGGTCGACGTCGACGCTCTTTTCCACCAGCTCGGCCATCTTGTCGATGCGCGCGGAGAGCTGCTCGACCTCGTCGGCGGTCACAAGCCCCAGATGCCGGCTTTCGAGCGAGAACGTCTCGTCGGCGGGGATATTCCCCAAAACCGCGACGCCCGTGTGCTTCTCGATCGCAGGCGCCGCGTAGGCGCAGGCAGCGGCGCTCGTCTTGTTCAGCACGACGCCGCGCACGTTCGCACAAGGCAGGAACTCGGCGATGCCGCGGATTACGGCGGCGAGCGATAAAGACGCCCCGCGCCCGTTCACCACTAAAACGACCGGCGTTTCCGTGTCGCGCGCAACCTGGTAGCTGCTCGCTTCGGCCACGCCGGGCGCCATGCCGTCGTAGAAGCCCATGACCCCCTCGAGCACCGCGACATCCACGCCCGCGGCACCGCGTGCGAGCAGGGCGCGCAGCGTCGGGGCGTCAGCGAAGAAGCCGTCTAAGTTGCCCGAGCGCGCACCCACGACGCGGCGGTGAAAGAGCGGGTCAATGTAGTCGGGGCCACATTTGAAGGCCGCGCATGCAAGGCCGCGACGCGCGAGCGCGCGCAGGAGCGCGCACGTGACGACCGTCTTGCCGCTCCCGCTCGAGGGCGCAGCGACCATGAAGCGCGGGATGGACGTACTCACCGGGCACCGCCTTCCCCGCCTGCGGCGTTGCAGTTAGCAAGCGAGACCACCTCAACGGATGGTTTCCCCTCGGTAGAGGGGTCCTCCCCGACAGGCGACTCAACAAGCGCCCCGACATCGGCAAGCTCCTCGGCATCCGCGCCCGCACCACGCGCGCTGACGAGGAACACGGGGTTTTGTGCCTTCATAAGATGGTGCGAGCCTACAGCCTCGGCGCGGGCGGCCGACACCTGGCAGGCCTCGAACCCCTTAAAGCGCGAACCCGAGAGGAGCGCGCACGCCTCGGTGAGCGTCTCAACGGTTACGCATGGGACGCACAGGCGAACCTGCGAGTTCTTCTCGAGCGCCGCCTCCACGATGGAGGGAAGCTCGCCCGCGCTCCCGCCGGCGAACACGGCGTCGGGGACGGGCAGTTTCGCGAGCACTTCGGGGGCGACACCGGGGACCGCATGCACGTTGCCGCACCCGAATGCATCCGCGTTCTCTCGGATGAGCCGCACGCCGGCCGCGTTGCGCTCGACCGCCCATACCGACCCCGCTCGCGCGACGAGCGCCGCCTCGATCGACACGCTCCCCGTGCCGGCGCCGACATCCCACACGGTGTCGGTCGCGGTAAGGCGCAGCTTCGCGAGCGCGACGGCGCGCACCTCCTGCTTGGTCATGGGAACGTCGCCGCGGATGAAGAGCTCGTCGGGAATGCCCGAGGAAGCGTACGGCCAGCGGGAGCTCGCGGCGCGGGATGCGCCCGCAGAGTCCGCCGCGAAAGAAGCCGCCGCGGGCGCAAACGCGCCGGCCGGCACCTCGGAGGCTGCGCTAGAGTTCGCAGGCGACCCGGCGCAGCCTGCGAACTCGATAAGCATCACGTTCAAGTCGTCGAACGTCTGACCTGCGATTTCACTTGCGGTCGCGCAGGTGATGCGCTCGTCGGGGTACGACAGGCGCTCGGCCACCGTCACGCGCGCGTCCTCAAAGCCCGCCTGCACAAGCTCGCCCGAAAGCCGCGAGGGGTCTTCCCCGCCCGACGTGGCGAGGAAGAGCTCACCTGCGCGCTCGGCCTCGGCCACGATGTCGCACGCCACGCCGTGAGCACTCACGAAGCGCCAATCCTGCCATGGACGCGCGAGGCGCGCGGCGAGATACGACGCTGAGCTTATGCCGGGAATGACGCGCACGTCCACCTGCGCGTCGCCGGAGAGCGCCTCCACCAGGCGGCGCGCGCCGCTGAACAGCCCCACATCGCCCGTCATCACGACCACGGCGCGCTGCCACGACGCCGCATCGGTGAGCGCGGCGACGATGTCCGCCGTCTTCACGAGCTCGCATCTCACCACGTCGGGCGGCACGTCGATGCCGACAAGCGCGCGATGAGCGCCGATGACCACGTCGGCGATGTTGATCGCGTCGAGCGCCGCGCGCGAGAGCAAGTCGGGGTTTCCGGGCCCCGCCCCGATGATCGTTACATTTCGCATGGAATCTCCCGATACCCGCGCGGCGTGACCATACGGCCGCTTACGCGCTTCGTGCCCGCGTTGCCGACGAACACGGTGGTGAACATGTCGGCATCGAACTCCCCCAGCTCGGAGAGCCTGCACATGCCCGACTGCTGCCCCTCGCGCCCGATGTTGCGTACCCAGCCGCAGAGCGTGTCGGGGGCCTTCCATTCGAGCATAATCTTCGCCGCGCGCGAGAGCCTGTCGGCGCGCTTTCTGCTGCGCGGGTTGTACAAACAGATGCAGAAGTCGGCGCTCGCCACGGCGGCGAGCCTGCGCTCGATGACCTCCCACGGCGTGAGCAGGTCGGAGAGCGACACGACCGCGAAGTCGTGGGCAAGCGGGGCGCCGAGCACCGCCGACCCGCTCTGAGCCGCGGTGGCCCCGGCGATAACTTCCACGTCTACATCGGGGTAGTCCTCAGCAAGCTCCAGCACGGGGCTCGCCATGCCGTACACACCCGCGTCACCGCTGCACACGAGAGCCACGGCTTCTCCGCTCTGCGCGCGCGAAAGCGCCAGGCGGCACCGTTCGACCTCGTGCATCATCGGCGTCGCAAGATGCGCCGCGTCGGGCACGGCGGCGAGCGCGAGCTCCACGTATTTCGTGTACCCCACAACGATGTCGGCCGCCTCGAGCGCGCGCCGAGCCGCAATCGTCATGCCGTCGGGGGCGCCCGGGCCGATCCCCACCACGAAGAGCTTTCCCATCACCGCTCCTTAAACGAAAGTTCAATAGTTACCTTGGAAAACGCGACGGTCACGCCGCCGTGAGCGAGCTTCGGGAAGATAAGTTTACCCCCGTCCGCGAGCGCCGCGCGCTCGCACACGTTGTCGACCCCCACCGTCGCGCGCACGAAATCAGATGGCGAAACGCTGCCTTCGACCTGCGACAACTCCTCTGCGGAATACGTCGCGAGTGGGATATTGCGCGCGAGGCAGAAGGCGAGCAGACCCTCCTCGCGCGCCTTCACGTCGATCGTCGCCGCCTCGCGCACGGCCGAGGGCGAGATGCCCGCCCGCCCGCACGCGAGAAGAAACGCCTCCCCGATCGCTTCGGCGCACGCACCGCGACGGCACCCTATGCCCGCAACGATGCAGGGCACGACAAGGCGAAGCGGCTCGGGCGCAGACGTCTGCGCCCGCACGCCCGCCGGCTTCCCCGTCTCACCGGCGGGCACGACCTCGCCCGTTGTCTCCGCCGCGCGAACGGACGCACCTGCATTCGCGCCAGCGAACGGCGACACGACGATATCGGCCCGAGCGCGGTCGGACGCAATGTCAACCCCCTCAGGCGGCTGTCCCGAAATCGGCATGTCGGAATAGAGCGCCACGCGCCCGCCCGAAAGCAGCCGCGCCGACACTCGCTTGATGGCCTCGGGATTCGAAACGGCGAGCCCCGCACAGCGCGCCCACGTATCCACCGCCCACACGCCGCGGACGTCGGTCGCCGTGGTGATGACGGGGATGGCCCCTGCCGCGCGTGCCACAGTTTGCGCAAGTTCGTTCGCACCGCCCAAATGCCCCGACAAAAGCGGGACGGCAAAGCGCCCCGCCTCGTCGATCGCCACAACCGCGGAATCGCTTGCCTTCGAGGCGACATGCGGCGCGATCGCCCGCACGGCGATGCCCGCCGCGCCCACGAACAGGAGCGCGTCCGACGCTTCCCACGCGAGCGCCGTCCATGCGCGCAGGTCGGCCTTCCCCTCGCCGAACCCGCGCGAAACGGAAACGTCCCAGCCAGGGTCATCTTCACCTGTCTGCGCGCAATCGGAAAGCACGCGTGCGGTGCGCTCCGCCAACGCATATCCCCTCTCAGTGAACGCTATGCAGGAAACCCTCATCTAGCGCACCACCATAGTCGAGAAGTAGCTGCCCCGATCGGGCACATCGTCGAGCGAGCAGTACACGCGCTCGCCCGGAAGCCCACAGTCCTCTACGAGCTTGGCACCGTCGAAGGCGCCCTCCTCGCGAAGGATGCGCTTCGTGTCCGCAAGCGAGCGGCGCGCCTTCATGACCACCTTCGCCCCCGGCCAGCCGATTGCGCGGCGCACGTCGTCGTAGCCGCCGGGCACGATGTGCAGAGGCGACGACATCTCGGGCGTGAGGTCGCGCTCGAGCGCCGCGGCGACCGCGCAGAAGCTCGGCACGCCGGGAATGGCGCGCGCCTCGAACCCGCGGGCGCGCACGTCGGGCGCGATGCGCTGGAAGGTGGCGTAGATGCTCGGGTCCCCCAGGTTCAGCAGCGCGACGTCGCGGACCGCATCCAGGTGCGCGACAAGCTCGCGAACAAGCGAGGCATGCTCGGCCGCGCGGCGCTCAACGTCGCGCGTCATCGAGAATCGCACGGGGATCACCGTCTTGCCTGTAAGGTCGACGGCGCCGCGCACGATGTCGAGCGCGACCATGGCTCCGTCCGCCGTCTGCGGTGCGGCGATGACCGGACACGATTCGATTGTGCGGACGGCCTTGATCGTGAGCAGCTCGGGGTCGCCAGGCCCCGTGCCCACCCCGTACAGCACGCCTTTACTCATACGTAGCCCCCAATTCCCCGATAACTGCATCGGCGCCCGACGTGCGGAAAAGCTCGCGGCGCTCGGCGTCGAACACGACCGCGGCGATGTCGCATCCGCCCGCCGCGCGGCGGCGCAACCTGTCCTCGATTGCCACAGCGAGCGAGGCGCACGCAGCGTCCCCCACACCGGCGGCCTCGATTACCTCGAGCGCCGCCGTGGTCGTGACCGACGACATGATATCGCGCACGGTCTTCGTGCCCGCGCCGGCCAAGGCCGCGTGAGCGGCCAGAATCTCCGCGCGGCAGTCGGCGGTACGCGAATGGGTGTCCATGATGCCGCCCGCGACCTTCACCAGCTTGCCGATGTGTCCCACAAGAAGGACATTGATAAATCCCTCGCGAACGCAGCAATCAATCGCATCGCCCACGAAGTTGGAGATGAAGACCACCGGCGCACCGTTTAGGTGGAAATGCCCCGAGATGAACTGCGCGCCGTAGTTGCCGGGCGTGAGCACGACTCCGCGCCGCCCCATAGCCGCATGCTGCCGGATCTCGAGCTCGATGCTGTCGCGCAAGGCAGCAAGGCTGCGCGGCTCGACGATGCCCGTCGTGCCCAGGATGGAAATGCCGTCCTCTATCCCCAGGTGCGGGTTGAAGGTCTTTTCGGCAAGGGCAACACCCTCGGGTACCGAAATCGTCACAGCGATATTTCCAGAAAAGCCGTGCGCGGCGCACACCTCGCGCACCGCCGAAGTGATCATCGCGCGCGGCGTCGCGTTGATGGCGGCCGCCCCCACCGGCTGCTCGAGCCCGGGCAACGTCACGCGCCCCACGCCCACGCCGCCATCGACGGAAACTTCCGATTCGCGCGCGGGCACGCCCTTGCTGCCCGCAGCGCCCGTGCCCGACCCCGCATGTTCCACGCGCGCGTACACGAGCACGCCGTCGGTCACATCGGCATCGTCGCCTGCGTCCTTTCGCACGGCGCACTGGGCGCACCCCTCGCTGATGCATACGTCGACCACGTCCGTCTCGACGGGCAGCCCGCCGGGGGTGACGATCGACACGCGGCCCACGGTCTTTCGTGACAAGAGCATCTCGCAGGCCGCCTTCGCCGCGAGAGCGGCGCAGCTCCCCGTGGTGTAGCCGCAGCGCAGGCGGGTCGTCCCGGTATATATGTAGTGCTCGAAGGCCACGCTAGCTGCTCGCCTTCCGATACCCCGTGGCAAACGAAGGGTCGTAAAGCTTGCTGCGCTCGTACGACTCCGCTTGCGCGCCGTCGTGCGCAAGCCCGCCGCGAGCTCCGAGCACGCGGCCCACCACCACGAGCGCCGTGCGGTCGATGCCCTCTCGCGCGCCCGCATCGGCGAGCGTGCCCACTGTGCATCGCACCACGCGCTCCTCAGGCCAGGTCGCCTTATACACGAGCGCCGCCGGCTCGTCGGAGCTGCGGCCCGCGGCCAAAAGCTCGGCGGAAAGCTCGGCGAGCATACCCGAGCTCAGGAAGATGACCATAGTCGAGCCGCTTTCCGCCATGGTGCGCATGCCCTCGCCCGCAGGCATGGGGGTGCGCCCGGAAAGCCGCGTGATCACGACCGACTGGCTGATTCCCGGCAGCGTGTATTCCTGGCGAAGCGCCGCCGCGGCACCGCAAAAGCTCGACACGCCGGGCACCACCTCGTAGTCCACGCCGCGCGCGTCGAGCGCGTCCATCTGCTCCTGGATGGCGCCGTACAGGCACGGGTCGCCCGTGTGCAGGCGCACCACTTCCTCGCCCCGCGCATCCGCCGCGCACATCACGTCGAGCACTTCCTCCAAGGTCATGTGCGCGCTGTCGTAGACGATGCAGGATTCCTTGCACTCGGCGAGCAGCTCGGGGTTCACAAGGCTCCCCGCCCAAACGACCACATCGGCCGCGCGCAGAAGACGAGCCCCGCGCAGCGTGATAAGGTCGGCGGCGCCAGAGCCTGCGCCAACGATATGAATCATCCGAGCCTTCCCTTCCCGTTTCTCATCGCAACCGTTTACGCCGCCATTCGCGCAGCAGGCAAGACACGGCACCCGAAGCGGCAATCGGCGCAAATACGCAGGCAGGAGGCGCAATGCCGCCCGCCCTGGCTTTGACACGTTCACAAGTGCCCACTATCATAGTAAACGATTCGGCAACGAGCATATGACAATCGGATAAAAGGAAATGACCGGCGCGGCGTCCGCACAGCCCGCGCTGGCTTGCGGAGGGAACCAGGTGGGAATCCTGGGCAAGGGACATTACTGTATAGGACGCGTGGGCGAACCGCCTCGCGCCCCAAGCCAGACTGCTTCGCCTTTTCCTCACGGCATCGCCGTGGCGTTAGCTCCTTGTGAACCCCGAGGGGTGCGCTTTTCTTTCGCTTGTGCCGACAAGCAACTGTCGCCGGGGGACCGGCAAACCGAGGAAAGGAAAAACCATGTCCGACCAGATGTCACGCCGCGGCTTCATGGGCGCCGCAGCAACCGGAGCCGTCGCGCTCGCCGGAGTCGCGCTCGCGGGCTGCTCCAACACCTCCGCGAGTTCCGAGAAATCTAGTGAAAAGGAGAAGGCCGTGAAGCCGGTCATCCTCGTCACGAGCTTCGGCACGAGCTACAACGACTCGCGCCACATCACCATCGGCGCCATCGAAGACGCTATCCGCGAGAAGTACTGGCAGGACTACGACATCCGCCGCGCCTTCACCGCGCAGATCATCATCGACAAACTGAAGAAGCGCGACGGCATCACGATCGACAACATGACCGAGGCGCTCGACCGCTGCGTGGAAGACGGCGTGAAGGAAATCGTCGTGCAGCCGACGCATCTCATGGCTGGCCTGGAATACGCCGACGTCAAAGACGAGCTCGACAAGTACGCCGACAAGTTCGACAAGATCTCGCTCGGGGACCCGCTGCTCACCTCCGACGACGACTACAAGAAGGTGGCCGCAGCCATTAAGGAGAACATGGCGTCCTTCGACGACGGCAAGACGGCGCTGTGCCTCATGGGCCACGGCACCGAAGCCGATTCCAACGCCGACTATGCCAAGATGCAGGAAGTGTTCAAGAACGAGGGCTTGACGCAGTTCTTCGTCGGCACCGTCGAGGCTGAACCGACCTGCGAGGATGTTATCGCCGCTGCGAGCGCCGCAGGGTACAAGAAGGCCGTGCTCGCGCCGTTCATGGTGGTCGCGGGCGACCACGCGAACAACGACATGGCAGACGAGACCGACCCCGACAGCTGGGCTGCGAAGTTCGTGGCCGCCGGTTTCGAAGTGACGTGCCTGCTCCAGGGTCTGGGACAGAACGCCGCGGTCGACGACATCTACGTCTCGCACGTGGACGACGCCATCGCCAAGCTGTAAACTCGCCGCGCACGGGGGCGCCGGTCGCGTCCCCGTGCAACGGGCATGCGCCTTCCCCGACCGACGGCGCATGCCCGTTGCATTCGCATCCCGCCCGCCCACCGCACGGCGCGGGCGGTAGAAGCGATTGAAAGGAACCCCTCCATGTTGAAGAAAACCCTCGTCTTCGCCCTGTCGGCGGCGCTTCTCGCGTTCTCGCTCGCCGGCTGCGCTGGAAATTCAAGCGACAGCGCAAAGGCAAGCAATACCGATTCCCAGGAAAAGACCGAGCAGGCGGCCGATGCGACCGAGGGCGCAAGCGCTGCCCCCATCACCGCCGACAAGGTGGCCGACGGCACCTATCCGATCACCGTAGATTCCAGCTCGAACATGTTCAGGATTGTGGACGCCCAGCTCATCGTGGAAAACGGCTCCATGCACTGCGTGATGACGCTTTCCGGCACGGGCTACGGCAAGCTCTTCATGGGCACGGGCGACGAGGCTGCCGCCGCGAGCGAGGCCGACTTCATCCCCTATGTGGAAAACGCGGAAGGCAAGTACACCTACGACGTGCCCGTTGATGCGCTCGACGAGGACACCGCATGTGCCGCGTGGAGTATTAGAAAAGAGCAGTGGTACGACCGCACGCTTGTGTTCGAATCCGCCGGCGTCGATCTGCACGCCGACGCACTGAAGTAACGCCATGCGGTTGATTCTCCCCAAGGGGGAAAACAGGAAGCGCCACAGCATCGCGGCGCGCGCGATCACCTGCGTTCTCGTCGCCCTGCTCGCGCTTCCCTTCGCGGGGTGCAGTGCGAGCCCGAACGCGACCGGTGGCACGGCGGGCTCTCAGGAATACACTGTGAATGTCTCGCTTTCCGGCGGGTCAGGGCGCGCAAGCATCGCCTCACCCACCACAATTGAGAAGGATGGCGACACCTACACCGCGACCATCACCTGGTCGAGTTCGAACTACGACAAGATGACCGTCGACGGCGTGGACTACGCACCCGTAAACGACGGCGGCAACTCCACGTTCGAGATACCCGTCACGCTCGACGAGGACATCGCCGTGTCGGCCGAGACCGTCGCCATGTCGACACCGCACACCATCGACTACACGATCCACTTCGACTCATCCACCATGAAGGAGAAATCGGGCGACGATGCAAGCGGCGGCTCCCCTGCGGGAACGGCTTCAAGCGCCGCGGCCGACTTCCACAACGCCGATTTGGGCTGTGGCTGGGAGCCGACGGGGGCGCTTCAGCTTGAATACGCCGAGCACTTCACTGTCGACGAGTTCGAAGGCGGTCTGCGGCTTATCTGCGTTTCGAATGGAGAACGTTTCCTCGTGGTGCCGCAAGATGCGAAGGTACCTGATGGGTTGAGCTCCGACATCGCGGTCATAAGGCGCCCCGCCAACAAGGTGTACCTCGTGTCGTCGGCGACGATGTGCCTAGTCGACGCGCTCGATGCGAACGACAATATCATCATGTCGGGCACGAAGGCCGACGACTGCTCGGTCGTGGGCTTCAAAAGCGCACTCGAAAGTGGGGCGATCGCCTACGGCGGCAAGTACAGCGCGCCCGACTACGAGCGAATATCGGCCTCGGGCTGCACGCTCGCCATCGAGAACACCATGATCAACCACACGCCCGATGTGAAGGAAAAGCTGCAGAAGCTCGGGCTCGTCGTGCTCACCGAACAGTCGTCGAGCGAGCCCGAAGCACTCGGGCGCGTCGAGTGGATTAAGCTTTTCGGCGTCCTGTTCGACAAGGAAGACGAGGCCGCGCACCTGTTCAACGAGCAGAAGGCCCGCGTCGAGCAAACGTCGGGGCTCGCGTCGTCAGGTAAAACCGTGGCGTATTTCTACATTAACTCGAACGGGGCCGCCGTCACGCGGCGGGCGGGCGACTACGTGGCGCAGATGATCGAGCTTGCAGGCGGCAGCTATGCGCTCGATGACGCGCAGACGGCGTCGACGTCAGGTTCGTCAGTAACGCTCGAAATGGAGCGCTTCTACGCGACGGCGAAGGATGCCGACATCATCGTCTACAACGGCACCATCGACGAATCGGTTGCCACCTTGAACGACTTCGTAGGCAAAAACGCGCTATTGTCGCAGTTCAAAGCCGTGAAGAACGGCAACGTCTGGGTCACAAGCGCCGACATGTACCAGCAGATGACTTCTACCGCCGACATTATCGACGAGCTGCACGGGGCGTTCACCGGCGATGACGCGAGCGACTTCCATTATCTGAGGAAGCTCGGTTAGCGCCATGAGAAGCCGGCTTTCCATGGCATACGACGAATCGGGGCGCGCCGCGCGGTGTCGCGTCGTGACGGCGCTGCTCGCTGTTGCCCTCATCGTGCTCGTCGGGGCCAACCTGTGCATCGGGAGCGTGCTCGTGCCCGCAGACCACATCCCCGGCATCCTTTCGGGCGGCGCGGCCAATTCCATGGAAAGCCAGGTCATCTGGGAGATTCGCCTGCCGCGCGTGCTTTCAGCCGTGCTTCTCGGCGGGGCACTTTCGCTTTCCGGGTTCCTGCTGCAGACGTTTTTCAACAACCCCATCGCCGACCCGTTCATCTTGGGCGTCTCCTCGGGCGCAAAGTTCGTCGTCGCGCTTACGATGATCGTACTTCTAGGCGCGAACATGGCCATGTCTTCGCCGGCCATGGTGGCCGCAGCGTTTCTGGGCTCGCTTATCACCATCGGCTTCGTGCTCCTCATCGCACGGCGCATAAGTTCCATGGCCATGCTCATCGTGGCGGGCGTCATGGTGGGATACATCTGCTCGGCGGCGACGAACTTCCTCATCGCCTTCGCCGACGACCAGTCCATCGTGAACCTGCACAACTGGTCTTTGGGTAGCTTCTCGGGTTCGAGCTGGGACGACATCGCGGTCATCGCGGTCGTGGTGATCACCGTGAGCGCATGCGTATTCGCGATATCGAAGCCCCTTTCCGCCTTCCAGCTGGGAGAAGCCTACGCGAAAAGCGTCGGCGTGAACGTCGAACGCTTCCGCGTGGTGCTCGTCCTTCTAGCGAGCATGCTCTCCGCCTGCGTGACCGCGTTCGCTGGTCCGGTGTCGTTCGTAGGCATCGCGGTTCCGCATCTCGTGAAGTCGGCGCTAAAGTCGTCGAAGCCCATCCGCGTGATTCCTGCGTGCTTCTTGGGAGGCGCCATCTTCTGCGCGGGCTGCGATTTGATCGCGCGCACGCTGTTCTCTCCCGTCGAGCTTTCCATCAGCGCCGTCACCGCCATCTTCGGCGCTCCGGTGGTTATCGCGCTCATGTTGAAGAAGCGGGTGAGGTAGATGGGGGAATTCGTGCCGCGGCCCAAAACGCTCGGAGGGGACATTCCATGCTTAGACAGTCCTGAGCTCGCACGAAAGCGCCAGAAGGCACTTTCGGCTCGTGCGGAACTGCGCGCGAAACGCCTCCTCCGAGCGGAGCCGAACCTCGAAGCCCCGGTCGAAACGCAGGCTGACGGAGCGCCGCTTTTCCACATAAGCGACCTGTCGGCGGGCTACGACAAGAAGGTCGTAGTCGAAGGCGTCGATCTGGAGGTTCGCGCGGGCGACGTCGTGGCGCTCATCGGGCCGAACGGCTCGGGCAAGTCGACCATCTTGAAAACCATCACACGCCATCTGGCACCGCTTGCCGGCGCGGTCGAGCTCGACGGGCGGGAGATTTCCCGATGGAAGACGGCGGAGTTTGCAAGGAACCTTGCCGTTATGCTAACAGATCGCCCCCGGACCGAGCTCCTCACCTGCCGCGATGTCGTAGAGGCGGGAAGGCACCCCTACACCGGGCGAATGGGCACACTCTCGCCCGACGACCATAGTCGGGTCGACGAGGCCATGAAAACCGCACATGTGGAAGAGCTCGCCGAGCGCGACTTCATGCAGATAAGCGACGGGCAACGCCAGCGCGTCATGCTCGCACGCGCCATCGCGCAGGATCCGCGTGTGCTCGTGCTCGACGAGCCCACGTCATATCTCGATATCCGCTACCAGATCGACCTGCTGCGAATACTTCGCCACCTTGCGAAATCGCGGAATGTGGCTGTCATCATGTCCATCCACGAACTCGAGCTCGCGCAGAAAAGCGCCGACAAGGTGATTTGCGTGAAGGACGGCCGGGTCTTCCGCGCCGGCGCACCCGAGGACATATTCACGCGCGAGACGATTGGCGAGCTCTACGGCCTTCAACATGGCACCTTCAACGAGCGCTTCGGCAGCGTGGAAATTGGACGCCCGCACGGCGATGCGCACACGTTCGTCATCGCCGGCGCAGGTACGGGGTCGGCTGTGTTTCGCCAGCTCATCCGGCAGGGCAAGGCGTTCTACACGGGCGTTCTGCACGAAGGGGACATCGACTGCGAGCTCGCGCGCGACCTGGCGGCGGAATGCGTGGCCGAGCGCGCCTTCGAGCCGATCGGGGATAGAACCATAGCCCGCGCCAAAGAGCTCCTCGTCCACTGCGCGCGCCTTATCGTGTGTCCCGCCGCCTTCGGCACCATAAACGCCCGCAACGCAGAGCTCGTCGAGTTCGCACGCTCGCACGGTATCGAGGTCATGCGAGCGTGCGAAGGCGCATCGGAGGATTCCCAATTGGGGTGGAAAGGATAAACTGGACTTTCTTTTAAGGATCCTCAGGCTACAGCTCCTACGCCGGCGAGGTCTACAAGGCGCCGGAGAACCTCGTAAACAGGAATTTCCACGCCGACGAGCCCAACCTGCTGTGGTTCACCGACATCACCGAGTTCAGGCTCCCGGGCGGCGAGAAGGTCTACCTGAGCCCGGTCATCGACTGCTTCGGCGGGATGCTCGTCGCCTGATCGATCGGGCTGCACCCCGACAAGCGCCTCACGAACTCGAGCCTGCGCCTAATCCAAGCGAGATTCCAGACTCGACAGGCCATTGAGAGTCAGGTCGTTGGCGACCTCCGAGACACGCTCGATAGGAACCGAACCGTCAGACAGCGCCCACGTGCGATAGATACCGATAATACCGGACAGCAAAAACGCCAGATAGTAATCGAACATCTCGTCCTTGAGGCCGTGGGGCAGCAAGTCGCGCTCGGCAATCTCGTGCTCGAGCGGCGCACGAAGACGAGCCATAAAATCATCGAGCGGAATGTTCTCGATCAGCTGACGATTGAGCACCAGGTTGTTGCATAACGCCTCGTTAACGGTTTTAAAGAAGGTCGCCGCCGCGCCCAGGGCGCGCTCGTTAGTGTCGCCGTCCATGGAAGCAAGCGTTTTCTCGACCGAGTCGACAATCATCTCCACCACATCGACGGCAATGGCATCGAGCAGGCCGTCAACCGTACCAAAGTGAACGTAAAAGGTCTTGCGGTCGACATTGGCCTCGCGCGCGATGGCACTCACCGTAATGTCTGCCAGCGGCTTTTCCATGAGCAGGCGCTCGAAAGCGGAAAGGATGGCATTGCGGCTGCGAACGATGCGGCGATCAATACGCGGTTTGCTGGTGGCCATGGGCGTGTCCCTTCGATATACGGGCATTCATCAACAGATGAGAGATAATCTACGTAAGAGGATTATCCCCCATACAGCACAAATATGCCCCGCATCATGAAGAACGCACGACTGCCCTACTGCGACTTAGGGTGCTTCTTCTTATTGAGTGCCGACGGAGATACGCGAATACCGTCGCCTGTCTGGCGCACATAGGCTTTATGAGCCGGCTTAGCGGTCCCAGAAGCCTTCTGAGCGTGCTTCTTGGGATCAACGGTAACAGCATTCGTGGGGTGCGGCTTAGTGGGCGCAGAGGGCATCTGAGACGTGCGGCCGAGTTTGCGCATCACGCGATCCCAGCGCGCATGGATGCTCTCGTTGTGGGCGCTCTTAAGTCCCAGCAGGGGCGCAGCCAAAATGGTCGGCGCAATAAACGTAATGAGGCGCCACAGCAGATAGCCGGCGGTCGAAGCCGACCCAAAGAAATGACCCAAGAACAAAGCAAAGCCGCCCTCAGCGCCACCAGTTCCACCGGGCAAGGGAACCGCAGAGCTCAGCAGCTGGACAAAGGCGCTCGCGGCCATGACCGAGAAAAAGTCGACCTCGTGATGGCCAAAGGCAAGCATCAGGAAATACGGAACCAGATAGAAAAACGCGAGCTGTAGCATGGTGATAAACACGGTGAGCAGCATGGAAGAAAAATGTCCGGCTGAAAGCTTGAACTTCTCGGAGAAGGAGTAGATCTCGCCGTCGACAAACGTGCGCCATCCCTCGATCTTAGTGGCCGAGACACCTATGCGCTCGAGCCAATTGATGATGCAATGGGCAACGCGCGTGACGGTCTTAGGCATGAGCGCGACGGCGAAGATGCCCAGCAAGATGCAGCAGTGCCCACCAAAGCTAAAGACGCACAGCAGCGTCATGTCGCCATAGCGCTCGGCAAAAAACGGCATGCGAGCAAGCAGTAGGATAGCACCCCAGGCAACGAGGCCAAACTGGTACACGATAAAGCGCGTGAACTGCGTGGCTCCGGCCTCGCCGACATTTTGGCCCGCCTTGGTCAGGCGGTAGATCTGGGCGGGAGTCGAGCCCATCATCATAGGCGTGAGGTTGCCAAAGAAGATGCCACTCGCCTCGACCGAAATCAGGTCGCGAATGCCGACGGGTGAATTGGGGTCGAGCCAGACGGCGATCGCATAGGCCACAATGCCAAAGAACAGATACATGAACATGCAAAGACACGCGACAAAGAGCCATGACGCCTGAACGCTCGACATAGCGGCCCAGAACTGCCCCATCTGCCCGGTTACCACCAGATAGACGATATAACCCACCAGCACGACGCCGATAAAGATGGCGCCGCGGCGTGCGCTCTTATTGTCATCTCCGCCCGAGGCCTCAACCTCGACCTGGGGCTTGGACGTATGCTGAGAGGACTCCGTCATGAGACTCCTTCTAACAGTCAAAATATCTTGGTTATTGTACCCGTAAGGCCCATAGGCAGAACGCAAAGCTCTGGTTCAAACGGGAATTGCAGACGGTTGATTGAAAATAAAAAACCCGGGCTTCCATGAGAAGACCGGGTATCAGATGCGTGGTAGCCCGTACCAGATTCGAACTGGTGATCTCCGCCTTGAGAGGGCGGCGTCC
>CALEXE010000090.1:0-16538 GCA_937925265.1 uncultured Collinsella sp. | reverse complement strand
GCGCCGAATGCTCGCCATCGAAATTTATCGATGGCCTATTTCAGACTGTAATGGGGTGAAAGGGGGCTGCCGAAATGTCTCGATCTGTAACAACTAGGGATGGAAATTGGGCCTAGCTGTTACAGATCGAGACAGGAAGAAATGGTCCTATGGAAAATCTCGATCTGTAACAGTTAGCTGCAAAAACCGGCCCTTCATGTTACAGATTGAGACATTTGGAACCGTCTCTCGAAAACATCTCAATCTGTAACAGTTAGTCGTCGAAATTGGGTCTTACTGTTACAGATTGAGATGTATGAAGAGGTGAGTTTGCAGGTCGAACTTGGGGCCTATGTTTTCGCCCTTGAGGTCGGCGGTGCCCACTCGTAAGGTGTGCGTTACGCGATTGTTTCGAAACGGGCGGGAAACACAACGACGCCCCGATGCCCCTACTATGCCTATTCAACTGACTGTCTAAATATCTAGGGGAGGATCGCGATGCAGGCAGATTCCGCTCAGCAGCAGGGCCTTTACCGCCCCGAATTCGACCACGATGCATGTGGTATCGGCGCGCTTGCCGATATCAACGGTGAGCGCCATCACCAGATTCTGGACGACGCACTGTCCATTCTGGTCAACTTGGAGCACCGCGGCGGCACGGGACTCGAGAAGAACACCGGCGACGGCGCTGGCATCCTGTTCCAGGTTCCGCATCACTTTTTCCGTAAAGAGGCCCAAAAGTGCGGCCAGATTTTGCCGGCAGAGGGCGACTATGGCGTGGCCATGCTGTTCTTCCCGCAGGACGACAAGGGCGTAGAGGATGCCCGCCGCGTGTTTGAGGAGGGCTGCGCCGAGGCCGGCGTGCCGCTGCTCTTTTGGCGCGAGGTTCCGGTCGACCCGCACGACCTGGGCGAGACGGCCCGCGCCTGCATGCCTACTATCCTGCAAGCCTTCCTGGGGCGCCCCGACGACACGCCCGCCGGCGATGCCTTTGAGCGTCGCCTGTACGTGTGCCGCCGCACCATCGAAAAGAAGGCCGACGCCGAGTTTGCCCTGCGCGACAAGATCTTCTACGTGTGTTCCATGAGCTCGCGCACTATCGTGTATAAGGGCATGCTGGTCGCCACGCAGATGCGCCGCTTCTTCATCGATCTCAACGACGCCGCCGTCAAGACGGCCGTGGCGCTCGTCCACTCGCGCTACTCCACCAACACCACGCCCAGCTGGGAGCGCGCGCACCCCAACCGCTTTATCATCCACAACGGCGAGATCAACACCCTCAAGGGCAACGTCAACTGGATTCGCGCCCGCGAACCCAACCTGTACAGCCCCGTGCTGCAGCACGATCTTGAGCGCGTGATGCCCATCATCAACCGCGAGGGTTCCGATTCTGCGATTCTGGACAATGTGCTCGAGTTCCTGGTCATGAACGGTCGTCCGCTTACGCGTGCCGCGTCCATGTTGCTGCCCGAGCCGTGGGACCACAACGACAGCCTGAGTGAGGAGCGCCGCGCCTACGACGCTTACCAGTCCATGCTCATGGAGCCGTGGGATGGCCCGGCGGCCATCGCCTTTACCGACGGTCGCACGCTGGGCGCCGCCCTCGACCGTAACGGCCTGCGCCCCGCCCGCTACTATGTGACGCGCGACGGTCGCTTTATGCTGGCAAGCGAGGTGGGCACCATCGAGGTGAGCCCCGAGAACATCCTGACGAGCGGCTGTCTGGGGCCGGGCCAGATGCTCGAGGTCGACTTTGCCCGCGGGCGCGTCATCTACAACGACGAGCTGCGCGCCCGTTACGCCAAAGAAAAGCCCTACCGTGATTGGATTGCCGAGGAGACGCTGACGGTCGACGCGCTCGACAGGCCCGCCGCGGCAACGCCCGCCGAGGACGCCGAGGTGCCCGCCGCCGTGCGCATGGCTAAGCTCGGGTATCACTGGGATGATGTTGACGAGGTCGTGCGTCCCATGGCCCAGCAGGGCAAGGCGCCGCTCGCCTCGATGGGCATCGATGCGCCGCTGGCCTGCCTGTCCAAGAAGACGCGTTCGTTCTTTGACTACTTCTATCAGCTGTTCGCTCAGGTCACGAACCCGCCCATCGACGCCCTTCGCGAGCATATGGTCACCTCGACCACGCTCTACCTGGGCAACCACGGCAACCTGCTCGAGGACTCCCGTACGGCCTGCCAGCTGGTTCGCTTGGAGCGCCCGCTGCTCAACGAGGAGGAGTTCGACCGCATCTGCGCCATCGACCGCGTGGGCTTTAAGACTTGCCGTTTCCGTGCCGTGTACCGCCGCGATGCCGGCGAAGGCGCGCTGCAGACTGCGCTCAAGCAGCTTGCAGAGGACGTTGAGGCTGCGGTCCGCGACGGCGTGAACATTGTGGTGTTGAGCGATCGTGCCGCTGCGGGCGAGGTGCCCGTGCCGTCGCTGCTCGCCGTGGGCTGCGTGCACAACCACCTGATCCGCGCCGGCGTGCGTACCTTTGCCGACATCGTGGTGGAGTGCGGTGACGCCGTGTCCCCGCACGACTTTGCAGCACTGGTGGGCTACTCCGCGAGCGGCATCTATCCGTACAACGCACACGCGTGCATCCGCGATCTGGCGGCGCGCGGCGACCTGGACGTGACGGCCGAGCAGGGCATCGCCAACTACAACAAGGCTGCGACCGCCGGCATCGTCTCCATCATGTCCAAGATGGGCATCTCTACGGTGCAGAGCTACCATTCGGCGCAGATCTTCGAGGCCGTGGGCTTTACGCCGGAGTTCGTCAACGCGTACTTCGCCGGCACGGTGAGCCGTGTGGGCGGTATGGGTGTCGAGGACGTCGAGCGTGAGCAAAACGAGCGCTACGACGCTGCGCTCGCTATCCTTAAGAGCCCGGCTCCCGATCAGCTGCCCACGCTGGGTCTAACCAAGTGGCGCCCGCTCGGCGGCGAGGATCACCTGATCGATCCGCAGACTGTCTACTTGCTGCAGACCGCCTGCCATGAGGACAGCTACGACACCTTTAAGGAGTACAGCGCCCGCCTGCACCGCACCGGCCGTGCCGTGCGCCTGCGCGACTTGCTCGACTTTGATGCCAGCGGCCGCACCCCGGTGGCGCTCGACGAGGTCGAGCCCGCGCTCAACATCGTCCGCCGCTTTAACACCGGCGCCATGTCGTATGGCTCCATCAGCAAAGAGGCGCACGAGTGCATGGCCATCGCCATGAACCGCCTGCACGGCCGTTCCAACTCCGGCGAGGGCGGCGAGGATCCACGTCGCGAGACCCCGCTGGCCAACGGCGACTCCAAGAACTCCGCCATCAAGCAGGTGGCAAGCGCGCGCTTTGGCGTGACGAGCCGCTACTTGTGCAGCGCCTTCGAGATTCAGATCAAGATGGCCCAGGGCGCCAAGCCCGGCGAGGGTGGCCACCTGCCCGGCAAGAAGGTCTACCCCTGGATCGCCGAGGTCCGTCAGTCCACGCCCGGCATTGGCCTGATCTCGCCTCCGCCGCACCACGACATCTACTCTATCGAGGACCTGGCAGAGCTGATCTTCGATCTTAAGAACGCCAACCCCGGCGCGCGCGTGTCGGTCAAGCTGGTCAGCGAGGCCGGCGTCGGCACCATCGCCACCGGTGTGGCCAAGGGCGCTGCCGACAAGATCTTGATCAGCGGCCACAATGGCGGCTCGGGTGCCGCGGCGCGCGATTCCATTTGGCATGCCGGCCTGCCGCTGGAGCTCGGCCTTGCCGAGGCCCAGCAGACGCTGCTGCAAAACGGCCTGCGCTCCCGCGTGGTGCTCGAGGCCGACGGCAAGCTCATGGACGGCACCGATGTTGCCGTCGCCTGTCTGCTGGGTGCCGAGGAGTTTGGCTTCGCGACCATGCCGCTCATCTCCATGGGCTGCCTCATGCAGCGCGACTGCCAGCAGGACACCTGCCCGGCCGGCATCGCTACGCAAAACTGCCGCCTGCGTCGCGGTTTCCGCGGCAAGCCCGAGCACGTTGAGCACTTTATGCTCTTTGTGGCCGAGCAACTGCGCGAGGTCATGGCGTGCCTGGGCTTCCGCACCGTCGACGAGATGGTCGGCCATCCCGAGTGCTTGCGCCAGATCGAGGTCCCGGGCAACCGTAAGGCCAACCTGCTCGATCTGACGCCCGTGCTGGCGAGTGCGACCTGCGAGTTCGGTGCTCACATTCCGGGTGCCGACGGTCGTCACTTCCTGCCGCAGATGGCCGCGGACAGCGAGCTCGACAAGACGCTCGACTCCACGCTGTTCGTGCCCTATACGGCCGATGCCCGTGCGCACCTGCGCCCGATTCGCTTTCATGCCGACATCGCCAACGTCAACCGCTGCGTGGGCACCATCCTGGGCAACGCGGTGACCAAGGCGCATCCCGAGGGCCTGCCCGCCGGCTCCATCACCATCGATTGCGATGGATCGGCCGGTCAGAGCTTTGGCGCCTTCCTGCCGCGTGGCATTACGCTCAACGTGTGCGGCGACGCCAACGACTACTTTGGCAAGGGCCTTTCGGGCGGCGAGGTGTCGGTGCGCCCCAACCCGCATGCGACCTACAAGTTCGACGAGAACATCATCGTGGGCAACGTTGCGTTCTTTGGCGCCACGAGCGGTCGCGGCTTCATTAACGGCCTGGCAGGCCAGCGCTTTGGCGTACGCAACTCCGGTGCCACGGTGGTGGTCGAGGGTTGCGGCAACCATGGCTGCGAGTACATGACGGGTGGTCTGGCGCTCGTCCTGGGCGAGGTCGGGCAGAACTTCGCCGCTGGCATGACGGGTGGCGTGGCCTACGTCTTTGACCAGTACGGCACGCTCAGTGCCCGCGTGAACCACGAGAGCGTTGAGCTCAAGGCCCCGACGGCCGGCGAGCTGGCACAGATTCGTGCGCTCATCCAGGAGCACGTGGACGCGACGCAGAGCCCGCGCGGCATTAAGCTGCTCTACAGCTTTGAGACGATGAGCAAGCACTTTGTGAAGGTCATTCCGACCGAGTACGAGCGCGTGCTGGCGATTGTCGCTGGGGCCGAGGCCGTGGGCAAGACACATGCGCAGGCAGAGGAGCTGGCGTTTGACATTGTGACCGGTCGCGCGAGCGCCGCGGATGTTGCTCGCTTCGATGCTGCGGGTGCTGTGCCCGCCGCCGCCAGCTCTGTTGCTTCGACCAAGAAGGAGGCGTAAGTGCCATGGGTAAGCCCGGTGCTTTTCTTGATATCGATCGCGTGGCCCACGAGCTTCGCCCCGTGGAGGAGCGCAGCCGCGATTTCGATCCGCTGTACGTGGAGCTCGACGACGACGCACGTCGTGCCCAGGCGAGCCGTTGCATGATGTGCGGTGTGGCGTTTTGTCAGATGGGCGCGAGCTTTGGCAAGGCACGCCCGAGCGGCTGCCCGCTGCACAACCTGATTCCCGAGTGGAATGAGCTGGTGTACCGCGGCCGCTGGGACGAGGCTGCCGAGCGTCTGTCGCTCACCTCGCCCATGCCTGAGTTTACGAGTCGCGTGTGCCCGGCACTGTGCGAGGCCGCGTGCAACCTGGGCTCGGTCGACGGCCAGCCCACGACGATTCACGACAACGAGCGTGCGATCAGCGACCATGAGTGGGCCAACGGCGGCCCGCGTCGCTTTGAGCCGGCAGGGGAGGGCGCACCCACGGTTGCCGTGGTTGGTTCCGGCCCGGCTGGTCTGGTGGCTGCATGGGAGCTCGCGCGTCGCGGCGCCCGCGTGACGGTGTTTGAGCGCGACGACCGCCCGGGCGGTCTGCTCATGTACGGCATTCCCAACATGAAGCTCGAGAAGTCTGTGGTCGAGCGTCGCGTGGCACTTATGCGTGAGCTGGGCATTGTGTTCGAGCTGGGTGCTGACGTTACGAACCCTGCGGTGGCGGCCAAGTTCAATGGCTTTGACGCCGTCGTGGTGGCTGCCGGCGCTCGTGCTCCGCGTGGACTGGCTGCTGAGAATATTGACGCGCCCGGCGTGGTGTACGCGGTGGACTACCTGACGGCTTCGACCGTCTCGGTGCTCGATGGCGGCGAGCCTGCCATCGATGCACGCGGCCTGGACGTTGCGGTCATTGGCGGTGGCGATACCGGCAACGACTGCGTGGGTACCGCCGTGCGTCAGGGCGCGCGCAGCGTGCGCCAGTTTGAGTTCTTGCCGGCTGCGACCGATAAGCGCGCGGCGAGCAACCCCTGGCCGCAGTGGCCCAACGTTAAGAAGACCGACTACGGCCAGCAAGAGGCTATCGCTGCGATGGGTGGCGAGATGCGTGCCTGGGGCGTGGATACCCTCGAGGTGCTGCTGGACAAGAAGGGTGCGGCTGCGGGCCTGCGCGTGGTCGATCTGGACTGGTCGGCGGGAAAGCCCGAGCGCATCGCGGGCTCTGAGCACGAGGTGCCGGCCCAGCTGGTGCTCATTGCCTGCGGCTTTACGGGCCCGGAGCACAGCGTGTTCGACGCTGCCGGCGTGCCTGTTGCCGCCGCTGGCCGTCCGCTGCCGGTGATGGCTGCCGAGGGCTCGCACCTTGCGGCCCGTGTCGACGGCGTTGCCGCGGATGCCGCGCCGGTGTATGTTGCCGGTGATGCTCGCAACGGCAGCTCGCTCGTGGTGAACGCCATGGCCGATGCCCTGGCCTGCGCAGCCGAAGTCGCCGATGCGCTGGAGCTGTAAAGTAGTCATTTAAGAACATCCCCAATGACTGGTCATTTTTTGTCTGGTCGTTGGGGACACTCTTTGCGATCGATTTGCTCGTTTGCCGACGTACGGGTGTTCATTTGTCGACTTCTTTGGCTGTGGCCACCTGTTGTTTCTGTGGTGGCTGCGGGCATCTGGCTCAAAAGGGCGGGTTGGCCGTCTATGTCTACCTGCGGTTTTGTTGCGGTGCGCATTTTCGATCAAGCTTTTCGTCAAGTGTTTGGTCAGTATCTGGTTTGCAGTCGGAGGCCTATTTTGCCCGCGCTGGTCGTGGCTGCCCACCTTCCTCGTAAGCTCAAATTGAGGTCTATCAGTTTGAGGAGGATGCCATGACTGACCACGCTTTTGACCGAGCAGAGCTGGCTGAAGCCGTCGGCAACGATATTGCCGACATGGCCCATTTTTGGATGCTGCGGAAGTTCCAGTTTTTGGAGCCGGCGCGCGAACAGTTCGAGATCATTGTCGACCCGTGGCTCAGCTATTGCACTGAGCCTTCGCAAAACGAAATCATGGCCTACAACATGGCATTTACCGATTGGCTGCTCTTCGAGCGCCCCTATCGCCATGGCAAGACGCTGCTCGAGCTGTATGTTGAAGAGCCGCCGACATCGCTTTCGCCTGCCTCGCTCAAGCGGCTTGAGCAGGTACGCGACACGCAGTATTTCTCGCGCTTTGGCATTTTGGACAAGGATCCTGCGACTGGTATGGTCGCGCTGAAGGACACGCGCACCGACCGTCGCTTTGATGTCTACGACCCGCATATCGTGCAAAAGGAGCATTGGAGCGACGGAGCGATTGCGGTGCGCCTCGCCTGCGTCGACGATGTCTGGCTGACGGCGGGACAACTCTATCTGTATGACATCGCACGCCTGAGTGACACGGCGGTCGATGGGCCTGGTGCGGTGCATCCGGAGGACCTGCAGGATGGCTTTGACACCTCGTGCATCAGCTTCTTCTTGCGTCTGGTCCGCGACATCATGGGCGCCCAGGGGCGGTACGTGAAGTCACTCAACATCTACGAGCAGGAGTGGGAGTAGGGGATGGACCTGGCGTTGTCCTGCCTTGCCTTCTGTCTTTATGTCTCGATCTGTAACGTTTAGGGACAAAAAACCGGTCTACCTGGTACAGATCGAGACGTTTGTCGGCGGCAGCAGCGGCGGCGATGGCCCATTTGTCCGATGTGGTGGTGATGGAAGTGTCTAATACCGTTCTCAAACACAAGCATACGGCTCGCAACACGTTGGCGCGGAATAGGATGCTTGCCAGGCTCACGGAGGCGGCTGAACTAGGCGTGCTGCTTGTGACGCACGACAATGCCGAGCTCATGTGGCTGCGGCGTCATGTGGGGACCGATGACATTGCGGAGCCCGAGCCGTATTTGTTCTGCTTTCAACATGATTGGGATACGTTGACACCGGCGGAGCGAGCACTGCGGACCATCAAAGGGCTTGCGGAATTTCATCCCGATTGGGCGTTTTGGGGCTATGACGCGGCGCTTTTGTGGGGTCTGGAGGTGCCGAATGATCTGCTTGGGTCACGATATCTTGTTAAGACAGGTTGCTCGGTGCCGCTGAGCGCAGGATGTCGGCTGTTGCGTCCGCAAGCGGCGGGCGCACTTGAACAAGTTGACGGCGTGCAGGTGACGTCGTTTTGGCGCACGGTGGAGGATTGCCTGCTGCGCGCGCCGTTTTCGTACGGGTTGGCGATTGCCGATTCTGCATTGAGGGCAAGAGGCGTATCGCACGATGGTCTGTGCGAGCGCCTCCGCTCCGATTGCGAGGGCAGACGAGGGTATCGCAGAGCGCAGGTGATCGCGTCGTATGCGGACGGGCTGTCCGAAAACGGCGGCGAGTCTCGTTTTCGGGCGTTCTTTATTGCATACGGTTTTCCGGTGCCAGAGTTGCAGGTGGAGTTTCGCGACCCGCTCGATCCGAGCCAAGTGTTTCGTGTCGACTATTTTTGGCGGCTCGAGGACGGAACATGTGTCATCGGCGAGCTCGACGGAAAGGGGAAGTATACCTTGCAGAACGGCGAGGGTCGGGAGTCGGTCGACCCATTCGTGACAGAGCGTCAGCGGGAATCTCATCTGACAATGCTCGGGCATAAGGTGCTTCGGTTTACGTTTAACGAACTCAAAGACCCGGGGAAGCTGGTCGAGAAAATGAGGCTGGCTGGTATTCCTCGGCAGGCTGAATTGGCTGAGGAGTGGAGATGCCAGTGGTATGGGCGCTGAGGGGTGTAACTGACGCGGATGTGGTTGTTCCTGCCGAGTTTGTCTCGATCTGTAACAACAAGGGGCCGTTTGGCCTCGCAACTGTTACAGATCGAGACAGAAGGTTGGCTGCCGCTAAAATATCTCGATCTGTAACATCTAGAGGCCGAAAACCTGTCTACTTGTTACAGATTGAGACAAAGGTTGGACGCGGTGCCGAAAGATCTCGATCTGTAACATTTGGAAGGTTAAAGACGGTTCACCTGTTACAGATCTAGACATTTCCCGGATGTCGCTGGGATGGGGCTGCAACGCATTCCATTCTCCGCATCTCCTCCTTTCTCCGTTAACCGATATGTCCGCAGCAATCCTGCCGAACTGGGTAATAATGGACAAATGTTGAAGTTTTCTGAGGGGGAGGAGCTCGATATGGCGTCTGCTGATCGTCCCACGTTGTTTATCAATGCGACCGTTCTGGATGGTTCGGAGCATATGGAGCCGCAGCCCGATATGGCCGTGGCCGTCGAGCGTGGCATCATCACCTGGATGGGGCCGAGTGCTGTGGCGCAGGCGCCTGCAGGTGCCGAGGTCATCGACCTGGCAGGGGCGTTTCTCATGCCGGGTCTCATCAATATGCATGTGCATCTGTGCGGCTCGGGCAAACCGGTCTCGGCGGGCGATGCGGGCGCGCTGATGAAGAAGCTCGACAATCCCGTGGGACGCGCCATCGTCCGCCACATCCTCAAGGGCAGCGCCCAACAGCAGCTGGCAAGCGGCGTGACCACGGTGCGCGGCGCAGGCGACCCGCTGTTTGCCGACATCGCCGTGCGCAACGCCATCGACGCCGGCAAGTATCAGGGTCCGCGTCTGGTGGCACCGGGAACTGGCCTCACGGTGCCGGGTGGCCACGGCGCGGGCCTCTTTGCGCAGGTGGCCAACAGCCCTACCGAAGCGGCCGAGCAGGTGCGCGACCTGTATGCGCGCGGTGCCGATGTCATCAAACTGTTCGTGACGGGTGGCGTGTTCGATGCGACCGAGGTGGGCGAGCCGGGCGTGCTGCGCATGCCGGTCGATGTCGCCGCGGCGGCGTGCAAGGCGGCGCACGAGGTCGGTCTTCCGGTCATGGCCCATGTCGAGAGCACCGAAGGTGTGAAGGCCGCGCTTCAGGCCGGTGTCGACACAATCGAGCACGGCGCTCCGATGACCCCCGAGATCCTGGAGCTGTACCGCGGCGCCGCGGGAACACAGCTCGAGGGACGCGCGCCGAGCGTGACCTGCACGATTAGTCCGGCGCTGCCGTTTGTACTGCTCGATCCGGAAAAGACCCATTCGACCGACACGCAAAAGAAGAACGGCGACATCGTGTGTTCGGGCATTATCGAGAGCGCCCGTGCTGCACTGGAAGCTGGCGTTAAGGTGGGCCTGGGCACGGACTCGAGCTGCCCGTTCGTGACGCAGTACGACATGTGGCGCGAGGTGGCCTATTATGCCAAGTACGTGGGCGTGAGCAACGCGTTTGCGCTGCATACGGCCACGCAAGTCAATGCTGAGCTACTGGGCCTGGGCGACGAGACCGGCACGATTGAGTGCGGCAAGGCGGCCGACATTTTGGTGACGCGCGAGAACCCGCTCGATGACCTGTGCGCTCTGCGTGAGCCAATGCACGTGATGTGCCGCGGCAACCTGGTACGCAAACTCAAGGTGAAGCGTATTCCCGAGGTGGACGCCGAGCTCGACGCGATTATGGCCATGCCTGCCGAAGCGCTGGCCGAGGAGCTCGCCCGTGACGGCGTGGCATAGGTGTGACAAAGGGACGGCCCCTATGCCGCGTTCAAAAAAGCCGAGGTCTCAACACGAGGCCTCGGCTTTTATTTTTCCTATGGTGTAGCTGCTAGGAGCGCGTTTCCATCTTGGCGTGGCACTTGGGGCAGGTGACGCGGATCTTGCCCTTACCCTTGGGGACGGACAGCATCTGACCGCAGTTAGGGCACTTAAGGTAGGCCGTGGTCTTGCGGCCCTTCCACATCTTCTTGGCCGTTCGCTTGGCGCGCTCAAAGTCTTCCTTGCTGGTGCCGGCCGCGCGCGAGGCGTTGGCAGCCGCGGCGCCGCCACCTAAGCTGGCGACGAACTTGCCCAGGCCGGGGACGTTTGCGGTCGCCGTGACAAAGGCATCGTTCTCCTTGCGGCGCGCGTCGATGTTTTTGGACAGGCCGCGCAGCACGCCGAGCACGATCACGGCGATGGCGATCCAGCTGAGCCACTGAATACGGGCCATCGATCCGATCATCGCGATGATGATGCCGGCAAAACCCATTACGATGGTGAGTTCATCGGCTCCATTGCGACCCTTCATAAAGTCATTCATGCACATTGCCTTTCGTTCGATATGCTGCACGCCTTTATACCCGATTTAGAGCAAGGGGGACAGGTTAATCTGCACCAGTGTGGTGCAAGCATACCTGTCCCCAGAACACCAAGACGGTGCAAAGAAGATTGTTCCCAATGCCCCAATTACTTGGAGAGCTTGTCGACGACGCGTTCAATCTCGGCAAGCTTGGCGGCCTTGAGCTCCTCGTCGCCCGATTCGATTGCCGAAGTCACGCAGCCTTCGATATGCGCCTTGAGTACGTCGGCGTTGATGCGCGCGAGGAGCGCCTGTGTGGCCATGAGCTGCGTAGAAATATCGACGCAGTAGCGGTCCTCATCGACCATCCGCAGGATGCCGTCGATCTGACCGCGTGCCGTCTTGAGCATGCGGGTCACCGATTTATGGTCTGCCATCATGGCGGGTTCTCGTTTCTGATCGGGGTGCGCGTGGGTCGTTACGCGGCAGTTACGGACAGAGCATGGAATTTCTCGCCGGCGCCTTCGACGGCGGCAGCGAGCTGCTCGGCGGTCACGGTGTCGGCACACTCCACCTGTACGGTCTGAGTCTCGTGATCGGCGTCGGCGTCGGTCACGCCGACCACGTTGAGCAACGCCGTCTCGACGGTGGCGTCGCAGTGGCCGCACATAAGGCCGGAAGTCTTAATCGTGTAACGCATGGGTATTCCTCTCTGCTATGTCGGCTTTCCCAGGCACCTGACCTTGACCTTCAAGCCGTCGCTCGCGTACCAAAGTACGCGTCGCTCCTCTTTCAGGTCAATCTCGGGCACCTGGAAAACCCGTTCTAAATGGACTTAATGGTGAGCCTATTTTGCCACTTTAGGCTTAAAGGATTTCAGGCGCAGCGCATTGCTTACGACGCACACGCTCGACAGGCTCATGGCCGCGGCGCCGAACATCGGCGAGAGCTGCCATCCGGTGAGCGGGAAGAACACGCCCGCGGCGAGCGGAATGCCGATACCGTTGTAGAACAGCGCCCAGAACAGGTCCTGCTTGATGTTGCGAATCGTGGCGCGCGAAAGCTCGATGGCCCGCGCAACATCCATGAGGTCGCTGCGCATGAGTACCACGTCGGCGCCCTCCTTGGCGATGTCGGCGCCGGTGCCAATGGCAAGTCCCACGTCGGCGCGCGCCAGGGCGGGGGAGTCATTGATGCCGTCGCCCACCATGGCGACCTTGCTGCCCGCATCCAGCAGTTCGTGCACGTGGCGTTCCTTGTCGGCGGGCAGGACGTCGGCGATAACCTGTTCGCTGCTCAGTCCCACGCGGCGGGCGATGGCCTCGGCCGTCACGCGGTTGTCGCCAGTGAGCATGCGCACATCGACGCCGAGCTTGCGGAGCGCGGCAATGGCCCCGGCGCTCGTCTCCTTGACCTCGTCAGCCACGGCAATGGTGCCGGCAAGCTCGCCGTTCTTGGCAAAGAACAGCGGCGTCTTGCCCTCGGCAGCGAACTGCTCGGCAAGGCCGGCGGGCACGGTGATACCCAGCTCGCTCATCAGACGAACGTTGCCGGCAGCGATGACGTTTTGTCCCTCGCGCGCCGTAACGCCTCGTCCAGGCACGGCGGCAAAGTCCTCGACCATGCGCGCGACAATTCCGCGCGCCTCGCACTCGGCCATAATTGCCTCGGCCAGCGGGTGCTCGCTCGAGCGCTCCAGCGCGGCGGCAAGCTTGAGCAGCGCCTTTTCGCTCATGGCGGGCGAGCCGTCAGCGCGCGTGGCCACCATGATATCGGTCACGGCCGGCTTGCCGCGGGTGACGGTGCCGGTCTTATCGAGCACCACGGTGCCCACGTTGCGCAGGTTCTCCAGCGCCTCGGCGCTCTTAAACAGAATGCCCATCTCGGCGCCCTTGCCGGTGCCCACCATAATGGCGACGGGCGTGGCCAGACCCAGTGCGCACGGACAGCTGATCACCAGCACGGCCACGGCGGAGGTGAGCGCCTCGTTGATGCTGCCGGTCAGTGCCATCCACGCCGCAAAGGTCACGGCCGAGATCACGAACACCACGGGCACGAATACGCCGGCGACCTTATCGGCCATGCGGGCGATGGGCGCCTTGGTGGCGTTGGCGTCCTCGACGAGCTGGATAATCTTGGCGAGCGATGTCTCGGCACCAACCCGCGTGGCGCGGAAGGTAAACGAACCGGTGCGGTTGACGGTGGCGGCGTTGACGGTGTCGCCGGCGGTCTTTTCCACGGGGATAGACTCGCCGGTGAGCGCGCTCTCGTCCACGGCCGAGCTGCCTTCGAGCACCACGCCATCGACGGGGATGGACTCGCCGGGGCGCACACGCAGCACCTGGCCGGGCAGAATGGCATCGACGTCGACGGTGGCCTCGATGCCGTCCTCGGCCACGACGGTCGCGGTCTTGGGTGCTAAGTCGATGAGCGCCTCGATAGCGCCGCCGGTTTTGGACTTGCTGCGCGTCTCGAGGTATTTGCCCACGGTGACGAGCGACAGGATGGTGCCGGCGCTCTCAAAATATAGGTTGTCCATGCTCGTCATCATGGCCTCGTGCACCTGACCTGCGGCTAGCTGGTCGGCCATGATGAACATGGCGTAGAGCGACCAGGCGATGGACGCGGTGGCGCCCACGGCGATGAGGGCGTCCATGATAGGCGCGCCGTGCGCGAGCGATTTAAACCCATTGATAAAGTACGCGTCGTTGACATAGACGATGGGGATGAGCAGGACGAGCTCGGTGAGGGCGAGCGTCATGCTGTGGGCATGGTCGGTGAAGACGCCGGGCAGTGGCCAACCGAGCATGTGCCCCATGCCTATGTAGAACAGCGGGATGAGGAAGATGATCGAGACGATGAGGCGGGTGCGCATGGCAGAGGCGGCGGCCTCCAACTTTTTGGTCGGCGACTCCATATGCGCGGCGCCGGACCTGGCTTGCGCACTTCCGCTTTGGACAGCGTCGGTGCCCGTGCTGATGGGCGAGGCCGAGTAGCCCGCGCGGTCGACAGCGGTGCAGATGTCGTCGGAGGTGACCTGCGCGGGGTCGTAGTCGACCATCATGGAACCGGCGAGCAGGTTGACCGCGACGCTTTGGACGCCGTCGAGTTTGCTCACGGCGCGATCCACATGCGCCTGGCAGGCGGCGCATGTCATGCCGCCCACGTCGAACTTATCTTGAGCCATGGTTTCTCCTTTCTGCAGTTCGGTGTTGGAATTGTTAACCTGCCGATACTATACACCCATACCCCCTGGGGGTGTCCAGTGGGGATGAAAATGTATGACATTTCGCTACAGATGCGGGTGGCTGCTCAATCGTTGGCAGCTCATGTCAAACATCTCGATCTGTAACATCTAGCGGGGAAAATGACCTCTAACTGTTACAGATCGAGATTATGTTTTGCGATGTTTGAGTTCGTCTCAATCTGTAACGTGTAGACCCGGTTTTGTCTCGTAACTGTTACAGATTGAGACAATCGGCCCAGGCCCGCCTCGTCCGCTCCGTCATCTGTGGTTTACGTGGGGGCATGCGAAGCGCGGGTATACTAACCGGCGGCGAATCTGCTCCATCGCTTAGAGCTGCTGCGTCTGGACGGCGCGTGATAGGGCTGCCAAAGCGATCGCCAGCGTGCTGAGCAACGTCCTCTCTGTGCGCACCTGTTTTTGTATGTATTAGCGCACTACCAAGCACGCCCGCGCGGCCGCATGCCGTGCTCATTGCGCGTGCAGATAAGGAACAACAACATATGCGTAATTCTGTATCCGACGTCACGGACGCCGAGATTCTGGACGAGACCCGCGAGGCCATGACCCAGGCTGCCTTCGATGCTGCCGACGAGGCCAGCGCCGCCCAGGCCGTCGAGTCCGCTACCGAGAGCCTGCCCGCCTTTGACGAGCTGGGCCTTTCCGACGAGATGCTTCGTGCCATCGAGAACCTGGGCTACACGGCGCCGACGCCCGTGCAGGCCGGCTCAATCCCCGTGGTGCTCGAGGGCCGCGACCTGCTTGCTGCCGCTCAGACTGGCACCGGCAAGACGGCCGCTTTTTTGCTGCCGACCATGAACAATCTGGAGCACATCGCTCCTCCCAAACCCGTGCGCGAGCGCGGCGGCCGCAACCGCCGTCGCGGTGCTAAAAAGCCCGAGGGCAACGGCCGTGGCCCCGTGATGCTCGTCATCACCCCCACGCGCGAGCTCGCCCAGCAGATCGACGAGGTCGCGAGCAAGATCGCCGACGTCACGGGCCACGTTGCCGTGACCGTCGTGGGCGGCGTGAGCTACAAGCCGCAGACCGCGGCGCTCAAGTACGGCTGCGACATTCTGGTCGCCACGCCGGGCCGTCTGGTCGATCTGATCGAGCAGGGCGCTTGCCACCTGGACGAGGTCAAAGTGCTGGTACTCGACGAGGCCGACCGCATGCTCGACATGGGCTTTTTGCCCGCCGTCCGCCGCATTGTGCGCGAGACGCCGGCCGAGCGCCAGACGCTGCTGTTCTCGGCGACGCTCGACGAGGAGGCCGTGGGCGAGATCACCGACCTGGTGAGCGACCCGGCTCGCGTGGAGATCGCGCCCGCCACGTCGACCGCCGACACCGTCGACCAGTTTGTGTTCCCGGTGTCCATAGAGGCCAAGAACAACCTGCTGCCCGAGTTCCTCAAGAAGGAGGGTCCGGAGCGCACTATCGTCTTTATGCGCACCAAGCACCGCGCCGACAGCTGCTGCCGTCGTCTGGAGCGTAAGGGCATCAAGGCCGCCGCGATTCACGGCAACCGCAGCCAGGCCCAGCGCGAGCGTGCCCTTTCGGCCTTCCGCGACGGCACCGTCGACGTGCTGGTGGCAACCGACGTGCTCGCCCGCGGCATCGACATTAGCGACGTGCGCTACGTTGTGAATTTTGACGTGCCGGCCGAGCCGACTGACTATATCCACCGCATTGGCCGTACGGGCCGCGCCGGCGAGCTGGGCTGGGCCATCACGTTTGTGACCGAGCAGGACGTGGACGAGTTCTACGAGATCGAGAAGCTCATGGACAAGACCGCCGACATCTACGAGGCCGGCGACCTGCACGTGGGTCCCAACCCGCCCGCGGTTGATCCCGAGCGCGACCCTGCGGCCTTTAAGGCGAAGAAGAAGACCAAGCGCGGCAAGTCCAAGAGCAAGAAGAAGCTTGAGCAGGCGCGTCGCGACGGCAAGCGCAACGGCGACGATTACGGCGATGTTGCCGGTCGTTCCAACCGCGGTCGTGACGAGCGCCGCAGCGACGGCGAGCGTCCGAGCCGTCCCAAGCGCGGCGGCAAGACCCGCGTGC
>CALEXE010000089.1:0-47951 GCA_937925265.1 uncultured Collinsella sp. | reverse complement strand
CGGTCCCGTTCCGAACCCGGAAGCTAAGCCCCATCGCGCCGAGAGTACTGCGGGGCCAGCCCGTGGGAGGCCAGGGCGCCGCTGACCGGTGGACGGCACCGAGCCGTACGCTTGACTTGAAGAAGGGGGAGGCCTCGCGGCCTCCCCCTTTTTTTTGCGTTTTATAGAGAGCTGTAATACAAGAACTCGCCTTCTTTTAGCTTGTCTTACTGTTTGGCTGTATTTTGAGTCCTTCTTTTGTATTTGCGCGATAATAACTCCCATTGGCGTTAGGGAGGACTTGATGTTTACCGTTTTTGTTTTGGGCAATATTGCTTCGGGTAAGTCGACTGCCTGCCGCTATCTCGAATCTCATGGCGCCATGCTCATCGATCTGGACGAACTTGCCAAATCGCTGTATGTGCCAGGCTCCGATATCGTCAATGCCCTCGCGGAAGAATTTGGCTGGGATATTTTGGACGAGGAGGGCGGCGTTCGCCGTAACATACTCGCTTCTCGAGCTTTTGTTTCTCCTGATGCGGTCGCGAGGCTCAATAGCATTGTGCACCCCGTTCTCATTGAGCAACTGTCACTGAGGATTCTTGATCCGGTTTGCTGCACGGTTTCTTCCCCCCGTTATCCCTTTGCGGTGGTCGAGGTTTCTGCTCCGACTGGTTTTGAGGATGCATTTGGCTTGGCTGATGAAATTCTGGTCATTAGCGCCCCTTTGTCAGTTCGTCGCGAGCGTGCTATTCAGCGTGGCATGGAGCCATCTGATTTCGATGCCCGTTCTGCTTGCCAGCCCGATGAGTCTGCGCTGTGCAATCTCGCTACAACGGTGATTGATAATGCCGCAGGCGATAAGTCGCTCTTTGAGCAGCTTGACTCATGGCTTGCATGCCATGGGTTTATAGACACTGCGAATAAGGAGGATGCCGATGCCTAAGACACGTTTCTTTGCGTGGTATCGCCTTATTCCGCTGGCTGCCGTTTTTGCCTTCGGCCTTATCTCATTCGTTTACTCGTGTGCTCCCGCGGCTTTCTTTAAGCCGCTGTATCCCATTGACCACGAGGCGTATGTAAAGCAATCGAGTATTTCGCATAATCTGGATCCGTATCTGGTGTGCGCTGTCATTAAGTCGGAATCGAATTGGGATCCCGAGGCTGAGTCGAATCAGGGTGCTCAGGGATTGATGCAGCTGATGCCTGTGACTGCTCAGGATATGATCACCAAGGGCCTTGTCGACGGTGACGAGTATTCGGTCGACAACCTTAACGATCCGGCTACCAATATCGAGTTTGGCTGCGCATACCTCTCGTATCTTCTGACCTATTTCAATGGGTCGACGGATAGTGCCATTGCCGCCTATAACGCTGGCATGGGCAATGTCGACGGTTGGGCGCAGCAGAGCACGTCGCTTCATAATGCAATCACCTTTCCCGAGACGCAGGCGTATCTGATTCGTGTCAATAATGCCTGGGTTCGCTATAAGACCCTCTATCCCGATCGGTTCGTATAGGACTATGCCTGCCGCCTGCGTATACTGCAGATATATGAGTTAGGAGTATCCATGGCGGAATTTGAAGTAGAACGCGTTGGCGGTGAACTTAAGCGCTTTGGCGTTGAGGGCGCTGAGGTGCCGTTTGAAGTCGTTTCTCCCTATGAGCCTGCAGGTTCTCAGCCTAAGGCCATTGAGTCGCTTGTGCAGGGTGTGAGGGACGGAGATCGCTATCAGGTTTTGCTGGGCGTGACTGGTTCGGGCAAGACCTTCACGATGGCTAAGACTATTGAGGCCCTGGGGAAGCCGACGCTGGTCATGGCTCCCAATAAAACGCTCGCCGCTCAGCTTGCGAGCGAGCTCAAAGAGTTCTTTCCCAACAACGCTGTGGTCTACTTTGTCTCGTACTACGACTACTATCAGCCCGAGGCGTATGTGCCGCAAAGCGATACATATATCGAGAAAGACTCCTCGATTAACGAAGAGGTCGAGATGCTGCGCCATCAGGCGACCGCGTCACTGCTCTCTCGACGCGATGTGATCGTTGTCGCATCGGTCTCGTGTATCTATGGCATTGGCTCTCCTGAGGACTATGCGGGTCTGGCTCCAAACGTCGACAAGAAGGTGCCGCTCGAGCGCGATGACTTTATCCATGCACTTATCGACATTCAATATGATCGCAATGACTATGACCTGGCGCGCGGCACGTTCCGCGTGCGCGGTGATGTCGTCGACGTGTATCCGCCTTATGCCGAGCATCCGTTGCGGTTTGAGTTCTTTGGCGACGAGGTCGAGCTGATTGCCGAGATCGATGAGGTTACCGGTGAGATGCTTCGTGAGTACGAGGCCATCCCCGTATGGCCGGCATCGCACTACGTGACCGAGAAGCCGAAGGTCAAGGCGGCTCTGAAATCGATCAGCGAAGAGTGCGAGAAGCGCGTGGCGGAGCTCAAGGCAACTGATAAGTTGCTCGAGGCGCAGCGTCTGCAGCAGCGCACCGATTATGATCTTGAGATGCTCGAGACGATGGGTTTTTGCAACGGCATCGAGAACTACTCGCGTCATCTGGACGGTCGCAAGCCGGGTGAGCCGCCGTTTACCCTAATCGATTACTTTCCCAAGGATATGCTCTGCATCATCGATGAGAGCCATGTGACGGTGCCGCAGATTCGCGGCATGCACGAAGGTGACCGCTCGCGTAAGGTGACGCTGGTGGAGCATGGTTTTCGCCTTCCATCGGCACTCGATAACCGCCCGCTTCGTTTCGATGAGTTTGAGGCAAGGATACCCCAGTTTATCTATGTTTCGGCCACACCGGGCGACTACGAGCTGCGGGTGAGCCAAAACGACGTTGAGCAGATTATTCGTCCAACCGGTCTGCTCGACCCCAAGATCGATGTGCGTCCGGTTCGTGGGCAGATTGACGATCTTGAGGACGAGATTCGCGAGCGCGTTGCCCGCAAGGAGCGCGTGCTGGTGACCACGCTCACCAAGCGCATGGCCGAGGATCTGACCGACCATCTGCTTGATGCCGGCATTAAGGTCAATTACATGCACTCCGATACAGCGACGATGGACCGTGTCGAGATCCTGCGAACGCTGCGCGAGGGCAAGATCGATGTTCTCGTTGGCATCAACCTGCTTCGCGAGGGCCTAGACCTTCCCGAGGTCTCACTGGTGGCAATTCTCGATGCCGATAAGGAAGGCTTCTTGCGCAACCGCCGTTCGCTGATTCAGACGATTGGCCGCGCGGCCCGTAACGCCGATGGCGAAGTCATCATGTATGCGGACGTTGTGACCGATTCGATGAAAGAGGCCATCGAGGAGACGCAGCGCCGTCGCGAGATTCAGATGGCATATAACGAAGGGCATGGCATTGTGCCCAAGACGGTGCGCAAGGCCATCAACGACATCTCAAGTTTTATTGCCGAGGCCGAAAAAACCGTGGGTTCCAAGGGGCGCTCGAAGGGCGACTCTCTTGGACATGGCGCATTCTATACGCCCGATGAGTCGGGCGAGGGTGGCGTGCCGGAAACGGTGGCGCCCGAGCAGACACTTGCGGAGCAGTTGGAAGAACTGCCGCATGACGAGCTTGTGCGGATCGTCGAAACCATGGAAGAGGATATGCGTAACGCTTCTGCCGCCATGGACTTTGAGGAGGCGGCGCGCCTGCGCGATGCCGTCGTTCAGATTCGGGCGATGCTCGAGGGTGCGTCTGAGGACGAGACGATTGAGCGCTTACGTTCGCAGGCCCGCAAGGGTTCCACGTTCGCATCGGGCAGAAGACGCCAGGGTGCACGGTTTAAGAAATAGTGAACAGGCCCCGAGTTCCCTGTGGAGCTTGGGGCCTGTGTCTTTTGCGCGCTGGAATTCGTGCGTTAGAGGTCTGCGATCAGGGCTTCGGCACAACGGATGCCGTCGGTGGCCGCGCTCATGATGCCGCCGGCATATCCAGCTCCCTCACCACAAGGATAGAGGCCCGGGGTCGACACGGCATGGCACGTTCGGTCTCGGGTGACAGTGACCGGTGAGCTCGAACGAGTCTCCACGCCGGTAAGAACGGCGTCGGGGCGGTCGTAGCCTCGTAGCTTTTTTCCGAGTAGGGGAAGTCCCAGGCGGAGCGACTCGACGATATGCTGCGGCAGGGCTTCGTCAATTGCCGTCCAGGTCACACCGAGCGGATAGGTGGGCTTTACCTTTCCGGGCGCCTTGCTGGCGCGTCCTGCGAGGAAATCTCCGACGAGCTGTGCCGGTGCGTTCCAGTTGGAACCGCCCAGGCGGTAGGCGGCCGCCTCGCAGGCGCGCTGGAGCTCGATGCCGGCGAGTGGGTCATCGTTGGGAAGGTCCTCTGGCGTGACGTTAACGAGCAGGGCGGCATTTGCATTGCGTCCGTCGCGGGCATTGAGACTGGCGCCGTTGACGCACAGGTGGCCCTGCTCGGAAGAGGCGGCGACAACCTGCCCGCCGGGGCACATGCAAAACGAGAACACGCTGCGGCCGTTGGGAAGATGGGCGACGAGCTTGTAAGGGGCTGCTCCGAGGGCAGGATGTCCCGCCGAGGCTCCGTATTGGACTCGGTCGATGTCGCGCTGCGGATGCTCGATGCGAACGCCCATGGCAAAGGTCTTTTGTGCGAGGGCCACGTTGTGGCCCTTAAGGAGCTCAAAAATATCGCGAGCAGAATGCCCGCAGGCGAGGATGAGGTGCTTTGTCTCGATTGGCTCGCAAGCGGCGTCTTGGGACGATTGGACATCAATACCGGTGATGGCGCCAGACGCGTCGATGCGAATGTCGACGAGCTTCGTTCGATAGCGGACGACACCTCCGAGCTGCTCGATGCGCTGGGATATAGCGGTGACGACCGTGGGAAGGATGTCGGAGCCAATGTGCGGCTTGGCATCCCACAGAATATCGCGGGGCGCGCCCGCCTCGACGAAGGTTTCGAGGATAAGGCGATGGGCGGGATTTTTGGTTCCCGTATTGAGTTTGCCGTCCGAGAAGGTTCCCGCGCCGCCCAGGCCAAACTGGATATTGCTCTCGGGGTCGAGGATGCGCTCCTTTAGAAAGAGGTCGATCGCCTGCGAGCGGCGAAATGCCGGGTCGCCGCGCTCGATGAGCAAGGGCTTAAGACCTGCTTCGGCGAGCGTAAGCGCAGCGAAAAGGCCGGCGCATCCGGCGCCGACAACGACAGGGCGTTCTTGAGGCGCGTCGGAGGCGGGGGAGGGGAATGAAGGCTCATCGTCTTCTATCGCGCGTACGCGCGAACGGTCACGCTCGGCAACGCTGTCGACCGCTTCTCGCTCGAGGTGGGGACTAGTCAGCTCAACACGAAAGCTCAGGATAAAATGGACGTCTCGTTTTTTGCGAGCGTCGATTGACTTGCGGTGGAGCTCGATGGACTTGATCTCGGAGTCCTTGCAACGTAGGACGCGCTTGGCGACTCGCTTGCCAACAATGAGGCAGGCATTTTCATCGCCGGCTTCATCGAGCGACGCGTTGACTTGGGTGATTTCGATCATCGAGGTCTCCTTAGAGGCAAGAAAGAGGCCGTCCGGTATCCCAGACGGCCCGAATGTGTTTTTGATTATAGACTGCGCGGCTACAGGCTGCTTGCAGCGCGAATGCCCGAGATCCAGGCCCACGCAAGGTTAAAGCCTCCGCAATCGGCGTCGATGTCGAGCGCTTCACCGCAAACGTAAAGCGGAGCGTCGACAACGCTGCGCGCGCGTAGGCTGGGTGTTGAGATACTCTTGACAGATACGCCACCACGCGTGACCTGCGCTGAGCGCTCCTCGGCTGTTCCCTCGACGAGCAACTTAAAGTGTTTGAGGATCGAGACCAGGTGGATGACATCGTTGGAGCCTGGATGGCACTGCTCGAACGCTGTGCAGACGACGCGGGAGAGTTGCGGGGCGAGCATGCCGTCGAGCCAACGGGGATCGCGGGGTGAAAAGTCACCGAACAGCTCAACGCGCCGGTTGAGGATATCGAGCAACTCGTCTTTGGAGAGGTCGGGGAAAACGTCGAGCAGGATCGTATCGCCGTGCTGGATACGACGAGAGAGGTTGAAGACAGCGACACCCGAGATACCGAAGGTTCGAAACAGCACTTCACCGTCTTCGTGCCAGAGCTCATTATGATTGCGGGCGAGCGTCAAGCGGGCACGGACGCGCAGGCCATCCAACGTCTTGAATGCCGCCCGATCGCCAACGACCGTTGCCGATACGGGGCAGAGGATGGGGCGCAGCGAAGTGAGGGGGAGGCTAAACGTATCGGCGATACCGGTGGGGTTGCCGCCCGTGGCGATAATTACGGCATGTGCCTGCAGGGCCTCGTTCTTGCGAGGGACATCGGCGAGCGCTTTCCGAAGCGAGCGGAGCTCCGATTTTCGGTCGTCGTGCTTTTTTGCCTTGAGTGCCCGCGCTGGACGGTCTATTTGGAGTGCCCAGCCTTCGGAAGCTTTGTGCGCCGAGGCAACGTTGGCTCCGCAGATTAAGGTGATACCTAGGCGGTCGCAAACGCTGAGAAGCGCGTCGCGCACCGATTCGGCGCGAAGGGAGCGCGGGTACAGCCGGCCTTCCTCGGAGGTTGTCATGATGCCCAGCGAGGAGAAGAAACCCATAAGCTCTTGTTCGGGCTGGGGGCCCATGACGGATTCGACGAATGCGGGGTGGTTATACCGCTGAGGATCAATCGATTCGTTGGAGAGGTTGCAACGGCCGTTACCGGTCGCAAGGAGCTTGAGGCCGCAGGCGACATCGCGCTCAACGATGCAGACGCTTTTGCCAGCGCGTGCGGCCGTAATGGCGGCGGCGAGGCCTGAAGCCCCGCCGCCGATTACCAAGACGTCATAGAGGGCGCTCGCGTTCACTTAGGCCTCGTCGGTCTCGTGCGGGGTAATAGCCTCGACGGCAGAGACTGCCTTGGGCAACATGCCATCGGGCAGCGCGGTCTCGACCTCGCCCTTATCGCAGGCCTCGGCGAGTGCCGGATTAATGGGAAGCTGGCCCAAGATGTCGAGGTTATAGCGCTCTGCGACCTCGGGGAGCTTGCTCTTGCCAAAGACCTCGATCTTCTTGCCGCAGTCGGGGCACTCAATATAGCTCATGTTCTCGACAATGCCCAGAATGGGGACGTTCATCTTCTCGGCCATGTTGACCGCCTTGGCGACGATCATCGAGACCAGATCCTGCGGGCTCGTGACGATGACGATGCCGTCGACCGGCAGCGACTGGAAGACGGTGAGCGCGACGTCGCCTGTTCCCGGAGGCATGTCGACCAGCAGGTAGTCGATGGGGCCCCACGAGGTCTCGCTCCAGAACTGCCTAATGGCGCCTGCGATGACCGGACCGCGCCAAAGGACGGGGTCGGTCTCGTTTTGGAGTAGCAGGTTGGAGCTCATGACCTTGACGCCGTGCTCGGAGATTTCGGGCAGCATAAGGTTGCCAAGGGCATGGACGTGGCGTCCGCTCATACCGAACATCTTGGGGATAGAGGGACCGGTGATGTCGGCATCGAGGACGCCGACCTTGTGGCCGTGACGGGCAAGCTCGGTGGCGATGGCGCCGGTGACAAACGACTTGCCGACACCGCCCTTGCCGGAAAGCACGGCGATGACGCGCTTGACCTCGGACAGCGTGTTCTCCTCAAATTGCGATGGCGACGTTTGTCCGCCGGCGGCCTGTGCGTGTTCGCAACCCATGTATGACTCCTTTGTATATGCTGGGGCCGGGGCCCCGCGATGTGACACGAGCGTCATTGTACCCTCGTTTGCGAGCGGGAGTCATTTGCGATGCATTTGGGCCGAGTGCGCTTGCAATATGATGGGCCCAAGCGAATGGGCGGGCTTACTGAACTTTGCTGGCGAACTCGAGGTACTGCATGCGCTGCAGCTTGTCGATCGTCGAGGCGTATGGGCTGTCTTCCGATTCCAAGTCGTAGCGCAGCCCGTCGGCACCGAGATAGCCGGCGACATTGATGGTGGGCACATCTGACCTTGTCGCAAGCAGGGCCTTTTGGTAATTGGTGAGCGGGGCGCCGATCTTATTAAGGGTAATGGCTGCAATCTCGTTTGCCCCGACGGTGTCGTAGACGTTGAGCTCGGTATTGCCGGCGATCTCATAGTTAGCCCAGACGAGATATGTCGACTGATAGATACGGAAAGCGTGGCTTGCCGTATCTTCCTGAGGGTACAGCTCGTCGTTGAGAGTCGTTGCGGCGCTCGGCTGATGGTCGCCAAAAAAGACAAGAACAACCGGTCTGCCGATATTGCGGAGCTCGTTGATAAAGTACTCGAGGTCCCGGTCGGATGCGTTGATGCAGGTGAGATAGGTGTTGAGCGCGCTGTTGGCGCCTTCGCTGGCTCCCTCGACCCAATAGTTTGTCAGCTCTTCGGCGGGAACGGTGCCATAGTCGTAGCCGCCGTGATTTTGCATCGTGACGTCAAAGATGAACTGCGGCGCTTCGTCGGTTCTAAGCAGGTCGAGTATCTTGTCGTAGGTGGCGTAGTCGCATACGCCGGCATGGTAATAGGGCGCACCTTCGAAATCGCCGATTGAAAGAAAGTCTCCAAAGCCCAGCTGCTGATAGATTTTATCTCGATGGTAGTTGACGGGGTTTTGCGGGTGCATAGCGGTAGTGGTATACCCAAGCTCTTTAAGGTCCTTTGCCAGGCTGTTTACGCCATTCATCTGATACAGCTGATAGGGGATCTTGCCTAATCCGACAAAGGCCGTTGTCGCTCCAGTCAAAAATTCGAATTCGGAGTTCGCCGTTCCGCCACCGGCGACCGAAGCGAGCATGGTGCCGCGAACAAGTGTGTCGGGAAGCGAGTTGTAGAATGCGGGGCCGGTGTACCCGGCCGCCTGGAGCTGCTCAAAGCACGAAAGGTCGCTAAAACTCTCGTTCATGACGGCAACAATCGTCGGCTTGATTTCATTGAACTGGGCAACGGCCGCCGCGCGCTGCTCGCTCGAGCCATATGTGCTGTCGTAGGCGGCGGCGAGCTCCTGCTCGATGCTCTGCGCCTCATCGGGCGTATAGTCTTCGGGCTTCTCAATGGGCAACTCGTTGACCATTTCGGTGAACGAAGTGATAAAACCCTGAGACGCATACGTGGTGATGGGCTGCCAACGGTCAAATCCAAAATCCAGCGCCTGCTCCAAGTCGATGTTGGAAAAGCCTGAGAGCCCCACAACGGTCACTAGCAGAAAAGCACAGAGGTTAGTGGCGATAGCGGGGAAGACATGGGTGGGCGTACGGAGCTTTCGCGGTCGGATGAGCGAAAGAAGCCCCAGGGAAATCTCCAGCAGGGCGAGAGAGGTTACGATTCCGGCGGTAAAGGTAAACTCGTATCCCTCGCTCACTTCCATTGCGGTGCCAAGGGCCAAGATATCGCTTGGCAGGATGGCTTCGCCTTTAAACGTTATGACGAAGTGCTCGGCAATGCCAAGGATGCAGCAGACGACGGGCACGAGAGCCATGACGCCTCCATGACGCTGTCCCAGCAAATAAAGGGAGAGCAGAACCGTCGCGAGCAGCCCGACGGAAAACCCGAATGAGTTGGCGGGAATGCGATAGAACGTTTCGTTGCAGGCAATTTCGAGTGAAACGAACGAGAGCGCTGAAACAGCGGCGATGACAAGGATGTCACGGCAAATACAGGCAACCGTTCCCGTCGCAAGATCGGTTTGGTCGATAAGTCCCGAAACCAAGGGCTCGACAAGAAGTATGACGGCGGCAGCACCGAGCGCCGAATAAGAAAGGACCCATAGGGAGCTGCCCTCATTTACGAGCAATTGATTCGTAACCCATGCAGCTACCGCGCCGAGTGGGATGAGGAGCGTCGCGCACCAAAAGACGCGGGCAATGGGTGGCTTTTCGTTGCGTTTGATTGAAAAATACACGCGCACGACGACGGCGGCCACGATAAGGACGGCGATGAATATGGGCAGATTGGCCATGTCGCTCGAAGTGATTTCAAGGGGGATATCTTCGGTCATGGACGTTCCTCTGGTACAGCAAATTAAGTTCAGTATTAGATTACTGTAACCTTTCCACGGCATTTCGAGAAACAAAGCGCCCGATACGCAAAGCTAAAGGTCTGCGAATCTTGTATTACGAACATCTGTGCGCGTCGAGTGCGCTAAACTCATCGGCAGTATGATTCGATGCAATAGGAGGCAAGGAGCTTCCATGTCTGATTCTTCTATCGTTATTCGCGGCGCTCGTGAGCATAACCTCCGGGATATCGATGTTTCCATTCCGCGTGACCAACTCGTGGTCATTACCGGTCTTTCTGGCTCGGGCAAGAGTTCGCTGGCATTCGACACTATCTATGCCGAGGGCCAGCGTCGATACGTCGAGAGCCTTTCGAGTTATGCGCGCCAGTTCTTGGGCCAGATGGACAAACCCGACTTGGATTCAATCGACGGCCTTTCGCCGGCTGTCTCAATTGATCAAAAGACGACATCCAAGAACCCGCGCTCGACGGTGGGCACCGTAACCGAGATTTATGACTACCTGCGACTGCTGTTTGCTCGCGTCGGTACGCCGCACTGCCCCGAGTGCGGTCGGGTTATCGAGCGCCAAACCACCGACCAGGTCGCCGATAAGGTCTTGACGGCGGGGGAGGGCCGCCGCGCGTTTGTGCTGGCACCGGTGGTGCGCGGGCGAAAAGGCGAGTACACCAAACTGTTTGAGGACCTTCGCGCCGAGGGCTTTAGCCGCGTGCGTGTCGACGGCGAGGTTCGCTCGCTTGATGACCCTATCGATTTGGATAAGAAATTCAAGCACGATATCGAGGTCGTGGTCGACCGCATCGTGATTCGCGAGAACTCGCTGGGCCGTATTGCCGAGTCCGTTGAACAGGCGACTGCGCTGGCGCACGGCAATGTGAACGTATACTTGCTGCCCGACCGCGACGCTCCCGAGGGGACCGAAGGCGAGTTGCTGGAGTATTCGCTGGCGTTAGCGTGCCCGGAGCATGGGCACTCCATCGATGACCTGCAGCCGCGTGATTTCTCGTTCAACGCGCCCTATGGCGCGTGCCCCGAGTGCGATGGCCTGGGCTTTAAGAAGACGGTCGATGCCGAGGCCCTAATCGAAGACCCCTCGAAGTCGATCGCCGACGGGGTTTTTGGCAGCCTGTTTGGCAACTCTAACTACTATCCGCAGATTTTCGCTGCGGTCTGCAAATACTTTAAGGTGAGCGTCGATACGCCGTGGGAGGATCTGCCTCCGCGGGTGCGTCGCGCGTTTTTAGACGGCATGGGCGACCAGAAGATTTCGGTCGACTATCAAAAGCTCGATGGGCGTCGCAGCCAGTGGGACACCAAGTTCTCGGGCGTGCGCAATATCCTGTACGAGCGCTATAACGAGACGACGAATGAGAACACCAAGGCGCGCTTGGAGAAGTACATCCGCGAGGAGCCGTGCTCGAGTTGCCATGGTGCTCGTCTGCGCCCCGAGATGCTCGCCGTTACCGTAGGCGGTAAGTCCATTTACGAGGTCTGCTGCCTATCGTGCCGCGAGTCGCTCGAGTTTTTTGAGGGCCTGGAGCTTACCGAGCGCCAACAATTTATCGGCGGGCGCATCGTTAAGGAAATCCTGGAGCGCCTGCGCTTTCTGGTCGATGTCGGACTCGACTATCTGACCCTCGATCGTGCCTCGGCGACGCTTTCCGGAGGCGAGGCCCAGCGCATTCGCCTGGCAACGCAGATCGGCGCCGGCCTCATGGGTGTCCTGTACATTTTGGACGAGCCATCGATCGGCCTCCATCAGCGCGATAACGAGCGCCTGATCAAGACGCTTGAGCGCCTGCGCGATATCGGCAATACCGTCATCGTCGTTGAGCATGATGAGGATACGATTCGTGCTGCCGACTATGTGATCGACATGGGCCCCGGCGCGGGCGTGAACGGCGGACACGTGGTCGCCGCGGGAACGCCTGCCGATATCATGGCGTGCCCCGATTCGATGACGGGTGCCTACCTGACCGGCAAGCGAATGATTCGGGTTCCCGATGAACGCCGCAAGCCCGGTCGCGGCTGCCTTAAGATCACGGGCGCCCGCGCCAACAACCTCAAAAACGTTACCGCCAAGATCGAGTTTGGTACGCTTACGGTTGTTACCGGCGTGTCGGGATCGGGTAAGAGCTCCCTGGTTACCGACACTATCGCACCTGCCCTTACGAATGCCATTCACCGTTCGACGCGCCCTGTGGGTCCGTATAAGAAAATCGAGGGCATCGAGTGTATCGATAAGGTTATCGATATCGACCAGTCGCCGATTGGCCGCACGCCGCGTTCCAACCCTGCTACGTACATTGGCCTGTGGGATGATCTTCGCGCGCTGTTTGCGAGTACGCCGGAGTCGAAGGCGCGCGGCTACTCGCCGGGACGTTTCTCCTTTAACGTGAGCGGCGGTCGCTGCGAAGCATGCAAGGGCGACGGACAAATTAAGATCGAGATGCACTTCCTTCCCGATATCTATGTCCCCTGTGAGGTCTGCGGCGGCAAACGCTATAACCGCGAGACGCTTGAGGTCACCTACCGTGGTAAGACCATCTCTGACGTGCTCGACATGAGCGTCACCGAGGCGCTGGCCTTCTTTGGGAATATCCCGCAGATTAAGCGCAAGCTCCAGACGCTGTACGATGTGGGCTTGGGCTACGTGAGCCTGGGCCAGCCCGCCACGACGCTCTCGGGCGGCGAGGCGCAGCGTGTGAAGCTCGCCAAGGAGCTTCATCGACGCCAGACGGGCAAGACGTTCTATATTTTGGACGAGCCGACGACCGGCCTTCATTTTGAGGACGTCCGCCAGCTGCTCGATGTGCTGCAGCGCTTGGTCGATGCGGGCAACACGGTGCTGGTGATTGAACACAACCTTGATGTCATCAAGGTTGCCGACCGCCTGATCGATATGGGCCCCGAGGGCGGTAACGGCGGCGGAACCGTCGTGGTTTCGGGCACACCGGAGCAGGTTGCGGACTGTCCGCAGAGTTATACGGGCAAGTTTTTGGCGCCGTTGCTCAGGCGTGACCGGGAGCGTCAGGCTCAACTTGATGCTCAATAAATAGGCGATTCAGTTTATGGGCGCCATCGACTCCTTGTGATTCGATGGCGCTTGCTGTGTCGAAGTGACGTATGCAGCCGAATTGGACATATACTTAATCCTTGCGTCCGAATGCGAGGGAAAGGATATGCCATGGCAAAGGCTGTAAAGACGCCAAAAACCAATGCGATGCGCGAGCTGGAAAGCGCCGGCATTTCCTATGTTCTACATACGTACGAAGACGATGGTGATGAGTCGGCGGGCCTGGGGGTCGCGATTTCGGAGCAGCTTGGCGAGGAGCCCGGTCAAGGATTTAAGACCTTGGTCTGCGTGACTCCGTCCAACGACCACGTCGTGTGCTGCATCCCTGTTGCCGACGAGCTCGATCTAAAGTCCGCCGCGCGTGCCGCGGGGGAGAAGTCCTTGGCCATGATGCATGTGAAGGATTTGCTTGCGGCGACTGGCTACGTTCGCGGCGGCTGCAGTCCGGTCGGTATGAAAAAGCGCTACCGGACGCTCATTGATGAAACATGTGTCCTTTGGGATACCATTTTTATTTCGGGAGGCAAGCGTGGTTATCAGCTTGAGCTTGCACCCGATGATTTAATTGCATTTTGCGGGGCGACGGTTGCCGCGATTACGAGAGAGGACTGAGCGATGCCGCAGGAAGAATTGAAGCGCGGAGCTCATTTTGCAGAAAAATCTGCGCCTCAGACACCCTCATCCGAAGCTTCTTCGTCGCGAGATGACGCTGACGACATGGGCTCGTCGGACTACTCCACGGTTGGTCGTTCCGCCGGGCTTATGACCATCCTGACCATCGTGTCTCGCGTTACCGGTTTTATCCGCACGTGGGCAATGGCGGCCGCTATCGGCATGTCGCTGCTCTCGTCTTCCTATCAGGTCGCCAACAACCTGCCCAATATGCTCTACGAACTCGTGATGGGCGGCATGCTCGTGACAGCGTTTTTGCCCGTGTACATGGGCGTGAGGCGTGAGCAGGGTCGCGAGGCCTCTAACGAGTACGTGGGCAACCTGCTCGGTATTCTGTTATTGGTGCTGGGTGGCATTTCGTTGCTGGGGACCGTGTTCGCCCCGGGCTTTATCTGGACGCAATCGTTCCTTTCGGGTGACGGCGGCAGCATGGATACCGCTGCGTTCATGTTCCGTTTCTTTGCCATCCAGATTCTGTTTTATGGTTTGGGCTCGGTGTTTTCGGGCGTTCTCAACGCACACCGCGACTACTTCTGGTCGACGTTTGCCCCGGTCCTCAACAATGCGATCGTCATTGCGAGCTTTATGGGTTTTGCGCCCGTGTCCGCACAGTTTGGTGAACGTGCCGGCATCATCTTGATTGCGGCCGGTACGACACTCGGTGTCTTTGTTCAGATGGCATGTCAGATCCCCGCGCTTGGCAAGCACGGCGTGCATCCCCATATCCATATCGACTTTAAGGACCCCGCACTGCGCCAGACGATTGCGCTCGGTATCCCGACGCTGCTCGCCACGGTGTGCATGTTTGTCTCGACTTCTATCACCAACGCTGCTGCGCTGGTGGTCCAGCCCGAGACTGGTCCTTCCGTCATCGCCTATGCGCGCCTGTGGTACACGCTGCCCTACGCGCTGATTGCCGCCTCGCTTTCGACGGCGCTCTATACCGAGCTCTCTCACGACGCACAGGAGAAGGATTACGACAGCGTCCGCACGGGCATTTCGCGTGGCGTCGCCCAGATGCTGTTCTTCCTGATTCCATTCGCGCTGTACCTGATTGTCTTCGCGCGTCCGCTCAACATGATCTACTGCGCTGGCAAGTTCGATGAGTCCGGTGTGGCGCTGGTGTCGGAGTTCCTTATCTACCTGGCACTTTCCCTGCCGCTCTACGGCGTGGTCGTGCTGATGCAGAAGAGCTTCTCTGCCTTGCTCGACATGAAGCCCTATAGCCGCTATTGTCTGTATTCCGCCATCGGCCAGGCCGGCTCGGTTCTGCTGTTTGGCGTTGTGCTGGGCTTCGGTATGCCGGCAATCGCGCTTTCGTATGTCGTCGACTACGTGATCTTAGTCGGTTGCTCGCTGTGGTGGCTGCGTCGTCGCCTGCGTGGTCTTCAGGTTAAATCTATCCTGCATGGCGGTTTCTTTGGCCTTTTGCTCGGTGGCCTGGGTGCTGCCGCAGGCGCCGGCGTCATGTGGGCGCTTGAGCACTTTGTCGGGGCACTTGGCGGCTCGATTCTGATTACTCTTGGCTACGTTTGCGTTGCGGGTGTCGTCTCGCTTGCTGTTACCTTTGGCCTTGCCGTCGTCCTTAAGATGCCCGAGGTCTCGGCGCTGATTCGTCGCAAGTAGGTGCGCGTGGCCGGTCACGACAACATTCCAACGCTTGCCGAGCAGGTTTCGCGCGTTCCCATGCAGCCCGGCTGCTACCTTTGGAAAGACGCCAAGGGCGATGTCATCTACGTGGGCAAGGCGAAAAACCTGCGCGCCCGTATGCGTCAGTACGTGACGCTGCAGGACGAGCGCCAGAAGATCCCGCTGATGATGCAGCTGGTGGCGAGCTTTGACTATATCGTGGTGGAGACCGAGCACGAGGCGTTGGTGCTCGAGCGCAATTTGATTGGTCAGTACCATCCGTACTTTAACGTCGACCTCAAGGATGACAAGAGCTACCCCTTTATCGCCATTACAAAGGGCGACCTGTATCCCGCTATCAAATACACGCGTGAGCGTCATAAGCCGGGAACGCGCTATTTTGGACCTTATACCGATAGCCGCGCGGCACGTGAGACGATAGATACGCTGCGCAAGGTTATCCCCATCTGCTCCGCATCCTGTGCGGAGTGGCGTCGTTGTCGCCGTATCGTCGAGTCCCACAAGGGCGAGGAAGACATCGTCAATATGATTTGCGCGCAAAACGGGCGCCCCTGCTTTGACTACCATGTCGGGCGCGGGCCGGGCGCGTGCGTCGGCGCGATTTCCCCGGCAGACTATGCCAAGAACGTCAAACGTGTCGAACGTTTTTTGTCTGGCCATCGCAAGGACGTCGTCGACGAGCTGACATCCGAGATGACGGAGGCCGCCGAGGTGCTCGATTTTGAGCGCGCCGCCCGCGTCAAACGTCGTTTGGAGGTCATCAGGGGTCTGGACGACCGTCAGCAAGTCGTTTTTCCCTCCAGTGTCGATATCGATGTCATCGGTTTCTATCGCGAGGAGACCATCTCCGCCGCTTGCGTCTTCGTCGTTCGCGAGGGCCGAACAGTTCGCACCTGCGAGTTCATTCTCGACAAGGGTCTTGATGTTGACGAGGAAGAGCTCCAGTCGGGCTTTCTTAAGCGCTATTACGACGAGACGGCTGATATTCCAGCTGAGGTCAACCTTTCCGTCGAGCTTGAGGATGCGGAGGCGCTGGGGGAGTGGCTTGCGGGCAAGCGTGAGCGTTCCTGCCATCTCCATAGGCCGCAGCGTGGCGAAAAGCACCGTTTGCTCGATATGGCATCCAAAAATGCGCGCCATGCCCTCATGCGCTACATGATGCGAACGGGGTACGCTGACGACCGCACCAATCAAGCGCTCCTGGAGCTCGAAAGTGCGTTGGCGCTGCCATCGCCGCCGTTGCGTATCGAGTGCTTCGATATCTCTACACTGCATGGCACCTTTACGGTCGCCTCGATGGTGGTGTTTACCAACGGGCGCGCCGACAAGAGCCAGTATCGTCGTTTTAAAATCCAGGCCGAATTGGATGAGGCAAACGACTTCGTGTCGATGTCCGAGGTTTTGGGACGACGCTATGCTCCCGAGCGCATGGCCGACGAGCGCTTTGGCTCGTGCCCCGATCTGCTCGTTGTCGATGGCGGTAAGCCGCAATTGACCGCTGCGATCAAGCAACTTGAGGCTCTTGGGCTCGATATACCAGTTTGTGGCTTGGCAAAGGCCGATGAGGAGGTTTTCGTGCCTTGGGACGAGACTCCAGTCGTGCTGCCGACCGGGTCCGCGTCGCTCTATCTAATTAAACAGGTGCGCGATGAATCGCACCGTTTTGCCATCACGTTCCATCGCGAATTGCGCGATAAAGCCATGACGGTATCGGTACTCGATGACGTTCCAGGCGTGGGACCCACCAGAAAACGTGCCCTTATGCGCCATTTTGGCTCGATGAAGCGTTTGCGCGCGGCGAGCGAGCAAGAGATCGCGGAAGTTCGAGGCGTTCCTGCCGATGTCGCCAAAGCGGTTCACGAGGCGCTCGTTGCATGGAATGCCGAGCGCGCCGAGGCGGCGGCAAAGCAATCCGAAAACTAAACACGCCTCTAAACAACTGATATACATGATTACGTGATTTTCAATCATGTATTTCACGGCGATTACCAGCCGATTTCGGGTTTTATTAACGCTAAAACGTTTGACTAGCCATGGTGAACAACCCTGCTATCCTGCGGGTTGACGAAGACTGATATCTCACCTCGGCGATACATACTGTCTGGCGAATCGTTTGTCAATGAATTCGGTGAACGGTAGTAAATACCGTTCAAGCGTATGTATGTATCGGTCGCCGAGCGCGGCACCTCAGTTGGGCTCGTCGGTAGGTAAGGTATATATCGTCCGCAAGTTGCGCGGGGGCACGTCTAGGTGCTCCCGGGTAAGATTCTCTATTGATAGGAGAAGACATGGCCATCATTAACAAGGGTATGTCCAGGCGTTCGTTCCTCGGCCTCACCGGCAGCGTCGCTGCTGTCGCAGGGCTTGGTCTCACCGGCTGCGGTGGCAACTCCAGCGACGAGGGTTCCGCTTCCGGTTCCACCGATTCCGCCAACCGTGGCGGCGGCGTGATCACCGCTGGTTCCGCTTACGCTCCGTCCAGCTTCGATCCCGCCAGCACCGGCTCCGCTGTGGGCCTGGGTGCTAACTGGCACGTCGTCGAGGGCCTCTACGGCATCGATTACCACGACTACAGCACCTTCAACGAGCTCGCCACCGACGATCCCAAGTCTGTGGACGACACCACTTTCGAGGTCACCATCCGCAAGGGCGCCAAGTTCTCCGATGGCACCGAGGTCACCGCTGACGATGTCGTTGCCTCCTACACCGCTTGCGCCGCTTCCGCTACCTATGCTCCGTTCTTCCAGCCCTTCGAGTCCATCGAGGCCAAGGACGCCAGCACCGTGACGGTCAAGACCAAGGTCCCCAACTTCTCCCTGCTCAAGGATCGTCTGGCCATCGTCCGCGTTACCCCGGCCACCCAGACCGAGGAGGATCGCGCCAAGCAGCCGATCGGCTCCGGCCCCTGGATGTACGACTCTATCTCCGATACCGAGATCACCCTGGTTCCCAACCCCGAGTACAACGGTGAGTATGCTGCCGAGGATAAGAAGATCCAGTACAGCATCCTGACCGACCCCACCGCTCGCGTTACCGCTCAGCAGGAGGGCTCCACGCTCGTTATGGAGCTCGTTACCGCTGACGCCGTCGACCAGCTCGAGAGCGCCGGCTGCAAGATCGATAACGTTCAGGGTTTCGGCACCCGCTTCATCATGTTCAACGTCGCCAAGGAGCCTTGGAACAACGTCAAGGTCCGTCAGGCTGTCATGTATGCGCTCGACACCGAGAAGATGGTCAGCAACACCTTCGCCGGCCTTGCCACCGCTGCCAGCTGCTACCTGCCCAAGAGCTTCACCAACTATCATGAGGCTTCCACGGTGTACAAGACCGACGCCAAGAAGGCTAAGAAGCTCATCGAGGAGTCTGGCATCACCCCGGGTGCCATTACCCTGCGCACCACCGACAACGAGCAGATTAAGGGCATGGCCGCCCAGGTCAAGAATGACCTCGACGCTCTCGGCTTCGATGTGACCATCCAGACCGATACCTCGCCGGCCACCTACGCTGCCATCGACGGCGGCGAGGCCTACGATATCCTCCTTGCCCCTGGCGATCCTTCCTGCTTCGGCGCCGACCCCGACCTGCTGCTCAACTGGTGGTACGGCGACAACGTCTGGATGCAGACCCGTTGCCCGTGGAAGGAGTCCGCTGAGTGGCAGAAGCTCCACGGTCTCATGGACGAGGCTCTTGCCGCTGAGGGCGATGAGCAGCAGAAGAAGTGGAACGAGTGCTTCGACATCATTGCCGACAACGCCGTTCTGTACCCCGTTGTCCACGTCAAGACCGTCTCCGCTTCCTGGGACGATCCGTCCACTGCGCCCAACGGCGAGGCCCTCGATGGCTTCAAGGGCATCGGCACGACGAGCATGTCCTTCAGGGGCGTTGCGACCGTCAAGGCGTAAGACTCGCTTGAGTCTGTATGCAGGATGTCGGTCGTTGGGACCGTATCCTCATAGTTGAAACAAAGACCCGGGCGACCTCGATGTCGCTCGGGTCTTGTAATGAGTATCCGTACTCATATACCAGTTGGTCCTACCGACAAAAGAAAGGGGAGAGAACGTGAACAACTTGCTACGTTTGATTGGAAGGCGTCTTGTGGCGCTGCCGATCATGGCATTGGGCGTCACCGTCCTGGTGTTCTTCCTTATGTCGTTCTCCAAGACCGACCCCGCCTACACGGCGTTGGGTGACGGTGCCTCGCCCGAGGCGGTTGCCGAGTACCATGAGAAGTATGGTCTGGACGACCCCTGGCCTGTGCGCTACGTGCGCTATATGGGCGATTTGATCCATGGCGACATGGGCACCTATGGTGCTGCTCGCAACTCCGTTGCCAAGCGCATCTCCACGGCCCTGCCCGTCACGATGCAGCTGACCTTCATCGGCCTTGCCATCGGTGCGGTCGTTTCGTTTTTACTCGGCGTCATCGCGGCACTGTATCGCGACAAATGGCCGGACCAAGTGATCCGCGTCTTTTCCATCGCCGGCTTGGCAACCCCGTCGTTCTGGCTTGCCGTTCTGTTGATCCTGCTGTTCTCTTCCTACCTTAAGGTGCTTCCGGCATCGGGTGCTCTGCCTCACTTCACCACGAATCCGGCTGGCTATCTGGGACGTATGATCATGCCCGCTATCGCCTTGGCATTTCCGCTGACGGGCCAGATGACTCGTATCGTGCGTACCGCCATGGTCGAGGAGCTCGATAAGGATTATGTCCGTATGGCTCGCGGCGCCGGCGTTCCCGAGAAGGTCGTCGTCGGCATCAACGTTCTTCGCAATGCGCTGATCACCCCGGTCACCACCCTCGGTCTTAAGATCGGTTACCTCATGGGCGGCGCCGTCGTCATCGAGGTTATCTTCAACCTCCCCGGCATGGGCACCGCGATTCTGCAGGGCGTTCAGGGCAACGAGGCGAACCTGGTTCAGGGCGTCGTTATCGTCGTTGCTCTTGCCTTCATCATCATCAACATCGTGGTTGACATGCTCTACCTGCTCATCAACCCGCGCATCAGGACGGTGTAGATTATGGTAAAGATTCGAGAGAAGCAAACCGAGCAGCTCGAGAAGGCTGCCTCCAAGGGGCTCAAGCTCGGTGGCTGGAAGAAGATGACGCTGTCTTCTAAGATTGCCGCCGTCGTGTTGGTGCTGGTCGCCCTGACTGCGATTCTGGCGCCCCTTCTTGCCCCCTATAGCCCGGTCGAGATTTTTACGGCTCGCCAGGCTCCCGGCAACGGATTTATCTTCGGTACCGACGATAAGGGTCGCGACATTCTGTCGCGCATGCTCTACGGTGGTCGTTACTCGCTGATTATCGGCTTTGGCGCCACTGCCATGGCTCTGGTCTGCGGCTCGGTCGTGGGCGCCCTTGCGGCGGTTTCGCGCAAGGCCGTTTCCGAGACGATCATGCGTATCCTGGACATCATCATGTCCATCCCGGGCATCGCCCTCGCGGCCGTCTTCGTCTCCATCCTGGGCAACTCCGTGCCGTCGATCATCTTCGCCATCGGCTTTATGTACACTCCGCAGATTGCCCGTATCGTGCGCGCCAACATCGTGTCCGAGTACGGCGAGGACTATGTCCGCGCGGTCATCGTTTCCGGCGCCAAGGCTCCGTGGATTTTGATCAAGCATGTTCTGCGTAACTGCATCGCCCCGATCATGGTCTTCACCGTTACCCTGGTCGCCGACGCCATCATCTTCGAGGCCTCGCTGACCTTCATCGGCGCTGGTATCCAGGAGCCCACCGCTACCTGGGGCAACATCCTCGCCGACGCCCGCGGCGGCGTGCTCGCCGGCCGTTGGTGGCAGGCGCTGTTCCCGGGCCTGGCCATCATGATCACCTGCCTGGCGCTCAACATCCTCTCCGAGGGCATTACCGACGCCATGGCCGCTGCTCCCTCCGCCGCCCTGGATCCGACCGATTCCTCCAAGCGTCGCGAGGCCGACCTGCTGGTCTCCGACCCCGTTCGCGCCTACAAGGAGCAGGCCCAGTCCCTCTCCGCTCGCCTTGGCGCCCTGCGCGATGTCGAGCTCAAGCGTGACGATCGCCATGTGCCCGACGAGTCTGTCGAACCGATTCTCTCGGTCCGTGACTTCTGCATTCAGTTTGAGCATCACGGCGATATCAACGTCGTCGACCATGTCAACTTTGACGTCCGTCCTGGTCAGACCATGGGCCTGGTGGGCGAGTCCGGTTGCGGTAAGTCCATCACCACGCTGGCCATCATGGGCCTGACCGACGATGACGAGCACCTTTCCGGCGAGGTCCTCTGGGAGGGCCGCGACCTGCTCAAGATGAGCAAGAAGGAGTGGTTCGGCCTGCGCGGTACCGATATCGCTATGGTCTATCAGGACGCCCTGTCCTCGCTCAACCCCTCCATGCTCATCTCTGCCCAGATGAAGCAGCTCACCAAGCGCGGCGGCACCCGCAGCGCCGAGGAACTCCTGGAGCTCGTGGGCCTCGACCCCAAGCGTACGCTCGAGAGCTACCCGCATGAGCTTTCCGGTGGCCAGCGTCAGCGTGTCCTGATCGCTATGGCCCTTACCCGCGACCCCAAGCTGGTCATCTGCGACGAGCCCACGACCGCTCTGGACGTTACCGTCCAGAAGCAGGTCATCAAGCTGCTCAACGACCTTCAGGCCAAGCTCGGCTTTGCCATGATCTTCGTCTCGCATGACTTGGCGCTGGTCGCCGAGGTCGCCCATAACATCACGGTTATGTACGCCGGTCAGGTTATCGAGCAGGCGCCCACCAAGGAGCTGCTCACTAACCCGATCCACGAGTACACCCGCGGTCTTCTGGGCTCCGTTCTGTCCATCGAGAGCGGTTCGGGCCGTCTGCACCAGGTACCCGGCGCCGTTCCGAGCCCGCGCGATTTCCCCAAGGGCGATCGCTTCGCGCCCCGCTCGAGCCATCCGCGCATTGGCCTGGACACCCGTCCGGTCTTCAAGCGCGTGCCCGGCACCGAGCACTTCTATTCCGAGCTCCCCGACGAGGTGCTCAAGGCAAATGGTTTGACCCCTCACGCGGAGGTGATGTAGATGAGCGAGACCGCAGTCAACGGCGTCGAGCCGATCATCTTCCTTGATGACGTCCACGTCACCTTTAGGACCCGTACCGGCTCGATTCTGCACCCTAACCTGGTTCACGCCGTCCAGGGTGTAACGATTAAGCTCATGCCCGGTCAGACGATCGGCATCGTCGGCGAGTCCGGTTGCGGAAAGTCCACCACCGCTAACGTCATGTGCGGCCTGCAGGCCCCAACGAGCGGCAAGGTCTACTTTAAGGGCAAGGACGTTACTAAGCGTACCGCCGAGGACCGTCGTCACATGGGCCGTGTCATCTCGGTCGTGTTCCAGAATCCGGCTACGGCGCTCAATCCCCGCATGGTCGTTCGCGAGCAGCTGCTCGACCCCATGCGCGTCCACAACCTGGGTACCGAGGCCGAGCAGGAGAAGCGCGTCAAGGAGCTCCTGGAGCTCACCGGTCTGCCCAGCTCTGCCGCCGAGGTTCTTCCCGGCCAGCTTTCGGGCGGCCAGCGCCAGCGCGTCGCAATTGCCCGTGCCCTGTCGTTGAACCCCGATGCCATCATCGCCGACGAGCCCACCTCGGCTCTGGACGTTTCGGTCCGCGCGCAGATTCTGAACCTGCTGACCGACCTTAAGAAGGAGCTCGGCCTGGCCATGGTGTTCATCAGCCATGACATCCAGACGGTCCGCTATATCTCTGACGACATCATCGTTATGAATGGCGGCAAGATCGTCGAGCAGGGCGAGGCCAAGCAGGTCTTCCAGCACCCCCAGGACCCCTACACCAAGATGCTGCTCGGTGCTGCGCCGTCGCTGCTGCATCCCAAGCTCGGCGAGTAGCCTCGCTTTCCCTCCCGTGCGCCCGGTTCCCTTGCCGGGCGCACCTCCGTTGCGATTTCGAAAGGTTGGGTTCACGAGCCATGCCAAGTGCTCAGGAGCTACAACAGCAATTTGGTGGGTATCGGGGCGCCATGCCCCATCCATCAGATTTCGATCTCTTTTGGAAGGACCGCATGGCCGAGGCCGACGCCGTCGGGCTTGACTATGCGATCGAGACGGCATCGGTCACCGATGCCGTGACCTGCCAGCTTTTCGACCTCTGGTATACCGGCATGTGTGGCGCTCGCCTGCATGCCAAGTACCTTAAACCCGTCTCGGACGAGCCCGTGCCATTGGTACTTCAGTTCCATGGGTATCCGGGTGCAAGCCGCAGCTGGTTTGAGCAGGCGTCGTTTGCGGGCATGGGCATGGCACTCATCGCCCTCGACTGCCCCGGCCAAGGAGGTCCCTCCGAGGACATTGGTGGATTTGAGGGCACAACGGTCGCGGGCCATATCGTCGCCGGTATCGACGGCGATCCGGCCAACCTCTACTATGTCCGCTTGCACCAAGATATTCGCATCCTGTGCCGCATCGTTCGCGAGCTCGAGGGCATCGATCTTGCCCGTGTGTTTGTGAACGGCGCGTCGCAGGGCGGCGGTTTGGGCATTGCGACCTGTGCACTTAACAGCGAGCTTATCAATCGCGCCGCCATCCTCTATCCCTTCCTGTCGGATTTCCGCCTGGTCTGGGATTTGGATGCCGACGACATTGCCTACGAGGGCCTGCGCTATTGGTCTCGCTGGTTTGACGAGGACTCGACTCGTATCGACGAAGCCTATGCCAAGCTGGCGTACTTCGATTCCAAGAACTTTGCCCCTATGGTCAAATGCCCCGTGCTGTTTGGCACCGGCACAGCCGATACCGTCTGTCCGCCAGCGACGCAGTTTGCGGTCTATAACAACCTGACCTGTGAAAAGCGTCATGAGTTCTTTGAAGGCTTTGGCCACGAGGAGATTCAGGATTTTGACGATCTGATCATTCCGTTTTTCTGCAAGGGAGGGGAGGCTCATGTCTAAGTGCGAGAGCAATGTCAATGAGCTGATTGTCTCCGACCTTGTGGGGATTCCCGGAACGGTCTCGTCAAGGCTCGCTGATTTCCGGGATTGGCGCGGTGATGCTTCTGCGGATGTTTCCGAATTAGAGATAGCCGCTTCGGACCTTGAGGTTTGCGGGCCGAGTATTACGGCGATCGATTTCGCCAATCCGTATGCCCGCTACTCCGAGGTTTCCTTTGAGCTTGGTGGCGATGTGGTCCACGCACGTTTGATCGAGCCTGCCGGTCGCGCCCGAGCATCCGAGCTTGTGCCGCTATGTCTGATGTTTCACGACATCGACCGACCCGTGCGGGGATGGCATCACATGACGAGGTTTGCGGCCATGGGATATGCCGTGCTTGCGCTGGACGATGAGGCGATTGGATCCAGCGAGCTGCAGCAGGGGATTGCCTCTCCTGCTTTTGTCAAGCGCGTCCGTTGGGGTTGCGCGATGGCGAAGGTGGCGCGCAATCTTGATGGCGTGGACCCCGACCGCATCTTTGCATGGGGCGAGGGCCTTGGCGGCGGAGTCGCGCTGGCGGTTTCTGCTCTGGACGAGCGGGGCCTCGCCTGCACGGCGGTTGCCAATCCAATTCCCGGTGGCCTCGAGGCGTTGTCGTCTCGGGTGCGTGGATCGGTGCTCATGGGCACATCGCTCATGGATGCCGTGAGTGATCCCAAGGGCCGGTTTGCCGTATTCAACGGTCTTGAGTGTGACCGGAGGCATATCATCTATGCCAAATACGCTCATGAGCGCATCAACGCGTTCGAAAACGAAGTCATCGACTTTTTTAACCAAACGTTCTACCCGTGTTCTTTGGCCTAGACGGCCTGGACACTGCCAACAAGAGTGGGTGGCATAGGGCCGCCCGCCAGACAACTAAGGAGATTCTTGTGGCAACTCAGAAATTCACCGGCGTTATCCCTCCCGTCGTTGTTCCCGATACCGAAGACCACCAGCTCGACGTTGCCTCCTTTGAGCGCAGCATCAACCGCATGATCGATGCCGGCGTCGATGGCCTGTTCTTCCTGGGCTCTTCGGGCGAGGTCGTTTTCTCCACCGATGAGCGTCGTCGCCAGATCATCGCCGAGGCCGTTCGTATCGTCGACCACCGCGTGCCCGTCCTGGTCGGCATCATCGATACCGAGACCGAGCGCATGATCGAGCACGGTAAGGTCGCTCAGGAGCTGGGCGCCGATGCGCTTGTCGCCACCTGCCCGTTCTATGCCCTGCAGGGCATGACCGAGGTCGAGGAGCACTTCCGCATCCTGCACGAGGAGCTCGACCTGCCCATCTTTGCCTATGACATTCCCGTCTGCGTTCACACCAAGCTCCCCTGGAAGCTCCTTGCCAAGCTCGGCGCCGAGGGCGTCCTTGCTGGCGTCAAGGATTCCTCGGGTGATGACATCTCGTTCCGCTATCTCGTTCAGGAGAACGAGAAGAACGGCCATCCGATGAGCATCCTCACCGGTCACGAGGTTGTTGTCGACGGCGCTTACCTCGGTGGCGCCGACGGTTCTGTCCCGGGCCTTGCCAACGTTGAGCCCGAGGGCTACGTGCGCCAGTGGAAGGCCGCTCAGGCCGGCGACTGGGCTACCGTCAAGGCCGAGCAGGATCGCCTCAATGAGATTTCGCACATCTGGGACGTCACCTCGGGCGTCCAGGGCTATGCCGGTGGCGTCGGCGCCTTCAAGACCGCTATGAACCTCATGGGCATCTTCGACAGCCCGACCATGCCGCGCCCGGTGAAGGCCATGACCGGCGAGAACGTCGAGGCGATTAGGAAGGTCCTTCAGGACAACGGTCTCCTGTAAAGCTTCCCAGGCACCCGACCTCGCCGTTCAACCGTGTGGCCATGACCCATTAGGTCAATGGCCACACGGTTTCTCGGCGATCTCGGACACCTGGAAAACCTTTACTGCGCTGTGACGGCTAGCCTGACGGCGCATTTCCTGTAGTTGTTTTTATCTCCGAAGGAGAGCGACATGGAGAACAAGTACGTCTGCTCTGTCGATATCGGCGGAACTAAGATCGCGACTGCCATCATGGAGTACCCGGCTGACGGTAGTGTGCCCCATCCCGTTTTTGAGGCCGAGGTTCCTACCGAGGCCCAGGAGGGCGGCGAGGCCGTCTTCCAGCGTATCGAGGCGTCTATCAAGGCCGCTCTTGAGGCGAATCCCGATGTCGAGGTTCTCGGTGTCGGTATCGGTGCCGCAGGCGTCGTCGATCCCAAGACGGGCGCCATTGCTTATGCCAATGAGATCATGCCCGGCTGGTCCGGCGTTCAGTTGGGGCCGCGTCTGCGCGAGGACCTTGGTCTTCCCGTTGCCGTTGTGGGCGACGTGCAGGCTCATGCTCTGGGCGAGGCCCACTGGGGCGTCGGCAAGGGCAAGTTCTCCGTCTTGTGTCTTGGCATCGGTACGGGTATCGGCGGCGCATATGTCGAGAACGGCCGCGTGATGCAGGGCTTCCATGGTGCTGCTGGCCATATGGGCCACATCGAGTGCTCGGCTGCCGCCGGCATTCCCTGCGCCTGCGGGCGTTCCGGCCATCTTGAGTCTGTTGCTTCGGGCACCTCGATTGGCCGTATGTACGACGAACGCTTCGGTCGAGTTGACCCCAGCCGTCCTTCGGTCGGTCGCGACGTGAACGACCTGTGTCGTGCTGGCGACGCAAAGGCGACCGAGGTCATCCATGATGCCGGCTTTGCGTTGGGTGCCAGCTTGGGCTCGCTCGCTAACATCCTGGACCCTGAGGTCATCGTGCTTTCGGGCGGCGTGATTCACCAAGGTCCCGATTGGCGTTCGCAGACGTGGAAGGATTCGGTGCACGAGGGCTATGCCAGCCAGGCGCTCGATCCGCTTCAGGACACGCCGATCCTCATCGGTTCTCTGGAGGGCGATGCTCCGCTCATCGGTGCCGCCGAACACCTTCTTGCGTCGTTGAAGTAAACATAACTACCAAGTGCGCCTTCTGAGGTGCCGCAGATTGACGTGAAAGAGGAGCGAAGCGTACTTCGGTACGCGAGCGACGGTTTGAACGTCAAGGTGCGGTGTCTCAGAAGGCTGTTTTGAGAAAGGTTGAGTCGCACATGACCGTTGATCCTTTGATTCAATCCCTGAAGGGCAAGCTCGTCGTGAGCGTTCAGGCGTATATGGGCGAGCCGCTTCGTACGCCCGAGACCATGGCTCAAATGTCTCGCGCTTGCGCGCTTGGCGGCGCCGCCGCCATTCGCTGTCAGGGCCTTGCCGACATTGCCGCCATTAAGGGTCGCTGTGAGGTTCCCGTCATCGGCCTGTGGAAGGATGGACACGAGGGCGTTTACATCACGCCGACGCTGCGTCACGCTCGCGCCTGCGTTGCTGCCGGTGCCGATATCGTGGCGATCGACGCCACTGATCGTCCGCGTCCCGATGGCAAGACCGTCGAGGATACCTTCCGCCCGCTGCACGAGGAGGGTGTGCTCCTGATGGCGGATTGTGCCACCATCGAGGACATTCGCCGTGCGGTTGATATGGGCTTTGACCTGGTATCCACCACGCTTTCTCACGGCGTCGCCGCCATCGACTGCACCATGGCCGATGGCCCCGACCTGCCACTCCTGCGTCAGGCGACCGAGGAATTCCCCGGTCTTCCCATCATCTGCGAGGGCCGCGTGCACACGCCCGAGGAGGCTCGCGCTGCGATCGATGCTGGCGCCTGGGCCGTTGTCGTCGGCACCGCCATCACGCACCCCACGAGTATTACGAGTTGGTTCAAGGCTGCGCTTGAGGCGTAAGACAGGCCTCGTATCCGCTCGGGGCGGTATACTCAATATAGGCAATTGACCGCGCGGGATCCGGGTTGCTGGGTCCCGCGCTTGTTTTTGGGAGGCAGCACATGCAAAAGGGAGATGCCATGGATGCGGCGGAGCGCTCGGAGCGCATCCCCGATATCGTCATCATCACCGGAATGTCCGGATCGGGCCGCACACAGGCCATGCACGTGTTCGAGGACATGGGCTATTTTTGCATTGATAACCTGCCTCCGCGTCTCATCGCCCAGCTTGCCGAGCTCGTCGGCATCAATACGGGCGTGGGCAGGCATCTCGCCGTCACCTGCGATTTGCGTAGCCAGGGACTGTTTGACGAGTTGCTCGATGCGGTCGCCGCGCTCGAAGAGCGCGAGATGAGCTGCGACATCGTGTTCCTGGAGGCTTCTGACGAGGTGCTGATTCGTCGCTACAGCGAAAATCGCCGCCGTCATCCCATTGCCAAGCCGGGGGAGACTACGGCCGATGCCATTCAGCGCGAGCGCCTTCAGCTGCAGGGCGTGCGCGATCGAGCCGATATGATTATCGACACGAGCCGTCTGCGCACCTCTGCGCTGCGCAACAAGCTACGTATGGCATTTTCCGAACTGTCCGACCAACAGCTCATGGACGTCCATGTGTTCTCGTTTGGCTTTAAGCACGGCATGCCCGTCGAGGCGGACATTATGATCGACGTCCGCTTCCTGCCCAATCCGTTCTACGATCCCGAGATGCGCACGATGACCGGTCTCGATAAAAAGGTCTCCGATTTTGTTCTGGACCATCCCAAGACGCAGGAGTTTTGGAAGGCTTGGACACAGCTGCTCGATACGGTGATGCCGGGCTATATCGCGGAGGGTAAACCGCAGCTTTCTATCGCCATCGGCTGCACGGGCGGACAGCACCGTAGCGTCGCCATTGCCGAGGCCACGGCCCGTTACCTGGAAGGCACCCAGTATCACGTGAGCATCTCCCACCGCGACCTGTCGCGCGCCAACACGAAGGCATAGGCCTGCATGTCGTTTACCGCTGAGGTGCGCGACGAGCTTGCGCGCTGCGAACCCGAATGTGAATACTGCGATTTGTCGACGCTTGCCGCCCTGACGCGTGTGAGCGGTACGCTTTCGTTGGCCGGCTCCGGGCGGTATCGTTTGACGGTCGCGACCGAGACGGGAGCCGTCGCGCGCACGATGATCACGCTGACGCATCGCATCCTTAAGCTCAAAACGGAATTCACCGTTCGTAAATCGGTCTTGCATAAGGTCCGTAACTATCTCATTACCCTGCCCGATCAACCCGACCTGGACAAGGCTCTGGTGCTGCTGGGCATTCTAGACCGCAGGGGAGGGCTCGTCGCTGGTGTTCCCCGACACATCGTTGCCCGTCCCTGCTGCAGGCTTGCCTACATCCGCGGCGCGCTCATCGCGGGCGGCTTCGTGGCCGATCCACGCGGCGATTTTCATTTGGAGATCGCGGTGCAGGGCGAGCAATATGCTAAGGGGCTTTGCGACCTGTTGGGGCAGATTGGGGTCCATGCTCGTGTTAATGCACGGCGGGGGTCATATGCCGTATACATTAAGAGCGCCGAGGAAATCGAGCATTTATTAAAGCTGATTGGTGCCAAGCGCAGCGTTGCCGAGATTGAGGAGGCGCGCGCGGTCAAGTTGGTTAAGAACGATGTGAACCGTCGCGTGAACGCCGAGCTCGCCAACCAGACCAGAAGCGCCGGTGCTGCCCAACATCAGCTTGCGCTTATCGATGAGCTCGAGCAGCGTGGCCTTCGCGATGCGCTTCCGGATGCCTTGGCGGTCTTTTGCGACCTGCGCGAGCGCTATCCCGATCTGTCGCTGCGTGATTTGGGGGAGATGGCTGACCCTCCCTTGTCGAAGTCAGCCCTCTACCATCGAGTTTTGAGGCTTGAAAAGCTCATTGAAGCAAACAGGTAGTTTAAAGCATCGGCGTATATACGGATTTAGCTGCTATTTTATTCTTTAAAACGTTTTAACGTAAATTTGATTTTCAATTTCGAGCATTCTCGTGAAATTCAAGTCAAAAAAAAGGTATATTAGGCGAGTGGTTAGTTTGTGGGCCTCAACGGCGGGCGCTGTAGCTTGCGGGGGCCTTACGAAAGGAGACACAATGGCAGTAAAGGTTGCTATTAACGGCTTCGGTCGCATCGGTCGTCTGGCTTTCCGTCAGATGTTCGGTCATGAGGGCTCCGAGATCGTCGCTATCAACGACCTCACCTCTCCCGATATGCTCGCTTACCTGCTGAAGTACGACTCCACGCAGGGCAACTACGCTCGCGATCACGAGGTCGTTGCTGGCGAGGATTCCATCACCGTTGACGGCAAGGAGATCAAGATCTACAAGGAGGCCGACGCCAACAACCTGCCTTGGGGCGACCTCGACGTCGACGTCGTTCTCGAGTGCACCGGCTTCTACACCAGCAAGGCTAAGGCTCAGGCCCACATCAACGCTGGCGCCAAGAAGGTCGTCATCTCCGCTCCGGCCGGCAGCGATCTGCCCACCATCGTGTACAACGTCAACCACGAGACGCTGACCGCTGAGGACAACATCATCTCCGCTGCTTCCTGCACCACCAACTGCCTCGCCCCGATGGCCAAGGGTCTGAACGACTTCGCTCCCATCGTGTCCGGCATCATGACCACCATTCACGCCTGGACCGGCGACCAGATGCCGCTCGACGGCCCGCAGCGCAAGGGCAACAAGCGTCGTAGCCGCGCCTGCGCCGTCAACATCGTCCCCAACACCACCGGTGCTGCCAAGGCTATCGGCCTGGTTCTCCCCGAGCTCAACGGTAAGCTCATCGGTGCCGCCCAGCGCGTCCCGACGCCGACCGGCTCCATCACCAACCTCTACGCTGTCGTTGACAAGAAGGTCACCGTCGACGAGGTCAACGCCGCTATGAAGGCCTACGCTTCCACCATCTCCGAGACCTTCGGTTACAACGAGGACGACATCGTCTCCACCGACATCATCGGCGAGACCCACGGCTCCATCTTCGACGCCACTCAGACCATGTGCTCTGACCTCGGCAACGGCCAGACCCTCGTTCAGGTCACCTCTTGGTACGACAACGAGAACTCCTACACCTCTCAGATGGTCCGCACCATCAAGTACTTCGAGAAGTTCGTTGCTTAATTTAGCTTTTAGCGAATAGCTCGTTGAGCGTCTAAAGAAGGGCGCGGCCTCATAGGGCTTACACCCTAGGGTCGCGCCCTTTTTATAGGAAATCGTCTGCCGTAATGGGAGGCAGACACGTACGAAAGGTAGAAGCAAACATGGCCTTTACCAAGAAGACCGTCCGCGACATCGATGTCGACGGCAAGCGCGTTCTCGTCCGCGTTGACTTCAACGTGCCTATCAAGGATGGCGTCGTTGGCGATACCACCCGCATCAAGGCTGCCCTGCCCACCATCAACTACCTCGTCGAGCACAACGCTCGCGTCATCCTCATGAGCCACCTCGGCCGTCCCGATGGCACCGGCTTCCAGCCCGAGCTCTCCCTTGAGCCTGTCGCCAAGAAGCTCGCTGAGCTCTCTGGTCTCGATGTTGCCTTTGTCGCCGACACCTACGGCGAGAAGGCTGCTGAGGCTGTCGCCGCCGTCGAGCCGGGCAAGGTCCTCGTTCTCGAGAACGTCCGTTTTGACAAGCGTGAGAAGAAGAACGATCCCGAGATCGCCAAGAAGCTCGCTTCCTATGGTGATGTCTTCGTTCTCGATGCCTTCGGCACCGCTCACCGCGCCCAGGGTTCCGTCGTGGGCCCCGCCGCTTACCTGCCCGCAGTCGCTGGCTTCCTGCTCGAGAAGGAGGTCGACACGCTGACCGGCATCTTCGCCGAGCCCGAGCGCCCCTTCGTCGCTATCGTCGGCGGTTCCAAGGTTTCCTCCAAGATCGGCGTTCTCGATCACCTCATCGACTCCGCTGACACCCTGATCATCGGTGGCGGCATGGCCTACACCTTCTTCCTGGCTCAGGGCCTGACCGTCGGTCAGTCCCTCAAGGAAGAGGACTGGGTCGAGCGCGCTGGCGAGATGCTCAAGAAGGCCGAGGAGAAGGGCGTCAAGATCCTGCTCCCCATCGACAACCGCGTTGCCGATCACTTTGGCGAGGACGCTGTCCCCGAGGTTGTCGCTTCCGACGCTATCCCCGACGATCGTGAGGGCATGGACATCGGCCCCAAGACCGAGGAACTTTACGCCGAGGCCGTCAAGGGTGCCAAGACCGTGTTCTGGAACGGCCCCATGGGTGTCTTCGAGTTCGACAACTTCGCTCACGGCACCCAGGCTATCGCCGAGGCCGTCGCCGAGGCCGACTGCACCTCGATCATCGGCGGTGGCGACTCTGTCGCGGCTGTCAACAAGTTCAACCTGGCCGACAAGATGAGCTGGATCTCCACCGGTGGTGGCGCTTCCATGGAGCTCGTCGAGGGTAAGGCCCTGCCCGGAGTGGAGGCGCTTCTCGATGCCTAATCGCACCCTTCTTATCGCTGGTAACTGGAAGATGAACAACGACGTCGCTGAGGCCGCCAAGCTCGCCGACGAGCTGGCTCAGGCTCTGCCCGAGGTTCCGGCTGGCGTCGAGGTGCTCGTCTGCCCTCCGACCATTGACATCACCACGGTTCATGACCGCATTCAGGCTGCCCCCATCGCCCTCGGTGCACAGAACGTGTACTGGGAGGCCAAGGGTGCCTTCACCGGTGAGTCCTCTTGCGACATGCTCAAGTCCGCTGGCTGCACCTACTGCATCATCGGCCACTCCGAGCGTCGCGACTACTTCCACGAGACCGACGAGGACCAGAACAAGAAGGCCAAGGCCCTCGTTGCCGCCGGTCTTGTTCCCGTCTTCTGCTGCGGCGAGTCCCTCGAGGTCCGCGAGGCTGGTACCTATGTCGAGCACGTCGTGAACCAGGTCAAGGCTGGCCTTGCTGGTCTTGAGATCACCTGCCCCAAGCAGGTCGTCGTCGCCTACGAGCCCATCTGGGCCATCGGCACCGGAAAGACCGCTACCGCTGAGGACGCCCAGGAGGTCTGCGGCGCTATCCGTGAGACCCTCAAGGAGATGTTTGGCGAGGAGCTCGCCGACGGTATCCGCGTCCTGTACGGTGGTTCCGCTAAGCCCGGCAACATTGCCGAGCTCGTCGCCAAGCCCGACGTTGACGGCGCCCTCGTGGGCGGCGCTTCGCTCAAGGCTGCCGACTTCGCCTCTATGGTCGTCAAGGCAGGCGAGTAGGACATATGGCACAGCGTCATCTTCCTGCACTCCTGATCATCATGGATGGCTGCGGCCTTGCTCCGGCTGATGGCGAGAACGCCGTTGCCGCTGCCAAGACGCCCTTCCTTGATAGCCTGTACGAGAAGTATCCTCACACCACGCTCGGTGCTTCGGGCGAGGACGTGGGCCTTCCCGACGGTCAGATGGGCAACTCCGAGGTAGGCCACCTCAACATCGGTGCCGGCCGCATCGTGTTCCAGGAGCTTTCGCGCATCAACAATGCCATCAAGGACGGCTCCATCGCCAAGAACGAGGTCTTCGTCAAAGCTATGGACGACGTCAAGGCCGAAGGCAAGACCCTGCATCTCATGGGCCTTATGAGCCCTGGCGGTGTTCATTCTCACATGAACCACGTCGAGGCTCTGGTCAAGATGGCTGCCCAGCATGGCGTCAAGACCGTTCGCGTCCACGCCTTCATGGATGGCCGCGACGTCGACCCGCAGTCCGGTGCCGGCTACATGAGCGAGTTCTGCGCTTTCCTGGCTAAGATCTCCGAGGAGACCGGTTGCGACGCTCGCGTTGCCACCGTTTCGGGCCGCTATTGGGCCATGGACCGCGACAACCGTTGGGAGCGCATCCAGCGCGCCTACGACGTCATGGTCAACGCGTCCGATGCCGATACTGACCCCGTTGCCGGTATCAAGGCCTACTACGAGAAGGATCCGCGCGGCGACGAGTTCGTCGAGCCTTTCGCGGCCCACAACGAGGGCATTCACGAGGGCGACGCGGCCATCTTCTTCAACTTCCGTCCCGACCGCGCTCGTCAGATGACTCGCGTGTTCACGGACAAGGAGTTCGACGGCTTTGAGCGCGAGCAGATTAAGCTTTCGCACTTTGTGACGATGACCGAGTACGATCCGACGTTTGACGTCGAGGTCGCCTTCCCCAAGACATTCCCCGAGAACGTTCTGGCCGACGTTATCGCCGCCAATGGCCTGAAGCAGCTGCACACCGCCGAGACCGAGAAGTACGCCCATGTGACGTTCTTCCTCAACGGCGGCATCGAGGAGCCCAAGGAGGGCGAGGAGCGCGTGCTCGTCGCTTCCCCCAAGGTTGCTACCTACGATCTGCAGCCCGAGATGAGCGCTCCCGAGGTTACCGAGAAGCTCGTCGCCGCTATTAACGAGGATCGCGCTGATTTCTACATCGTGAACTTCGCGAACTGCGACATGGTTGGTCACACCGGCGTGTTCGACGCCGCCGTTAAGGCCGTCGAGGCTGTTGACGATGCTCTGTCCAAGGTTGTCCCGGCGATTCTCGCCAAGGGCGGCTTTGCGCTGATCACCGCCGACCACGGTAACGCCGACCACATGTTTGACGTCGCTTCCGATGGTTCCAAGCATCCGTTCACGGCTCACACTACCAACCGCGTGCCGTTCATCATCGTTGATGATAAGGCCAAGCTCACCGGTATCGAGGACGGCCGTCTCTCCGATATCGCTCCGACCATGCTCACCATGGCTGGTCTTGAGCCTTCCGCCGAGATGACGGGTCGCGTGCTCGCCACCGAGGCCTAATAGAAAACAAATACCGTTTTCTAGTAAGGGGGTTGTCCACAACCGGACGACCCCCTTTTTGGTATTTCTGCCATTTCTACCCCGTCCCTAAATGGCAGGTGGGGGAGTGTTGAAGGTTGTGGTACAGTACTGGAGTTTGAATTGTTCTATTAAGGAGCTTATCTATGGGTCCGTTCCAGATTCTTCTGTTTGTCGTTTGGGCTGTTTCTGCCGTGGCGCTGACGATTCTCGTTCTGATGCATTCCGGTAAGGGCACCGGCGTTTCGGATATGATCGCTAGCTCGCTGTATAACTCCAGCTCTGCCACGGGCGTCATGGAGCAGAACCTCGATCGCCTGACGGTAATTATGGCCGTCGTTTTTGCCGTGTGTGTCGTTCTGTGCATGTTCTTCTTCCCGCAGGGTATCGTCGGCTACTAAGCATCGGCGTATATACGTTTGTAAAGGGTCCCGCATGTGCGGGGCCCTTTTTGTTTACAGACTTGTAACAGAGTCAAAATATCCCCACATACTTCGCCCAACTAAAGAAATTCTCGACCGTTAACCGGAATTAGCCCCAAATCGTGCATAAAATGCGCTACTGTATTGCAAAACGTTGGTCTGTTGTGCATAACCAGCCATAGCAGCGGGCTGCGTTTTGATGGTTCGGATCGGATTGTCTCGACATATGTCCGACTGAACATTTCTTTGTCCTATCTCATAAGGAGGATGGCATGGCTGATTCTATGTTCCACCAGCCCGTTATGGGTCGTCGCGCCTTTGTCGGCGGTACCCTTGCTGCGAGCTCCATGGCTTTTCTTGCCGCATGCGGCAAGAAGGGCGGCGACGCTTCCGGTTCTGAGTCCGGTTCGACGCTGAACTTCTACATCAACAATCCGGTCTGCATCGACCCCTACAACGTCCAGGAGGATCAGGGCACTCAGGTCGAGTACCAGCTGTTCGATGCTCTGACCTCTTACGACGCCGAGAAGGGCAAGATCGTCCCGCTGGCTTGCGAGTCCTTCGAGGCCAACGACGACGCCACCGAGTTCACCTTCAAGATCAAGAAGGCCAAGTTCCACAACGGTGACGACGTTACCTCCAAGTCCTTCAAGCTCGCTTGGGAGCGTCTGGTCAACACCAAGTCGGCCATCGCTACCGAGTACGGTCCTTCCGAGGTCTCCTATCACCTTTCCATGGTCGAGGGCTATGACGATCTACTTGCCGGTAACGCTACCGAGCTCAGCGGTGTTACTTGCCCCGACGATGAGACCCTCGTCGTTAAGCTGTCTTCCGCTTACGCCGACTTCCCCTTCGTCGCCTCTCACCCGGCTCTGTCCCCGGTTCCCGAGTGCGCCGAGTCCGATGTTAAGAGCTTCTACCTTGCCCCGATCGGTAACGGCCCGTTCATGATGGACGGCAAGTGGGAGGATGGTCAGGAGATCAACCTCAAGAAGTTCGACGATTACTATGGCGACAAGGCCAAGATCGATGGCATCCACTTCCAGGTCATCAAGGACGTGGAGACCGCCTACAAGGAGTTCCAGGCCGGTAACCTCGATATCTGCGATGTTCCCGTTGCTCAGATCGACGCTGCCAAGAAGGATCGCGGCGTGTCCAAGGACGGCTACACCATGGGCGACGGCGAGCGCATGCTGCTCGGCGCCGAGCCTTCCACCTACTACCTGACCTGCAACACCACGGCCGAGCCGTTCAACAACGCCGACCTGCGCAGGGGTATCTCCCTGGCCATTAACCGCGAGGCCATCTGCAAGACCATCTTCAAGGGCACCCGTACCCCCGCCGACGGCATTGTTCCTCCGGGCATCGATGGCTACAAGGAGGGCGCATGGGAGTTCTGCGCCTACGACGTCGACAAGGCTAACGAGTACCTCGACAAGGTTGCTCCTGCCGGTGCCAACGGCGACCGTGGCATTAGCGTGACCCTTTCCTACAACCAGGACGGTGGCCACAAGGAGATCATGGAGTCCATCATCGGCGACCTCGCCAAGGTCGGCGTTACCGCCGTCTCCGATACCCCTGAGTGGTCTGCGCTGCTCGAGCAGTACCAGAACTTCAACTATCAGTTCGGTCGTCTGGGCTGGATTGCCGACTACCCGATCATGGACAACTTCCTGTATCCGCTGTTCCACTCCGACTCCCTCGGTGGCGACAACCGCTCTGGTTATAACAACCCCGAGTTCGACGCCAAGGTCGACGAGGCCCGTACCACGGTTGACGACGAAGAGCGCGTCGCTAAGATGCAGGAGGCCGACGCAATGGTCGCTGCCGACTGCCCGGTCATCCCGGTGATGTTCTACACGCACACCATCGCTGGCTCCGATCGCATCAAGCACCTCTATGTCGATCCGCAGAAGCACGCCGAGCTGGGTACCGCCGAGCTCGCCTAAGAGTTTGCAGCTTCCGTGAGGGTCAAGTATTTACGTAGACCTCATGGGAAACATACAGTTCTCCCTAACCTGGGGTAAACTGGCTGATGGTAATTTTGGGATGCCGGTCTGGCGATCGGCATCCCATTTAGGTTAATCCCTAGATAGGGGAGTGGTATGGGTAAGTACATCGTTAAACGTGTGCTTCAGTTCATCCCGGTGTTTTTGGGCGTTACGCTGATTCTGTTCGCCCTCCAGAATATCGTGCCGGGAGATCCGATCAAGCTGATCGGTGGAGACAAGGCTCTGTCCCCCGAGGTAGAGCTTCAGCTTCGCGTACGCTATCACCTGGTCCAGACGGACGAGGACGGCAACGCGATCCTTGACGAGAACGGCGATCCCGTTCAGACGTCGCTTGTAGACCGTTATCTGTATTACATGAACGGTCTGCTTCATGGCGATCTGGGTAATTCGTACCAGCGCAAGCTGCCGGTTACGGAAATCTTTGCCCAAAAGTATCCGTATACGGTCAAACTTGCCGCGTGCGCCATCGTGCTCGAGGCGATCATGGGTATCGGTGCGGGTATCATTTCGGCGGTAAAGCGTTATTCCTTCTGGGATATTTTGGTTACGCTCACCACGTCGATTCTCGTTGCTGTCCCGGCCTTCTGGCTTGGTATGTTGCTGCAGCTGTTCTTTGGCGTCATCCTCAAGGATGCCACCGGCGGCGCATTCTCCATGCCGATTTCGGGTGCCGGCGGTTCCAGCTCTCAGTATCAGGATTGGATGCACTATGTGCTTCCGACCATTACGCTGGCTTCGGTTTCGACCGCCTATGCTGCCCGCATTATGCGTTCGCAGCTGCTTGACGTCATGAACCAGGATTACATCCGTACGGCAAAGGCCAAGGGTCTCTCCAGTCGCGCGATCATCATCAAGCATGCGCTTAAGAATGCACTCATCCCCGTCGTTACCTATATTGGTGTCGACTTTGGCGGCATGCTTTCGGGTGCCATCCTGACCGAGACGGTCTTTAACTGGCCCGGTATCGGCTATGAGGTCTATCGCGCTATTAGCATGCGTGACTGGCCCATCGTTATGGGCGGCGTTACGCTCATCGTTGTCGTCGTCATGGTGATCAACCTGCTCGTCGACATTAGCTATGCATTCCTCGACCCGCGCATCCGCCTTGGCGGTCCGTCGGATAAGGCCTAAGGGAGGTACGTCTCATGCAGGAAACTGATTCTCAGTCTCAGGAGCAAGCTACCGCCACCAAGGCCGCATCTGCTCCCGCCAAGTCCCGCACGCTGTGGGGCGACGCTTTTAAGCGTCTTCGTAAGAACAAGCTCGCCGTTATCGGTGTCTGCTGGATTATCATCGTCGTTTTGGTTGCCCTGACCGCAGATCTGTGGGCTAAGCCCTGGCTCGGTTCGCCGACGGCTTCCGACTCGACCACCATGGCCGAGACGTCGCTGCTGGCTCCGTGTGCCGAGCACCCGTTTGGCACCGACGCCCTTGGCCGCGACATTCTCGTCCGCGTTATCTACGGTGCACGCGTTTCGCTGTCCGTCGGCATTATGGCCACCGCCATCTCCACGGTGATCGGTTTGGTCATGGGTGCTCTGGCCGGTTTCTACGGCGGAATCTGGGATACGATCATCATGCGCTGTGCGGATATCTTCCTAGCGTTCCCGTACGTGCTGTTCGTCGTCGCCATGATCGCCGTTATCGGCCGTGGCCTTCAGAACGTCTTTATCGCCATCGGTGTTCTCGGCTGGCCTTCGATTGCGCGCGTCTTCCGATCCGCGATCCTGACGGTCAAAGAGAACGACTATGTTGATGCCGCTCGCGCTATGGGTGCATCCGATGCGCGTATCGTTATGCGCCATATCTTCCCGAACTCCGTTGCTTCTATCGTGGTCTATGCGACCATGAACATTGGTGGCGCTATTCTGACCGAGTCTGCCCTGTCCTTCCTCGGTATGGGTGTTATTCCGCCTACGCCTTCGTGGGGCTCTATGATTCAGGACGGTCAGCAGTATCTTCTGACTGCTCCCTGGATGATGATTATGCCCGGTCTGGCAATTCTCTCGACGGTGCTCGCCTTCACCCTGTTGGGTGACGGTCTGCGCGACGCCCTCGACGTCAAGATGAAGGACGCATAAGGATGAAGAAGAACAAGAACTATGTGGACCTGAAGGACCAGCCGGTTCCCGAGGGCCAGCATCTGCTCGAGGTCGATGACCTTAAGATGTATTTCCACACCGAGGATGGCGTGGTTCGCGCTGTAGACGGTGTGTCCTACACGCTCGATCGCGGCGAGACCCTGGGCGTCGTCGGCGAGTCCGGCTCGGGTAAGTCCGTGACCGCCATGACCATCATGGGCCTTATCTCGATGCCTCCGGGAAAGATTGAGGGTGGTGACGTTCGCTATCGCGGTCGTTCCATCCTCGAGATGACCGAGGAAGAGATGCAACACATTCGCGGTAACGACATCGCGATGATCTTCCAGGATCCTATGACCTCCTTGAACCCGGTCTATAAGATCGGCAAGCAGGTGGGCGAGGGTCTTCGTCTGCACCGTGGCTACTCCAAGCAGGAGGCGCTCAAGCGCGCCACCGAGCTTTTGGACCTCGTGGGTATCCCCGAGCCCGAGAAGCGCGTCAATGAGTATCCGCACCAGTTCTCCGGCGGTATGCGTCAGCGCGTCATGATTGCCATGGCGCTTGCCTGCGATCCCGATATCCTGATTGCCGACGAGCCCACGACGGCTCTGGACGTTACCATCCAGGCTCAGATTATCGAGCTCATGCAGGAGATGCAGGAGAAGAACGGCAACGCCATCATCATGATTACCCATGACCTGGGCGTCGTCGCCGATATGGCCGACAAGATCATGGTTATGTACGCCGGTCGTCCCGTCGAGTTCGGTACTGCTGAGGAAATCTTCTACGAGAGCCGCCATCCCTACACCTGGGGTCTTATTCGCTCCATCCCGGAGCAGGCCATCGATGAGAAGAAGCCGCTGACGCCGATTCACGGCAACCCGCCTTCGCTCATGAACCTGCCCGAGGGCTGCGTGTTCTCGCCTCGTTGCCCCTATGCGACCGATAAGTGCCGCAAGCAGCGCCCCGAGCACGTTGTCACCGAGTCTGGTCACTACTCTGCGTGCCACTACTCCGGTGACCCCGAGTTCCTCAAGAACGCCCCTGAGACGTCCCGCACGCGCAAGGATTCCAAGAAGGGAGGCGAGGCGTAAATGGCAGATAAGAACGAGCGCACTCCGCTGCTGAAGGTCGAGCACCTCTCTAAGGAATTCCCCGCCGAGTCCGGCATGTTCGCCAAGCGCTTTTCCAAGCGCGTCGTCTCTGCTGTGAACGACATCTCGTTTGAGATTTATCCTGGCGAGACCTTTGGTCTGGTTGGCGAGTCTGGTTGCGGTAAGTCCACCACGGGCCGCACGATTATGCGCCTGACCCAGCCGACTGCCGGCAAGGTGTTCTTCCAGGGCAAAGATGTTGCCGAGATGAGCAAGCATGAGATCAAGGACATGCGTCGCGAGATGCAGTTCATCTTCCAGGACCCCTATGCTTCGCTGAACCCCCGTATGACCATCGGCGAGATCGTCTCCGAGCCCATGACTATTCACGGCGTGGGCACCAAGGAGGAGCGTATCGAGCGTGTTCGCGAGCTTCTCGACGTCGTTGGACTGAACCCCGAGCACATCAACCGCTATCCGCACGAGTTCTCGGGCGGTCAGCGTCAGCGTGTCGGCATCGCCCGCGCCTTCGCTTTGAAGCCCAAGCTGATCATCTGCGACGAGCCCGTTTCCGCTCTGGATGTTTCCATTCAGGCCCAGGTTCTGAACCTGCTCAAGGAACTTCAGGACAAGTTTGGTACGGCGTATCTGTTTATCGCCCACGACCTGTCCGTCGTGCAGCACATCTCCGATCGCGTTGCCGTTATGTATCTGGGTAAGATGGTCGAGGTTTCGGACTGGAAGACGCTCTATAGCGAGCCTCACCATCCGTACACGCAGTCGCTGCTATCTGCCGTGCCGGTTCCCGATCCGGATATTCAGAAGACCCGCAAGCGCATCATCCTCGCCGGCGATCCGCCGTCGCCGCTGGATCCGCCGACCGGCTGCCGTTTCCATACGCGCTGCCCGATCGCGCAGGGCATCTGCTCCGAGAAGCTTCCTGAGTTTAAGGAAGTTGCCCCGGGCCACTGCTGCGCCTGCCACTTCGCGGAGCCGTTCCCGATCAAGGAATCGCACATCGACCTGTAGCCGGTTGTTATCGTCCGGGCCCGCCCTGGTGTTGCTTTTCAGAACGTCCTCGGACATGTCGGAAGCCCCGCTGCGCGCTACGCGCTGCGGGGCTTCCTCCGTCCTGCGGAATGTTCTGAAAAGCAACACCAGGGCGGGCCCTGCGTTAACGCGGCAGTGGGGAGTGAGATTCCTTGATCGCTCACTTTATCTAATAAGAAATTTAGTGAGGCCGGAGCTTTGGCTCCGGCCTCCCCATATAAGGGCACGGCAAAGCCGAGCCACTAAATTTTGCATTAGCCCCAGAACATATTTGAGAACTGTGCCCGGAGTGCATACTCCTAGGGCCGGAATGAGGTTGCTTTCCAACGCATTCCGCAGGGGGCGGCATTATTTTGTAGCGCGAAGCGCGGATCAAAATAATGTCGCATGCCCGAGGACGCGTTGGAAAGCAACCTCATTCCGGCCCGAACAGGTCAGTCTACCTGCTCATTTACAAATTCGTAAACTTTTTTGAAAAAAGTGCTTGCACAGTTCTCGAATCATAGGTTATTATCTTCCTCGTTGAACGCGCGGGTCCAAGAAAACGAACCGCGAATCAACAACATAGCATGTCGGAGTGGCGGAATTGGCAGACGCGCTAGCTTGAGGTGCTAGTGACCGCTTTTTGGTCATGCGGGTTCAAGTCCCGCCTCCGACACCATCGCATTTGAGAAGCCTCTTCGGAGGCTTTTTTGTTACCGATAGACGGTGGGGTCCACGATGGAAACGCTTGAACGCAACGAGTGGGCAGACGTTGCCCAACTAGTCGAGATCACGAGCGATGCTGTCATCATCTGCGAGCTCGACGGAACCATTCTGCATGTGAATAACCGCTTACTTGGTTTGATGTGCGAGGAACGCGCCGACGTCATCGGTGGAGATGTTAAAGACGTCCTGTACTCGTCCGCTTTTGAACGTGCGACGGAACATCGTCTGCCATTTGAAACTGATGGCTCCGAGAACGAACTGATGCTCAAGCTAAGTGACGGCTCTTTTATTCCCGTCTTGGTTCGTGCGGGCTCCGTAACGCCTCCACGCATCTTTGGGCGCCGCGCACCACGTGTCCTGGTGGCGCTTCACAGTATCGAGGAACAGTATTCTCACGACCGTCAGCTCAAGCGTGCGTTATCGGAGCTTAGAGTGGCGAACAAGCGTCTCTCTGGGACGCTCTCGGTCATTATGAGCACTGTGGGCTCCGATGAGTTACCCAGCCTGCTTGATACCGTTTTGAACCAGCTTGTAGGAACGCTCGATGCTTCGGGTGCCGCTATCTATTTTTCTGAGAGCGGCGGCTTTAAGCTTCGCGGTGTTTCCAAGGAGCTGTACGACAGCTACCTGCCCGAGTTTTTGCCGTATGGCGCTGGCATTCCGACGTATGTTCTTCGCGAGTCGCGTGCCTGTCGCTTGTCGATCCAACAGGACCTTGAGGGCGATAAGGCCGCCTCCGGTATGTTCATGGACCTGGATAATCGTTCAAAGCACCTGTTGCGCATGCAGGATATGCCTCCGTACCGCAGTGAAATCTGTCTTCCCGTTTTTTACGGTACGCAGATCCTTGGCGTGCTGGAAGTTGGTTGGAAACGCCCCCAGGCGCCGCTCGCCTATGACGTTAATGTACTCGAGGTCATTTGCGATTACCTGTCTATCCAGCTGGTCGGCATGGCATCGAGTCTTCGCTCTCGTCGCACGGCCGAGCTTGGCCGCTCGCTCAATGTCTTGCGTGATGAGTTGTTTGCCTTTCTAGACGATTCCGTCGCGGCTACCCAGGCGGTATCGTCCGAGATCTGCAATATGCTCAACTGCCATTTTTGCCCTATTGAGTATGACGCCAGTCTGGATTCCTACGTCATAGATTTTGAAGGCGGCAGTCGCGTTGCTTTGCCGGACGATCCCGAGAAGCTTTTCTTTTCCACGACGGCGCCAGCGGCACGTTTGGGGGCTGCCCCTGATGGCTTTGAGGCATCTGTTTTGGGCGGCACGAGCGCCGAGGACCTTAAACACGTCCGTATAACTCGCGTTGACGAATCGATGCCTATGGGAGGCTGGCTTAGGGCGCATGGCTTGCCTTGCCAGGGTCTCTACGTCGACGCCGGCATCGAGGCGGGGCGTCCGCGCTCTAAGGGCGATGGCAAGCACAGTAACGACGCGATTGTTCCTGCTTCTGTTGCGAAGGGCCCGACGACGCGCGCGCTGCTGCTTCGTGATGGTAGCCAAGAGCCGATTGATGACCTTGAATATGACTACTTGGTGCACTTGGCTCATGACTTTGAACTGATCTATGAAGGCGAATCTCAAAAGCGTGAGGAGCGCCATATCGCTCAGACGCTCCAGATTGGCATGAGAAATTCACTGGGGGATGTTCCGGGAATCGCCGCCGATTCGGTGTACCTGTCGGCCACGAATTCGGCGTTGGTCGGCGGCGATTTCTATACGCTCATCCGTCTTCCCGACGATTGCGCCGTCATGATTCTGGGCGATGTGTCTGGCAAAGGCATTGAGGCTGCATCGATGTCCGCGCTCGTCAAGACGGCCCTGACGGCATATGCCTGGGAGGGCGCTGGACCGGCCCGCATGGCACGCTCCCTTAACAGCATGCTCATGGGCTTTTCGAGGGTCGAGACGTTCGTGACGGCCTTTATCGCCAAGATTGACCTTAAAGCCGGACGCGCAACGTATTGTTCGGCGGGCCATCCTCCGACCATGGTCATCAGGCCAGAGTCGATGCCGCTGGGTGGCGACGAGGCTCGTGGGGGAGAGGTCGAGCTGCTTGGATGCCAATCGGGGGTAATCGGTGCCTTTGAGAGCATGGTGTACGAGACAGGCGTGTTTACGTTCGCTCCTGGTGACATGCTATTTATGTACACCGACGGAACAATCGAAGCACGTGACCGCTCGGGTGCTTTCTTTGGCGAGCAGCGCCTTCGCGACCTTCTGCTCTCTGTCTCGGGTGAGGGCGTGTCGGGCATTTGCGGCAAGGTCTTGGGCGAGCTTGACCGATTTACCGAATCGGCGCTGGACGATGACATTGCATTGGTGTCCCTTGAGTTTTTACGGGGTCGTTCATAGACGACGCTGGGCGGGCTGAATCCGTACGGTTGGGGAAACGAATGCATCGAGTGGGCTTTTTTGGGGAACCATGGTCGTATGAATGAGTGGAATGACATAGCGGTTTTGACGCCACCAGGCGATATCGACATCGCCACGGTGCCTGCGCTGCGTCGGCGGTTGGATGCTTTGATTGGCCGCGGCGTGCGTCGTGTCGTCATCAACTGTCAGGCAGTTAGCTTTATCGATTCGACGGGCTTGGCATTCCTGCTTACGCGCGCTCGTGAGCTCATGAGGCGAGAAGGCCTGCTTTCGCTCGTCAATGCATCAGGTGGAGTTGTTCGCTTTTTGGAGATTGCTCGGCTTGTCGATATCCTTCATGTCGCGGGGCCGGCACGGGAGTCTATTCCCGCCATTCCGGTGGGGGAGCTGCCTCGCTGGAGTAAGAGCGTCGAGGTCCGTCAGGGTATCGAGAATCTTCCATACTACCGACATCGCATCGCCGAACTCCTTGAATCGCTTCCGTTGCGCCGTGACGAGCGCTACGATGTCGCATTGGCGTCGGGGGAGGCGCTGGGTAATGCCTATGACCATGCGGGCGGTATCGGCTGCGTCCTGACGGTTCAGGCCTATAGCGATCGCGTTGTGGTTGAGGTGCTTGATCGAGGTGCCGGCTATTCTATCGATGAAACGAGCGAACCGGTCGCATCAGAGGAGCGCGGCCGTGGTATCAAGCTTATGCGTATGCTCGTCGATAACGTGGAGGTTGCTCGTCGTACGGACGGCGCCGGCACGCGCGTGCAGATGGTGAAGCTGTTTAGCGGAGCGCTGGAGTCGTGTGCCTAGCCAATCGCTTTAGCGCGTTTAGCTACTAAGAACATGCGGCAGACAAGTTTTTTGAAAAAAGTACTTGCGTCTTTTGGACAACTCGCGTAAATTAATAACCCGCAAGCGGACATGGCTCAGTTGGTAGAGCACAACCTTGCCAAGGTTGGGGTCGCGGGTTCGAGCCCCGTTGTCCGCTCCAACTATCTTACGCGGTTCTAACGAACCGCGTTTTTTGTTGACGCTGCGCGGGCCCCGGGCACCCCATCTTGCCCCTCAATCGTCGGTCGCGTACATAAAGTACGCTTCCCTCCTCTTTCGCGGCAACCTGGGGCACCCGGAGCCCGCTCGCTGTCGTGGCCGGGGGAGTAAGTCTTCCGTTCTTTTCACTAATCGATCGATTCGTCCCAGGAGGCTCGAGCCCGAGAGGGGGCGAGCGTTTGGGGCGTGTCTGTGGCGTTGTTTGCCGCGAATGTCCGCTTTGGGCGTATCATCGTGGGCATCTCGCAAAACCTCGTTGCAAGGGAGGCGCACCCCATGGCTACAGAAAAGTCCTCGTCGCGCCCATGGATGTCCGATGCCGCGATCTATCAGATCTACCCGCGCTCGTTTAAGGATTCGACTGGTTCGGGTCTGGGCGATATCGCGGGCATTACCCAGCAGATGGACTATCTTGAGCGGCTGGGTATCGAGGCCATCTGGCTGAGCCCGTTTTACCCATCGCCTCTTGTTGATGGCGGCTATGATGTGGCGGACTACTGCGATGTCGACCCACGTCTCGGCTCGCTTGATGACTTCGATGACATGATCGCTGCGGCTCACGCGCACGGCATCAAGGTCATCGTCGACATCGTGCCCAACCATTCGTCCAACCAGCACCCCTGGTTCAAAGCCGCTCTTGCCGCCGGCCCCGGATCGCCCGAGCGCGCCCGTTATATCTTCCGCGATGGTCGCGGCGAGCACGGCGAGCTGCCTCCCACCAATTGGAATGCCAACTTTGGTGGCCCCGCCTGGACGCGCGTCGCGGACGGTCAGTGGTATCTGCACATGTTTACGCCCGAGCAGCCGGACTTTGACTGGTCGTGCCCCGAGGTTCATGCGTTCTTTTGCGACGTCCTGGCGTTTTGGAGCGATCGAGGCGTCGATGGCTTTCGCATTGATGTGGCGCACGGTCTCGCCAAGGATCTCGACCGCGATGACCTCGACCGGTGGCATCTCGCCGAGGGCGATGACATGGTTGAGGACGGCACCCATCCGCTGTGGGACCGCAACGAGGTCCACGAGATCTATCGCGAGTGGCGCCGCGTGTTCGACCGCTATGATCCGCCACGCAGCGCCGTTGCCGAGGCGTGGGTGCTGCCCGAGCGCCAGTATCTCTACGCGCGCCCCAGCGAGCTTGGCCAGATATTTAACTTTGAGTTCGCCAAGGCCACTTGGACCTATGATGACATGCGCGCTGCAATCGAGGAGGGCTTGAAGGCAGCCATCGAATCCGATTCCGCCTCGACCTGGGTACTTTCCAACCACGACGTGCCTCGCGTGGCGACGCGCTTTGCCCTGCCGCAGGTCAAGGCGACGCGCTACCACCAGATTGCGCTCGACTGGCTCTTACGCGACGGGTCGTCTTATGACGAGGACCGTGAACTCGGCGAGCGCCGCGCGCGGGCGGCCCTTTTGCTCGAGCTGGCGCTTCCGGGCTCGGCATACGTGTATCAGGGTGAGGAGCTCGGCCTTTTTGAGGTGGCCGATATCCCGTGGGCCGCACTCGAAGATCCTACTGCGACCAATACGCGCGGATCGAAGCGCGAGAAGGGGCGCGACGGCTGCCGCGTGCCCCTGCCGTGGGTGGCAGCGGACGATCCCACGCAGGGCGGATCGTTTGGGTTTTCACCGGCGGACGCCGATGCGGCGCCCCATCTGCCGCAGCCTGCATGGTTTTCCGATTACGCTGCCGATAGGGAAGAGGCGGACCCGACATCGATGCTTGCGCTCTATCGTGACGCCCTCTGGCTGCGGCGCAAGCTACGCGGGTGCGCCAACGATCTTAAGTGGCTCGATCTTGACGGGCGCACCGGTCTTTCGGATGGTGCCGAGGGCGCTGAGGGCGGCGTCATCGCCTATCGCCGCGACAACGGCTGGGCATGTGTGACGAACTTCGGCGCAGCACCCGTGGAGCTGCCGGCGGGCAAGGTCCTGCTCACCTCATCACCGCTTGCAGACGGCAGACTTGCGCAGGACAGCTCTGCCTGGATCATGCTCGCTGAGTTGTAGGGGCCTCTTGCGGCGAGCTTGCGTTTGCCTACACCTTCCGTGGTGGCTGATGTCTTCGCGAGGTTCGCGAGGGCGTCGCAAAACTTTTCAAAAAAGTTCTTGCATAGGATGCAGGCATCACGTAAGATTAATCCTCGTAAGCGGACATGGCTCAGTTGGTAGAGCACAACCTTGCCAAGGTTGGGGTCGCGGG